>NZ_JASBOI010000001.1:0-341101 GCF_039907245.1 Corynebacterium sp. c24Ua_83 | reverse complement strand
CGGTACCTGGGACGTTGCGCTGCACGCCGATGGCACCGAAGTGTGGACCTCGCACGGAGACGGCCACGAGGTTGTGACCGTGCCCGACGGGCCACTGGCGCGCGAGAACTTCGCCGAGCGCGGGGTTCGCAAGGCGCGAGTGGTGCGCCAACTCAACGAGGAGAAGCTCAACGCCGATCCGATGATGCCGCGCGGGCTGTCTATCACCCGCGAGGAGCTGCAGAAAATGCTGAACTGCGCCTCCGTCGAAGAAATCAAGGAAGAGCTACAGCGGCGGATCAACAGTGAGGTTACGATCGCCAACGCCATCGCCGAGCTGGCGCGAAAGGAACTGAACAGCCAGATCAAGCAGCTCGAACAATTGCAGAAGGACGAAGAGGAGCCGCCGTTCTAACCACTACTTTGAGGAGGTGACGGGCAGCACCAGCAGCGCGCCGAACACGCAGATGATGCTGCACATCAGGAACATGCCGGGGTAATCGAAATGCCTCAACGCGAGGGCCGCGAGGCCACCGCAGAACATGTTGCTGACCCCCTGGGTGAGCGACATCAGTGACACGTCGCGCGCACGGTTCTTCTTGCTGGGCAGCGACTCGTTAACCATGGCCTGATCCACGCTGCTGAACACGCCCCAGCTCAACCCCAACAGCATCGCCGCGGCATAAACCAAACCCATGCTGGTGGCGATAGTCATCATGCCCGTAGCAACAGCGACACCAAGCGCCGAGACGACCACCAGAATCTTCCGCCGCCCCAACCGATCCGACACGCCGCCACTGATAAACGCAGTGATGATGGTGAACATCGCATACAGCAAAGTCAGTTCCAGCACGCCCGCATCCGGGTCGGGTATTCCGATGTGATCCCGCAGGTAATACAGCAGGTAGAACAAGCTGGTGTAGTTGGCCAGGTGAATCACGAAACGGCTGCAGAAGACAAGCCAGTAATTGCGGTAAGAACCCTCGTCGCCGACCGTCGCGGACAGCGAATTGTACGGGCGTACGTGCACGTCCACGTGGCCGCGCCCGAAAGCGAATTGGAAGATAAAGAGAAGGGAAATGACGCCCACAACCCAGTACGCCTGCTGGATCGGTAAAGCTGCTGCAACGGCGGTCCCGCCGACGATTCCGAAGGTGTAGGTCGCGCCGACGATTCCGGAAACTAACCCGAACTTTTCTTGGGGGACAACATCCGCGGTGACCGTCATCAGGTTGTTCGTCACGAACGCCACGAACACCTGCACCAGGCACCACAGCCCGGTGAGCACCCAGAAGTCGGGGCTGAAAGACATCAGCAGCAAACCCAGCGTGACCAGTGGCGCGGCCAGCAGAACCCACGGCAGGCGCTTGCCCCAGCGGCCCACCCAGAACCAGCTGCGGTCGGCGATATAGCCGGTCAGTAGGCTGGTAACCACGGCGGTCGCGCCGCCGAGCATCATCATGAGGGCGAGGGAATCCTCCTTGGTGTCCGGCCGCAGCTCGATCATCTGCAAGCCCAGCAGCAGCTGCGTGGGGCCGGCCCAGGCGAAGACGGAGCCGAAGAAGGCCACGCCGAACTTCCAATAGAACCACTTCGGCTCGCGCTCAGCGGCGGTGAGAGTCTGCAACATCAGTGACCCTTCTCTCTGAACTCGGCATCAATTTCCGGGGTGATGGCGCCCTCGCGGATCAGCGCCTGCAGTAGACGTCCAGCGGGCTTGACCTGCCGATCCACGTCCACCACGCCAAACTTCTGCGCCATCCCCTCGGACCACTCCCAGTTGTCCACGAAGCACCAGTGGTAGTAGCGCTCCACTTCCGGCACGCGGGAAAGCTCCGCCAGATGGTCCAGGATGAACGCGCAGCGGAAGCGTTCGTCGGCATCGGCGGTTCCGTTCTCCGTGATCCACACTGGCAGCTGGTAGCGCTTCGCAAGATCGGCGGAGACCTCTGCAATCCCCGGCGGGTAGATTTCCCAGCCGAGGTCATTGGTTGGGGTGCCGGGGAAGGTGGCGTCAGAAAAACCGCGCACCGCCGTGCGCGAGTAGTAGTTAATGGCCACAGCATCGGCGAAGACCCCGCCGCTGGGCAGGTCGAGGCTGGGGCGACCGAGCACGGGGTGGAAGCGGCCCTCGAAGAAGGCGGGTTCGATCGCGCCCTGGAAAAGCCACTCGACCAGGGGAGTAAGTAGCCGGTGGAAGGGGTTGCGCGGGTTCATGGGGGCGAAGACTCGGCGGTGGTGGGCGAAGGTCACGCGCGGACTGTCCAAGCGTGAGTGGATGCGCTGGTAGGCCAGCAGGTGTGCCGCTGCCATGTTCCGCAGGCAGGGGCGCACCTTGGGCAGGCCGCCGCGGCCGGGTGGAGTAGAGCCAAAGAGGTAGGCCTCGGTGGCGAAGACGTTCGGCTCGTTGATGGTGATCCAGTCGGTGACTACGTCGCCCAGGTGGTCGAGCACAACGTCGACATAGCGCAGGAAGATCTCCACGTTCGCCTCGCGGGTGAATGCACCGGTGGCTTCGAACCAGGCGGGGTGGCCGAAATGATGCAGGGTGACTAGCGGCTCGATGCCGCGTTCGCGCAGGTCAAGAAACTCTTCCCGGTAGCGTTGGAGCGCGTCGTGGTCGTTACGGCCGGGCTCGGGCTCCACGCGCGACCACTCCACGCCGACGCGCGCGATCTGCAGGCCGAGGTCGCTCATGAGCTGGTTGTCTTCGCGCCAGCGGCGCCAGTGGTCGGTGGTGGGGTGTGGGGTGGTGCCGTCCTTGGCGACCCACTCACTCCAATTGTTAGGGCGCGGAGATCCCTCGATCTGCAGCCCGGCCGATGCGGTACCGATGCGGATGTTGCTGAGGTCCATGCACTTAACTTATTGACGCCCTTAGTTTCCGTTGGCTAACTTTTCGGTTTTTACCCCTTCGGGGGTACTTGGTTTGGTACAACAAAGTAATGCTCAAGAAAACAGCAGCGCTCGCATGCGCAACAGTCATTGCATTTGCCGGATTCGCGTCGCCCGCCGAGGCGGCGCAGATAACAAAGAGGGAGAAGGTCGCATATTCCAATGTTTTCGGCGACCTGCACATGAGGTTGCCGAAGACGGTGGACCGAATCGAAAACACGACGACCACGTCGGAGGGGAAGGAAACCCAGGTCAGCGGCTACATTGTGGAACCTATCGTTGAGTGGAAAGGCAAGGGGCCGCGCCCGACCGTGGTGATTGGCCGCGGAACGGTCGGGCAGGGCGATCAGTGTGCACCGAGTAAGAATTGGCCACTGGACGGGCAGCCGGATCCGATCAAGGCGAAGCGAGCGGTGAACCTGGAGGGCATCTACGACTGGGTGTTTGCTTCCAAGGGTGTGCGCGTGGTGGTGACCGACTACATCGGTATGGGAACCCCGGGGATTCATACGTACATGAACCGCGACGATCAGGCGCACGCGATGCTGGATGCGGCGCGCGCAGCGGGCGTGGGCGACGGGCCGGTGGCGTTCTACGGGCATTCGCTGGGCGGCGGTGCGTCGGCTGCGGCGGTCGAGGCGGCGGCTGAGTACGCTCCGGAGCTCAACGTGGTGGGCGCCTATGCCTCGGCGCCGCCTGCGGATCTGGAGGCGGTGCAGCGGAACATCGACGGTTCGGATCTTATGGGAGCGATCGGCTTCACGATCAACGGCTTGCTGGAGCGATATCCGCATCTGCAGCCGCTGCTGGATAAGCACCTCAATGATGAGGGCAAGCAGGCGCTGAAGGATCTATCCACGATGTGTACCGGGGAGATCACGGACAAGTACGGGCACAAGAAGACGAGTGAGTGGACAAAGTCGGGCAAGACGCTCGATGAGTTGTTGAAGGAGATGCCTGAGGCGCGGGAAGCTATGGAAGATCAGCGAATTGGGCTTAAGCGTCCGGTGGCGCCGGTGATGGTGATATCTGGGCGTCACGACAAGAACGTCGAGTACAACCAGGCGAAGGAACTGGCGCGCACGTGGTGCGAGAAGGGCGCGCAGGTCGAGTACCGCGACGACATTATGCCGCCGGTGGGCGAATACAATCACTTCATCCAGGCGGTGACGGGCGGAGCGTGCGGCATCGACTTCATCTTGAAGCGTTTCCGCGGCGAGCCGCTGGGGCGCACGTGTGAGGCGCCGGTGGGGCAGCTGCAGGGATCCGTGGAAGGCAGCGCAGCGCTACCCAACGTGGCAGGAAGCTAAAGTGTCATAATGTATATTATCGGCTAATCCCTGGACTGCCACAGCTGATAGCAGGTGGCGGCCAGGAACAGCGCGCAGACCGCGGCGAAGAAATACGTCAGGCCCGTGCCCTGCCACAGCAGGTAGCCGATAAAGAACAACAGCACCACGATGCGCATGATGCGCGAGTACTTGAGCATCTCCGGAGACATGTGACCGCCGCCTACTTATCCTGCTCGAGAACCAGCAGCAGATCGATGGTGCCTTCGTCGGCGATCGTCGCGGCGACGAACTGCGGGGTCTGGATGTCGAAGTCGCTGCGCTTGAACGGGATGTTGCCCTGCAGGATCACGTGCTCGCCGGTGCGCAGAACCTTCAGCTCGGCGGTCACCGGATTCTTCTTGCCGCGCAGCTCGAGGTCGCCGGTGACCTTTACCTTCTCGGTCGTGCCATCGTCCGGCAGATTGGAGACGTTGGCGGGCTCTGTCAGCGTAAACGTGGCCTTCGGGAACTTATCGGTGTGCAGGATGCTCTTGCGCACGTTGATGTCGCGCTTTTCCACGTCACTGCTGATGCTGGCAACGTCGACCGTGATCTTGCCCTCGGTGAGCTTCTTATCCTCAACCTTAACGTCGCCCTCAACGTCCTCGGTGCGGCCCGAGGTGGTCTTGGAGCCGGCGGGCAGCTTCTCGTCGAAGGTGTAGCCAGCCTGCGAAACGTTGTCACCGGCTCCCCTTACCACGTGCCAGGAGCCGTCCATTCCCACGCTGGCAGGCTCGCCACCTGCGGTTATGTCGGCGGTTCGCAAGCCTCGGTCGCTAAAGTAATTCGCCACCAGCGGCCCGAAAGCCATCAGCACACCGACAATCATGCCAATTACGGCGAGAGTGATGATTCCCTTACGCATGCCCTATAGCATAGCCCCTCCTACCTGCGACCCCTAAGTTGCTCGATGCGGCGGGCCATGCTCTCTAGTTCTGACGCCAACTCCTCCACCACCTCGGCGGACTCCCCTTCCTTTGCGGCGGTGCACAGGTCCTCGGCGGCGCAGCGCAGCTCGAAGAGGTCATCGTGGAACTTCTCGGCCGCGCTGGCAGACATAATGACGGAATCCGCCGGGATTGAGGTGCCCGCCAACTGGGCGCGCTGCTCGTAGGCGCGCTGGCGGCACGATTGATTGCAAAACTTGCGGGGCCGGTTCGTCGGGCCGGGTTCAACTACCCTGCCGCACCAGGCGCAGTGCTTTGGTCGAGGCATGGAACAATTCTTAACGAAACTTCGTTGTTATGATGGATTAGTTCGAACTGATTTAGGAGTGATGAAGAATGGCCGATCGCGTACTGCGTGGAAGTCGCATGGGTGCCGTTTCTTATGAGACGGACCGCGACCACGACCTAGCTCCCCGCCGCATGGTGAAATACCGCACCGAGGCTGGGGAAATCTACGAGGTTCCCTTCGCCGACGATGCGGAGGTTCCACAGGAGTGGATGTGCAAGAACGGCCAGATGGGCACGCTGGTCGAGGGCGAAGGCCAGGAATCCAAGCCGGTGAAGCCCCCGCGCACTCACTGGGACATGCTGCGCGAGCGCCGCAGCCTCGAGGAGCTCGACGAGCTGCTCGACGAGCGCATCGAGCTACTCCGTAAGCGCCGCCGCACTGCGGTGAAGCTCATGAAGGAGCAGCAGGAAGCGAATCAGAAGTAGCTACGCACGGTGCCGGCACCGATGCGCCAAGACTCCTGAGCCAGGTTCTTGAACTGGTTAAAGCGGTGCGCGGCACCCCACTTCGTCACCTGCAGCAGAGCCTCGGAGACGATGTTGCCGCTCATCTTGGAGTCGCCGATCTCTCGCTCGGTGAAGGTGATCGGAACCTCGCGCACGTCGAAGCCGGCCTCGACGGCGCGCCAAGCCAGATCCACCTGGAAGACATAGCCGGCGGAATCGACGGCATCCAGGTCGATCTCCTCCAACACCTCGCGGCGGTATGCACGGTAGCCGCCGGTGATGTCGGACAGGCCCGCGCCCAACGCCAGAGAGGCGTAAAAGTTGCCGCCGCGGGAGAGAACCTCGCGGCTGACCGGCCAGTTCACGGTCTTGCCGCCCTTGACGTAACGGGAACCCAGGACCATCTCCGCGCCAGAGTCGATGCGGTCCAGCAGCAGGTACAGCTGCTCGGGAGCGTGGGAGCCGTCGGCATCCATCTCGCACAGGATCTCGTAGTCGCGCTCCAGACCCCAGCGGAAGCCGGCGATATAAGCGCCACCGAGGCCGCCCTTGCCGCCGCGGTGCATCACGTGGATCTTCGAGTTCTCAGCGGCCATCTCGTCGGCCAGATCTCCGGTGCCGTCCGGGCTGGAATCATCGACGACGAGGACGTCCACGCGCTCGGGCTCGGCCTTTAGCAGTCGACCGATGATCAGAGGAAGGTTTTCCCTCTCGTTGTAGGTCGGGATGATGACCAGTGTTTTATCGCTCAGCTTAGTCATGAAAAGCTTTCTTACCTCTCCTATAAGTAAATGCCACGGACAGCAGACCCAGAATAGCTAGAATCCATTCCACCCATGGGCCGACGCGGGCTGACAGTGTCATTGTATCGCTTAGGGGCAACTCGGCCTCGAGGGCGTCAGAAGTAAAAATGGCAGTGCGCTGCTCCACCGAGCCATCGGGCGCGACGATCGCCGACACACCCGAGGTCGCGGCGACCACCACGGCGCGATCATACTCCTTGGCGCGCATGCGAGACATGGCGAGTTGCTGATACGTCATGTCTGTAAACCCGAAGGTCGCGTTGTTCGTCGGGCTGGTGAGAATCTGCGCGCCGCCCTGCACAGCCATGCGGAACGCGCCGTCGAAGCTGACCTCGTAGCAGGTGGCCACGCCGACGGGGACGCCGTTCATGTGGACCACTCCGTTGTCGTCGCCAGGCTGGAAGTTGCCGGCGCGGTCGACATGCTCGCTGAAGTTGCGCAAGAAATCGCGGAAGGGCATGTACTCGCCGAAGGGCTGCAGGAAGCGCTTGACGTGGCTCTCCCCTGGGCCGTCGCTATCCCACACCACCATCGTGTTGTGCTCCGGGCTGACGGTGCCGACGAGGATCGGCGCGTCGACGGAGCGCTGGGCGCGCTCGATTTGCTGGCGGGCGGCGGGGTCGGTGAAAGGATTGACGTCGGAGGAGTTCTCCGGCCAAATGACGATGTCCGGATCTGACTCCAACTGCTCTGTCCGCCGCACGTGGTTATCCAGCACGGCGCGGCGCTGGGCATTGAAGTCCAGGCCCAGGCGCGGAACGTTGCCCTGCACGGCGACGACGTCCACGGTGCGGTCGGTGGGCGTGGCGGGAATCAGCAACGCGTAGGCGGCGATCAGGGCCACCACTCCAGCCAAGGAATACGCGGGCGCGCGGTGCTTGCGGATGCTCAAAGCCAGGAGCAGGCCGATCAGCACCACGGCGAAGGTGACCAGCGCGGGGCCACCGAGGCGGATCAGCCAGCTAATCGGGCCGCTGGCCTGGCCCCATGCGATGCGCCCCCATGGAAAGCCCCCGAAGGGAAAGGAAGAGCGCAGCCACTCAGTCGCGACGAACCAGGTCGGAATGCCGATGATCTGGGCCGCGAGGGGGCGTCGAACCAAAAGCTTCAGGCCTGCGCCGAATAGCAGGCTGTAGAGGGACTGGATCAGCGCCAACGCGATCCAGGCGGCCGGGCCGACGAACTCCCCGACCCACGGCAGCAACAGGCCGTAGATGGTGAGGCCCTGCACCCAGGCCATCAGCATGGCGTGACGGTGGTCGGCGAAGTAAAACAGCAGCGCGAACCCGAGCGGTGCGGCCCACCACAGGCCGGTCGGCTCGAAGGCGGCAAAGACCATCACGCCGCTAAAGGCAGCGGCGAGGAGCCTTAAAATCATCCGTTCTCGCCCGCGCGGTGGTCGATGACGTCTCCCCAACCGCCCGAGTTCTGGATGTGGCTAACGCGCGAATAGGTGGTCACGCCGAAGCGTTCCAGGGAACGGCGCGCGGCCTGGCCCAGCATCTTGCGGATCAGGGACCGGGTCGGCGGAATCAGGAAGAAGATGCCGAAGAAGCTCGTAACGATGCCGGGAACGGCCACGCCCACTGCACCCACCATGGATAGCGCCATGTCGGCCGTGAGTTCGCCGGGGTGATCCTTCTGCTGCAGTGCGCGGACGGTGAGCTCGCGCATCTGCCAGGTGGCCAGGGCGATACCCAGCACAAACAGGCCCAACAGAAACAGCAGTGCCCAGCCCCAGCCGATCCACACTCCCAAGAGAATGAAGGCGATGATTTCCACGACGAGATACACGGCGGGTAAGAATTGCATGGCTGTAAGGAAACTCCTAAAGTATCCGTCTGAAAAATTGTTATGAAAACGCGATCTTTGTAACGAAAGCGTGCTTACATAACGATAACGAAAGTGTGGGAAGAATAGTTCCTACACGCGATAGCTTAACTACGTTTTAGGGAGTACTTCGATGCGTCTACGCCGCTCTATCCTCGCTGCAGTTCTGGCACCCACGGTTGCCCTGGCATCCGTCACCCCGGCAGTGGCAGAAACCGACACCCAGAGCACGAGCTCCAGCTCCAGCACCAGCTCGAGCGACTCCGACGAGTGGTGGGACGGCCTGCACCCGGTTGCAAAGGTTGCGATCGGCATCGCTGCGGCCACCGGCATCTCCGTGGCCTTCGGGATCCTGCGGACGATCTTCTACAACATCTTCCACGTCTAGCGTGGCGCGCGCCGCCACAGCCAACGCGGGACCACCTGCATGGCGGCGGCCAGCAGCTTCAGGGAGCGCGGGATCCACACGGATTCCGCGCTTTCGTCGTTGATGGCGCGAACCGTGGCCTCGGCGACCACGTCCGGCGTGGTGGACAGCGGCGCCGGATCCATGCCGCGGGTCATCCGGCCGATCACGAAACCCGGGCGCACGATCACCAGGCGCACTCCGGTGCCCTGCAGCGCGTCCTGCATGCCCTGGCAGAAACCATCCAGGCCGGCCTTCGCCGAGCCGTAGACATAGTTCGGGCGGCGCACGCGAGCCCCGGCGATGGAGGAATAGGCCACCAGCACTCCCCTGTCGCGGGACTTCATCACCCGGGACAGCTCCGTCAGCAGCACCGCCTGGGCGGTGAAGTCCGTGTGCAGCACGCGGTAGACCTCGGAGGAATCGCGCTCCGCGAGCTTCTGGTCGCCCAGCACGCCGAACATCGCCAGCGCCACGTCCAGCGGGCCGGTGGCCTCGATCTCCGCGATGAGGTCTGCGTGGGAATCCACGTCGGTGGCGTCAAAAAAGAAGGAATCGACCTGCGTGGCGCCGAGTCGGTACAGCTCATCGGCCAGATCCGTGGTGCGGCGGGCGGCGAGCACCAAGTGGTTGCCGGGGGCGAGCAGGCGGGCGATCTCGCCGCCGATCTCGCTGGTCGCGCCGAAGATTGCAATTTTCTTAGCCATCGAGGGCCACAACTCCTCGTCTCATCGCGGCGACCGCCTTGCGGGAGGCCGCCTTCACTTCATTGGAATAGCCAGTCAGCTTGATCTGATCCAGCAGGTCGATCACGCGGCGGCACCAGCGCACGAAATCGCCGGGGGTCAGGGTGGCGCCGCTGGCCTCGGCCGCGCGCAGGCAGTACTCCAGCGGGGCGCCGGCGGTCCACTGGTGCACCGCGGTGGCAAAGCCCAGCTCTGGCTCGCGGGTCACGGCGAGGCGGTGGCGCTGCTCGTCGGTGGAAAGCTCCTGGTAGATGCGCCACGTCTGGCTGATCGCCTCGGCCAGCGGCTCGGTGGGCACGCCATCGTCCTTGGCGCCGGAGTCGCGACGGTTCTCGAATACGCAAGTGCTGGCCACGGCCGCCAGCTCCGCCGGGTCCAGCTCGTCCCAGATCCCGCGGCGTAGGCACTGGGCGACCAGCAGATCGGACTCGTGGTGGATCTTGGAAAGGCGCTCGCCCTCCATGGTGATGCGGGCGGTGTTACCCTCGAGCTCCACGTAGTCCAGCTCCGCCAGCAGCGCAAGAATGCGGTTGAATTGGGCGGAGAGGGAATCGGACTCCTGGGGCTGCTCCTTCTGCTCGAACTCCAGGCGGCGGGCGGCCTTCAGGTACTGTTCGGCGGCACGGCAGAGCTCCTCGCGGCCTTCCCAGGCATGCACTGGGTGAGCGTGCACTTGCTCGCGCAGCTCGACGGCGCGCAGGGAGCGGCGGCGCGCCCGGGGCTTAAGCTTCTTCGGCTTATCCAGCTGCAGGCGGCGAAGGTTGGCGGCCACTCCCCTGGCTTGACGCTTCGGGTTGCGCGCCACGCCCTTGTGCAGACGCATGTGGCCGATGTGTACCGGAGTGTTGCCGAACATGTCGGGGTTGATGCGCTCCACCCAGCCGTCGTCGGTGATGATCGTCGGCCGGCCGCGGTGGTCGGCACGGGCAATCACGGCGGTGGTGGGGTTCTTGCCAGTGGGCAGCGCGATCACGTCGCCGGGCTGCAGGGACTGTAGAAGGGCCGTGGTCTCCGCCGAGGCCTCGTCGATGACCATGCGCTTGGCGCGACGCTCCTCCTGCGAGAGCTCGCGGCGCAGCTGGCCGTATTCGGTGACCAGCTGGAAGTCCTCGTTGAGGCTGTTGGACGGGCGGCGCACCTCGCGGATGGTGGCCTTGAGCTGCTTTTCCTGCTGGGCCAGCTCACGGCGGCGCTTTTCAATCTGCTCGGCGCTTTCCACCACCGCGCCGTTGGTCTGGTACTGCGCAAAGGAACGCAGCAGCAGCCGGTGGGCCTCGTCCAGCCCCATCGTGCCGATGAGGTTCACGGCCATGTTGTAGCCGGGACGGAAGGTGGAATCCAGCGGATAGGTTCTTGTTGACGCCAAGTCTGCAACCCCATAAGGGTCCAGCCCCTGGCTCCACAGCACCACCGCGTTACCCTTCGTGTCTATGCCACGGCGGCCGGCGCGACCGGTGAGCTGCGTGTATTGGCCGGGGGTGAGGTCGGCGTGCGTCTCGCCGTTGAACTTCACCAGCTTCTCCAGCACCACCGAGCGGGCGGGCATGTTGATGCCCAGCGCCAGGGTCTCCGTGGCGAAGCAGACCTTCAGCAGGCCACGGGCGAACAGGTCCTCCACGATGTGGCGGAAGGCCGGCAGCATGCCGGCGTGGTGAGCGGCGAAACCGCGCGACAGGGCGCGCCGCCACTGGCGGAAGCCCAGGACGTTCAGGTCTTCCTCCGTCAGGTCGGAAACGCCTGCGTCGATCGTGCGCAGGATCTCCTCCCTTTCCGACGGAGACGAGTAGTCCACGCGATCGATCAGCAGGGCGCGGACGGCGGCGTCACAACCAACGCGCGAGAAGATAAAGTAAATCGCAGGCAACATGCCCGCGGTGGCCATGTGCTGCACCACGTCGCCGCGCTTCGGCCCGCGGCGCTTGCCAGTTTCCTCGGCCTTCGCAGCAGCGGCGACGACCTTGCGGTTGATGGCGCCGAGGTGCTGCTCCGAGCCTTCGAAAAGGGGCAGGATCTGGCGGCCGACCATCATGAACTGGGTCAGCGGCACCGGCCGCTTCTCGGTGACGATAATCTCGGTATCGCCACGGACGGCGGATAGCCAGCCGCCGAACTCCTCGACGTTGGAGACGGTGGCCGACAGGGATACGAGGATTACGCGGGGGTCCAGGTTGAGAATGGCCTCCTCCCAGACCGGACCGCGGGAACGGTCGGCCAGGAAGTGCACCTCGTCCATGACGACGTGCGTGAGGGTTTCCAGCCGTTCGGAGTCGGCGTAGATCATGTTGCGCAGGACTTCGGTGGTCATCACAACGATGGGTGCGTCGCCGTTGATGGTGACGTCGCCGGTGAGCAGGCCAACGTTGGCCTCCCCGTAGCGCTCCACCAGATCGTGGAACTTCTGGTTGCTCAAGGCCTTGATGGGCGTGGTGTAGAAACAGGTGCCGTCACCGTGGAAGGCGGCGAACACGGCAAACTCGCCGACGATGGTCTTGCCCGCGCCTGTCGGGGCGGCTACGAGCACCCCCTTGCCCCGGGCGATAGCTTCGGCCGCTTGGACCTGGAAGTCGTCCAGCAGGAAGTCGTACTGGGCGCAGAAGCGCTCTACCTGGGGGCTAGAGAATGTCATCGAAATCGCTGCGGGTGAAGTCTTGAGCCTTTGGATCTTGGCGCTTCGGCGAGTCAATTGGGCGAGCCGCGCTGGTGGACTGCGGTGCCGGGGTTGCCGTCACCGGGGCAATGGGCTCCGGGGCGGCGATGTCGGTGGACTCGTCGTCTTCGACCTCCAGCCAGTCCGCCTGGTTCTTTTGGCGGCGCTTGTCGTTCAGGCGGGCGATCTGCGTGGCGATCTCCATCATCGCGCACAGCGAGATCGCCAGGATCACCATCGAGATCGGGTCCTGGCCCGGGGTGACGAACGCGGCGAAGAGGAACAGGAAAGCCCAGATGAAGCGGCGCTTATCCTTCAGCTGCTGGTAGGTGACCACGTGTGCCAGGTTCAGCAGCACGGTAATGAGCGGCACCTCGAAGCTCACGCCAAAAATTAGCAGCAGCGCCATGGCAAAGCTGAAGTATTTCTCGCCGTTCAGGGCAGCAATCTGCGCCTCATCGCCGATGGTCAGCAGGAACTCCAAGCCGAAGGCAAGCACGAAGTAAGCCAGCACCGCGCCGACGGTGAACAGTAGGCCTGCGGAAATACCCACGCCTAATGTCCAGCGCTTCTCGTTCTTGTGCAGGCCCGGGGTGATGTACGCCCAGATCTGGCCTAACCAAATTGGCGAGGAAAAGACCATGCCTGCCAACGCGCCAACCTTAAGACGCAGCATAAACATCTCAAAAGGACTGGTAGCCAGCAGGCGGCACTCCCCCGCCTCGGAGCCAAAGCGGGCCTCCGGCGGCAGGTTACAGTACGGTCCGCGCAGCACCTCGCCTAGTGAAGGGATCGGACCGACTTCGACGTTGTACCAGATGTAGCCGATAATCGTGCCGATGAAGATGGCAACCAGGGAAATGAATACGCGCTTGCGCAGCTCATTGATGTGCTCGACGATGGTCATCGAACCATCGGCGGGCTTCTTTAGCTTCTTAGCCACTTAATTTTTAAGCGTTGTGCTCGTTCGGCTGTTCGGACTTGGGCTGAGCCAGGTCTTGGGCCTGCTGCTGCTCGGCGGTCGGAGCCTGCTTCTTTGCCAGCTCCTTCTGGTCGCCGTCAGTCTTCATCTCGTCCATTTCGGACTTGAAGATGCGCATCGAACGGCCCAGGGAACGCGCTGCGTTGGGCAGGCGGGTCGCTCCGAACAGCAGGAAAATGACCAGAGCGATGATGAGTAGTTCAGGAACGCCAAGGTTCGGCATTATCTACGAGCTTTCTGTCGTTGGGATTGGTCTTACTATCCTAGCTCGCGAGCCTCGTAGGCATCGAGGCCACGCCGGGCTAGGGCTTTTAAGTTCTCGGCCAATGGTAGCGGTTCTACATTGCGAATACCGGATGAAAAACCTAGCAGGAACCTTAAAAACCATTCACCGGTGTCGGGCACGTCGACGACCAGCCGGGTTTCGTCTTCGACTACCCACATGGGGAAGTACTCCAACATCCACCGCAGCGACTCGTCTAGCTCCAGGCGTGCCCAGTTGTCGCTGAGACCGAAATCGAAGGGATCCTCCGGGTCGATCTCGGGTACCTGTTGGGCACTGGCCGAACCTTCCTCCCCCAGGTCGAGCTCGTCGATGCGCGCAAGCGCAAAGGTTTTTGTGGTGACGCCACGTTCCCGCGCCCACAGGTAATACTCGCCGTCCACGAGAGCCACATGGTCGGGGTCTACCGTGCGGGTGCTGAAGCTATCGCTGGATATCGACTGGTAGTTGAACGTGACCTGGCGGCGGGATTGGATGGCCTCCGAGAGCTGACGGCGCAGCTGCACATAGGCGGGGGTTGAGGGCGCCGATTCGGGGGTGAAGGAATCCGTGTACTCACGCCGGGAGCGCAAGAGAGCCTGAATCTTCTCACTAGCGGAGTCGATGTCCGCCTGTGCCTCCGCCGGCGCGGTGGAGCGCAGTGCCTGCAAGTTCAGCAGCAGCACACCGGCCTCCATCGCGGTCAGGGCGAGCGGGCGGTCCAGGCCGGCGGAGAACTCCACGGAGGCACGCATGCGATCCACCGTGACCTCCACCGGCATGTCGAGGATGCTGGCGGGCACGCGGCACTGAGAAACCTGACCGAGCTCGTGGGCGATCTGCGCGGTGGATAGGTCCAACGCGCGAGAGGCCGCCATCAGGCTGCTATCCGGGTGAGACCGGAACCAGGCGAGGACGGACAGGGTACGGAGGAATTGTTCGGCATTGGAACGAGGGGGCGTCATGAAGCAGCCTCCTTTAAAACGGCAACAACATCGGCGACGACATCCGGCGGCGAGGTAACCACCACATGGGGCGCGTAGGCCGCGGCGGTGCGGACAAACCAGTCGCGTTCCACGGGGCCGATCTGGCCGTTCTCGTCGGCCAATCGGCGTAGCTCCCAGGCGCCGGGCTCGGGGAACTCGACGGTTGCGGTGACCATCTGGCGGCTGCTTAACAGCCCCTGCTGGATCAGCTGCTGCGGGGTGCCCTCCGGGCGCGGGTGCTGGGCGAACTCCGGCAGGGCCGTGACGGAATCGATGCGCGCTAAGCGGAACGTGCGCTGGGCCTCGCGGTCCGGGTCGAAACCAGTGACGTAGACCAGGCCATCCTTGGCTCCATAAGCCCAGGGCTCCAGTCGACGCTGCTGGGGAGTATCGACCAGCGAAGGATAGTAGTTGAACTCCAAGACCAGGCCGTTGTCGAGGGCGCGGAAGATCGCGTCGAGGGAATCGCCGTCCAGGGCGGTGTGGTCCGGGACGCTCGGGACGGCGACCTCGCCGGTGGAAACGCGGTGCTGCATGCCCGCTGCGGCCAGCTTGGTGTAGGCGGAGCGGGCGGCGTGCTGCATCTCCCCCGACTGGGCCCACCGGCTGGCGGCGGCGAGGACAGTGGCCTCGCCGTCGGTGAACTCGATGTCCGGCAGGAAGGTCTGGGCGGGGTCGAGGGTGAGCATGTCCTCGCCCGTGATGCGCACGCCCAGCTCGGCAAGGTCCTGGCGGTCGCGGCCGAGCTGCTTGCGGGCGGAGCCGTCCTTGGCGTGCTGGTAGCCCTCGACGTTGGCGAGCACCCACTCGATGGAGCGCGGGCCGTCGGAGTTCAGCAGCGCGATCACTAGGTTAAACAGGCGCGTGGCGCCCGGAATCCAGTGAGTCTCGACGGGGCGGTTGCGGTTCATCGGGCTCCCAGGGTCTCGATGATGCGGTCGACGTCCTCGCTGGTGTTGGCAAAGGGATCGGCCAGCAGGACCTCGGCCCCGTCCTCGCCGTTGACCTTCACGCGCATCCAATCCACTGTGTAGGACAGCTCCGGGTGGGCCCGGACCGCCGCGATGAAACGACCGCGCACCGCGGCGCGGGTCGTCGGCGGGGCCTGGCGGACGGCCTGCTCGATCGTCTCCGAAGCCAACAACGTGCGCGCCAGGCCGCGGCGGGCCAGGACGTTAAACAGGCCGCGGGTGGGGTGAATGTCGTGATACATCAGGTCGAGCTGCGCCAGGCGCGGGTCGATGGGATCCAGGCCGCGGGCGGCGGCCATGCGGTCCAGCAGCGACTTCTTGATGACCCAGTCGATTTCCGTGGAGACCGGTGAAAAGTCGCCCGTGTCGAAGCAGTCCAGCACGCGGCCCCACAGGTCCACCACGGGGGTTAGCTCTGCGTTGGGAGTGCCCCGCTCCGGGTCTTCACGCGAGGCGAGGTAGGCGCAGACGGCGTCATAAAAAGCGCGCTGGATCTCCAGCGGCGTGGCAGTCGACCCGCTGCGCAGAGCAATGTCCACCTGGCCGGTGAAGTCGCGGGAGATCTCGCGGATAGAGCGGATCTCGTTGGCCATCTCGAAGTCCGGGAGGGCCACGCCGGCCTCGATCATCTCCAGCACCAGCAGCGTGGAGCCGACCTTCAGGGCCGTGGTGACCTCCGACATGTTCGAATCGCCGACGATGACGTGCAGGCGGCGATACTTGGAAGAATCGGCGTGCGGCTCGTCGCGGGTGTTGATGATGGGGCGCGAGCGGGTCGTCGCGCTGGACACGCCCTCCCAGACGTGGTCGGCGCGCTGGCTCATGGTGTAGCCCGGGCCGAAGTTCTCGTTCGGCGCGCCGGGATAAGGGATCGCGAGCTTGCCCGCGCCGCAGATCAGCTGGCGGGTAACCAGGAAAGGCAGCAGCTGCTTGCTGAGGCCCTTCAGGGGAATATCGCGGCTGACCAGATAGTTCTCGTGGCAGCCATAGGAGTTTCCCAGGGAGTCCGTGTTGTTCTTCAGCAGGTATACCTTGCCGCCGACGGCCTGCTCGGCGCGGTCGGCCAGCTCGTGAAACAACAGGTCGCCAGAGCGGTCATAGGCGATCAGCTGGTGCAGGCTATCGCACTCCGCGGTAGCGAACTCCGGGTGCGCGCCGACGTCTAGGTAGAGGCGCGAGGCGTTCTCGGTGTAGATGTTCGAGCTGCGGTGCTCCTCCACCACGGGGGCGAAGAGCTTGCGGGCAATCTCGTCGGGACCGAGGCGCCGGGAGGAATCCTGCATGTTGGCGATTCCATACTCGGTCTCCAGGCCCATGATGCGGCGGCGGATAGCGGTCACTGGCCGCCCTTTTGTACGTAGGAGCGGACGAACTCCTCCGCGTTGTTCTCCAGCAGTCCGTCGATCTCGTCCAGCAGATCGTCGGTACCGGTGACGTTCACCTGCTGGGTGCCCGCGCCGGAGGCCTGCTCGATGGGTTCGTCGTCGTCGCGCCGACCGCCGCCGGCGCTGACCTGTCCGCCCTGTGCCATGATTAATCTTCCTTTCTGCCAACCCCGGAGATCTTGTCCGGGTTGATTTCCTTCAAGCCTGCCACGAGCTCGCCGATGCCGGGGCGCGGTTGCGTTTCCAGCAGCGCGCGTAGCTCCAACTGGTTGAACCCGCGGGGGTCGTCCATGGTGATCTGTGCTGCGCCGTCCGGGGTGTCCACGATGACGCTATCCCAGTTCGCCGAGAGGATGTCGGCGGAGTAGTTCGCCACCAGGTGCCCGCGCAGCCACGCGCGCGTGGCCTGTGGCGGGGTGTCCACCGCGGCCTCGATCTCTGCCGGGTCCAGCAGGGTTTGCATCCGGCCCTTCCGCACCAGCGCATGGTAGAGCCCGCGTCGCGGGTCGATGTCCGAGTACTGCAGGTCCACCAGGGCCAGGCGCGGGTCGGTCCACTCCAGGCCGCGCGCCCGGTAGGCGTTCATCAGCTGCAGCTTGGCCGTCCAGTCCAGCCGGTCGGCGGTGGACAGCGGATCGGCCTCGAGGTCGTCGAGGATCTTGCCCCACAGCTCGAAGACCTCCAGGTTGTCGCCGCGCAGCTCCATGATCTCCCACACGCGCTTGCGGATCTCCCGCTGGGTCTCGATGGCGGTGCGTTCCGCCTGGCCGTAGAAGCGCAGGCGGTAGGTGCAGTCCAGATCCCGGGAGACGCGCTGGACGTCCGCCACCGGCTCCAGCAGACGCAGGTCGCCGAAGTAAGCGCCCTCGGCTACCGCCGCCAGCACCAGCGCAGTGGTGCCGAACTTCAGGTAGTTGGAGAACTCGCTCAAGTTCGCATCCCCGATGATCACGTGCAGGCGGCGCCACTTGTCGGCCTCCGCGTGCGGCTCGTCGCGGGTATTCACGATGCCGCGGTTCAGCGTGGTCTCCAGCGAGACCTCCGTTTCGATGTAGTCGGCGCGCTGGCTGATCTGGAAGCCCGGCTGCTCCCCCTGCTGCCCCAGCCCGATGCGGCCGGCGCCGCAGTAGACCTGCCGGGTGACGAAATGCGGGATTAAAGCCGCCTGCACGTCCTCGACGTCCAGGTCGCGCGGGTACAGGTAGTTCTCGTGCGAGCCGTAGCTGGCGCCCTTGCCGTCCACGTTGTTCTTGTAGATCTTCAGCTCCGGCTCGGCGGCCTCGGCGGCGCGGTGCATGATGATGTCCCCGGCCTTGTCCCACACCACCGCGTCGCGGGCAGTCGTGGTCTCCGGGGAGGAATACTCCGGGTGCGCGTGATCCACATAGAAGCGCGCGCCGTTGGCGGTGATGACGTTCGCCGCGCCGAGGGCATTCGGATCCAGCACCGGGGCGGCACCCCGACGGTAGCGGCGCAGGTCGAAGCCGCGGATGTCACGCAGAGGGGATTCGTTCTCGTAGTCCCACCGGGTGCGGCGGTTCACCCCCTGGCCGCTGTGCTCCGCATAGGCCACGACGGCCTGGGTGGAGGTGTGAATCGGGCTGGCCGACGGATCGTCCACGGCGACGATGCCGTACTCCGTCTCCGAGCCAATGATGTGCGGACCAAACAAGATTCTTCCCTCCTAGACCTTGTGCACGTCGATGTCCACGACGCGCTTCGTGCCGTGGCCGTAGATGCGCGCCCACTCCGCGGGGTTGGTGGTATCCGGCAGATCCTCGGAATCCCCCACCTCGGCCAGAACGGCCGCGTGCACGTGCTCCGGGCGCAGGCCGTCGGTGCCGTTGTGCAGTGCGTCCTTGATGGCCAGGGTCTTCGCCCGGTCCACGATGTTCGCCAGCATCGCGCCGGAAACGAAGTCCGCCCAGTACAGATCCTCGCGGCTGCCGTCGGCGTAGTGGAGCGTGACATAGCGGTGCGCCTCGTCCCGAGTAAACAGCTCGTCGACGATGCTCTGCCGCAGGGCCTCCGCTGCCGCTTCGTTGGAGCCGGCAGCGGCGGAGAAGTCGGCGTCAATAGGTAGAGAAGCATCGAGGTGCTTCGACAGGATGGCGGCCGCACCGTCAGCGTCGGGCCGGGCGATACGAATCTTCACGTCCAGGCGGCCGGGGCGCAGGATGGCCGGGTCGATGAGCTCCTCGCGGTTCGAGGCGCCGATGACGATGACGTTGCCCGAAGCCTCCACGCCGTCGAGCTCGGCGAGCAGCTGCGGGACGACGGTGGACTCCATGTCGGAGCTCACGCCGGTGCCGCGCGTGCGGAACAGCGCCTCCATCTCGTCGAAGAAGACGATGACGGGGCGGCCGGAGCTGGCCACGCGGCGGGCCTGCTCGAAGATCGTGCGGATCTGGCGCTCGGTCTCGCCCACGAACTTGTTCAGCAGCTCAGGGCCTTTGATGTTCAGGAAGTACGGGGAATCCGACTGCGCCAGGGAGTTCGCCACGGCCTTCGCAATCAGGGTCTTACCGTTGCCGGGCGGGCCGTAGAGCAGCACACCCTTCGGCGGGCGCAGGCCATAGCGGGTGTAGATTTCGGGGTGCAGAAACGGCAGCTCGACCGCGTCGCGGATCTGCGTGATCTGCTGGCCCAGGCCACCGATGTCGTCGTAAGTGACGTCCGGGACTTCCTCCAGGATGAGGTTGTTCGTCTCCGCGCGCGGCACGGCCTCGAAGGCCCAGCCGGACTTGCGGTCCACGATCACGGAGTCCCCAGTGACCACATCGCCTGCCAGGTCGCCGGCGGCCTTGACCACGTACTCCTCACCCACCTTGTCGGCGATGATCAGCCGGTCGCCGGTAACCTCCACGACCTGTGCGATGTCGCCGAAGTCTGGCTGGCCGGTGACCTCCACGACCTGCTGGCCCTCCCCCAGGCGCACCATCGCGCCGGGTACCAGCTCGTGCTGCGGGACGTGCGGCGAGACCATCAGGCGCATCCGGCGGCCGGTCGTGAAGACCTCGGCGGTGAAGTCCCGGTTGGCCTGCAGCAGCGTGCCGTAGGTGCTCGGCGGTTCGGCCAGCGCTTCCAGCCGACCGTTGATCTCCTCCAGCTTCGTGCGGCTGGCCTGCAGCAGCTCCACGAGCTTCGCATTGCGCGCGCCGAGTTGTCGGTTCGCGATCTGCAGCTCGCGCAGAGTCTGTGGCCCTTCCGCTGATGTGTTCTCGGTCATACTGACCAGTCTACTAACGGCGCGCGCGGCGTTGCGGTCGAGGTGCGGTGACGCCATCAGCCAGCCTGCGCGCCAGGATCAGGAATGCTGTGTGTGCGTTCATCCGGTGCTCGGGGCGGGTGGCCAGGCCATCGACCTTCCACTCACGCACCAGGGATTCCCAGGCCTTTGGTTCGGTGAAGCAGCCGGTCTCGCGGATGCCCTCCATGACCTTCATCAGCTGCGGGACAGTGGCGACGTACGTCATGAACACCCCGCCGGGGATCAGCACGTCCTTGACGGTATCCAGCATCTCCCAGGGCTCCAGCATGTCTAGCAGCACGCGGTCCACGTCGCCGACATCCTCCTTGGTGACGGTCTTCAAGTCTCCCAAGCGCAGGTCCCAATTGTCGGGGTGGCCGTCGAAGTAGTCCTCCACGTTTTCCTTGGCGTAGGCCAGGTGATCCTCACGGATTTCGTAGCTGATGACCTTGCCCTTCGGCCCCACGGCCCGCAGCAGCCAGGTGCTCATGGCGCCGGAGCCCGCGCCGGCCTCCAGCACCGTGGCGCCCGGGAAGATGTCGCCCTCTACGAGAATCTGGGCGGCGTCCTTCGGGTAGATAACCGCCGCGCCGCGGGGCATGGAGAGCACGTGATCGACCAGCAGGTGGCGGAAGCACAGGTATTCGGCGGCGCCGGAGGACTTGACCACGGTGCCCTCGTGCTGGCCGATGATGTCGTCGTGGCGGATTTCGCCCTTGTGGGTGAAGAAGCTCTCGCCCTTGGCCAGGGTGATGGTGAAGTGGCGGCGCTTGGCGTCTGTGAGCTGCACGCGATCGCCTTCGGTGAAACGGCCGGAATATGCCATGTGGTCTTCCTTCCTGCTTTAAGAGATCCGGTTCATTTTACTAGGGTGGGTCGGGTGACTACGAAACTAGCTCTCTCCCCTTCCCGCGCCAACGACTACAAGCAGTGCCCGCTGCTGTACCGCTTTCGGGCCATCGACAAGTTGGAGGAGCCGAACACGATCGCCCAGGTGAAGGGCACGCTCGTGCATGCGGTGCTGGAGAACCTGCACCAGCTGCCCCGCGGCAGCCGCACCTACCCGGCGGCGGTGAAGATGATCCGCCCGGAGTGGGAGAAGATGCTGGCCAAGGACCCGGAGCTTTCGGAGCTGGTGCCCGAGCAGTCCACCGTGGAGTTTTGGGAGGAATGCCGCGAGCTGGTGAAGGGCTACTTCCAGATGGAAAACCCGGATGGTTTTGACGCCCACGAGTGCGAGCAATTCGTGAATCTAACGCTGCCCAACGAGGTGCCGGTGCGCGGTTTCATCGACCGGGTGGACATCGCGGAGACCGGCCAGGTGCGCGTGGTGGACTACAAGACGGGCAAGAAGCCCGCGCCCCGCTTCGCGGACTCGGCCCGCTTTCAGATGATGTTCTACGCCCTGGTGTGGTGGCGCATGACGGGCGAGCTGCCCACCCAGCTGCGGCTGATGTACTTAAAGGTCAGCGACGACATGGTGCTGCAGCCCACCGCCACCGAGCTGGCTGCCTTCGAGCGCGAGCTGGGCGAGCTGTGGGCGCGCATCCTGGCGGACGTGCGCAGCGGAAACTTCCAGCCGCGCACCACCAAGCTGTGCGGGTGGTGCCACTTCCAGGACCTCTGCCCCGCCTTTGGCGGCACCCCGCCGGACTATCCCTTGGAGGTTTCCTCTTCGTAGTCCGTGTAGAGCTTGCCCTGGAACGTCGGGTTCAGCAGGTTCTCCGGGCTCAAGACCTCGTCGAGGGTTTCCTCGTCCAGCAGGCCCTTTTCCAGAACCAGGTCGCGCACGGGCTTGCCAGTGCGGGCGGCCTCCTTGCCCACCAGGTCGCCGTTGTGGTGGCCGATCAGCGGGTTCAGGTAAGTGATGATGCCGATGGAGTTCTCCACGTAGCGGCGGCACACGTCGGCGTTGGCCGTGATGTCCACGACGCACAGGGTGCGTAGCGTGGTGCAGGCGCGAGCCAGGAAACGCACGGACTCGAACACGCACTGGGCGATGACCGGCTCCATGACATTGAGCTGCAGCTGGCCGGCCTCGGCGGCCATGGAGACCGTCTGGTCGTTGCCGAAAACCTTGAAGCAGATCTGGTTCACGACCTCGGGGATGACCGGGTTCACCTTGGCCGGCATGATCGACGAACCGGCCTGGCGCTCCGGCAGGTTGATCTCGTTCAGTCCGGCGCGCGGGCCGGAGGACAGCAGGCGCAGATCGTTACAGATCTTCGACAGCTTCATGGCCACGCGCTTCACTGCGGCGTGGGCATTGACGTACGCGCCGGTATCGCTGGTGGCCTCGATGAGGTCGCGGGACGGCTGGATCTTCAGGCCGCTGACCTCGCTGAGCGCGCGGATAACTGCGTTCTGGTAGCCGGGCGGGGTGTTCACGCCGGTGCCGATGGCGGTGGCGCCGAGGTTCACCTCGCGCAGCTGCTCCTGCGCACGCTCCAGCTGCAGGCGCTCCTCGGCGATGTTGTAGCCGAAGGCGCGGAACTCCTGGCCCAGGGACATGGGCACTGCGTCCTGGAGCTGGGTGCGTCCCATCTTCAGGATGTTGCGGAACTCGTGGCCCTTGGCCAAGAACGCGCGCTCGAGCGCGTCCAGGTGCTTGATCAGCTGGTCGATTGCGAAATGCAAGCCCAGGCGGAAACCGGTGGGGTAAGCGTCGTTGGTGGACTGGGACATGTTGACGTCATCGTTGGGGTTGATGACGTCGTAGGAGCCCTTCGGGTGCCCCAGGTATTCCAAGGCGAGGTTGGCGATCACCTCGTTGGTGTTCATGTTCACACTGGTGCCCGCGCCGCCCTGGAAGACGTCGATCGGGAACTGATCCATGCAGCGGTACTCTTCCAGCACTTGGTCGCAGGCCCAGATGATGGCCTTGGCCTTCTCATCGGGCAGGGCGAAGACCTCGTTGTTGGCGATGGCGGTGGCCTTCTTGACCATCACCATGCCGCGGATGAACTCCGGGATCTGGTTGATCGTGGTGCGCGAGACCTGGAAGTTGTCCACCGCGCGGAGGGTGTGCACGCCGTAGTAGGCGTGGTCCGGCACCTCCATGGTGCCCAGCAGATCTTCTTCGGTGCGGAAGCTCTTCGCAGCGCGCGCCAGCTGGGAGTGTGTTTCAGCCGACGTGATGATGTCAGTGGAGCTCACGACTGCATCGCCGTGAACCTCTGCCGCTGCCTTTGACGGAATTGGTTTATCGGTCACGATTCGTCCTCTGGTTGGGGAACAACTTTCTGTTCCCCCACCCTAACGAAATTGGACCTAGATGCGCGCGATCCTTATGTCGGTAGCCAGAATTGCCTCCGCGCCGAGGGCGGAAAGCTCGTCCATCAGGGAGTTGGCCTGGGTCTTTGGCACCATCGCGCGGACGGCCACCCAGCTGTCGTTGGCCAGCGGGGAGACTGTCGGGGCGGACAGACCCGGCGTGATGGCGGCGACCTTGTCCAGGTTCTCGCGAGCCACGTTGTAGTCCAGCATCACGTAGTTGTGGGCGTGCAGGATGCCCTGGATGCGCTTGATGAGCACCCGCTGCTCAGCGGTCACCTCCGCGCCTTTGCGGCCGACGATCACGGCCTCGGAGACGCACAGCGGCTCGCCAAAGGGCTTAAGGCCCTGCTGGCGCAGCGTCCGGCCGGTGGAGACCACGTCGGCGATGACGTCGGCCACACCTAGGCGGATGGAGATCTCCACGGCGCCGTCCAGGCGAATCACCTGTGCCTCCAGACCCCGGTTGGCGAGGTCCTTGCGCACCAGGTTCGGGTAGCTGGTGGCGATGCGCTTGCCAGCGAGCTGCTCTACCGTCCAGTCCTCGTCCTTCGGAGCGGCATAGCGGAAGGTGGAGGCGCCGAAGCCCAGGGGTAGCAGCTCGTCGACCTCCTCGCGCGTGTCCGCGGCCAGGTCGCGGCCGGTGATGCCGATGTCCAGGTGGCCGGAGGCGATGTAGATCGCGATGTCCTTGGGGCGCAGGAAGTAGAACTCCACCCCGTTGTCCTCGTCGGCGATGGTCAGGGACTTCGAATCGCCGCGGGTGGCGTAGCCGGCCTCCTTGAGGATCGAGGTGGCTGTCTCGGACAGGGAACCCTTGTTGGGGACTGCGACGCGCAGCATGATCGTGGTGGCTGCCTTTCTTGAGCTTAGAGGTATTTGTAAACGTCAGCGGGGGTCAGGCCACGGCCAACCATCACGACCTGCAGCCAGTACAGAAGCTGGGAGATCTCCTCGGCCAGCTCCTCGTCGGACTCGTACTCCGCGGCCAGCCACACTTCGCCGGCCTCTTCGACGATCTTCTTGCCCTGGAAATGCACCCCGGCATCCAGAGCCTTGACCGTGCCGGAGCCCTCGGGGCGCGCCTTGGCGCGGGAAGACAGTTCGGCGAAAAGGGAATCGAAGGTCTTGAGTTCTTGTTCGTTCACATCTTCCATTGTGGCAGATCGCACACCTGCCGGTGCAGTGCGCCCCAGCTCTGCGTGGATCCGGCGCAGATCCTCCAGCGTGAAGCCGCTTAAGTCCTGGGCTCCCTCGCGCAGTTCGGCCAGGGTGCGCACTCCTCGCGGGATTGCGGTCTCCGGGTCGGTGGGAGCGCCCAGCACGCGGCAGCCCGCGTCGCGGGCGGCAGTCATGCCCGTTGTGGAATCTTCCACCACCAGGCACTCCTCGGGGGCGAAACCAAAGCGCGCGGCGGCGGTGGCATAGATGTCAGGGGCGGGCTTGCCATTGGGCACCTCGTCGCCGCACAGGGTGAAGTCGAAGAACTCGCGGCCAATGGAGTTCAGCGAAACCTCCGTCAGGGCGCGGTTCGTGTTTGTCACCAGCGCTATCGGGAACCCGGCGGCCTTGGCCTCGCTAAGAATCTCCCTGATACCGGGGCGGAATTCCAGCTGCCCCGCAAGGAGCTCCTCGACGCGCGTGTACATGAAGTTCAGCCATTCGGCCTTGGCGGCGTCATCAAGAACCAACCCCGCATGTGCCGCGCAGATCTCAACGGTGGTGGGGGTGGTCGCGCCGACGGTCTTTTCCCGCACTTCCGCGGTCAGCGGGCGCCCCATCTTCTCGCCCATCTCGAAGGTTGCGATGCCCCACAGAGGTTCGGTATCGACCAGGGTGCCGTCCATGTCCCAAAGTATTGCTTTCATGATGACGTTCAGTTTAGGCCAATTGCGCGTCTCACCGGCGCCCCTATGCCATAGTTAGTGACGTAGGACACACTCCAGAAGTAAGGAGCGCGATGAGCGAGCAGGCGGCATACTTCGTTCCCGGCACAGTCACGGAGGAAGAAGGCCAGATCTACCGCAATTACCACCCCACCGAACACACGGAAAGTCCCTGGGGGCCAGGCTTTCAGCACGGCTCCCCGCCCGCCGCGCTGGTGGCTACGGTGCTGGAGGATGGTGCGCGCGATGCCGGGCTGTCCCTGGAAGAGGGGCGTTTCAGCAGAATGACCGTCGAGATCCTGGGCGCAGTGCCGCTCAGCGAGCTGCGAACCCATGCACGAGTTGTGCGCCCCGGCAAGCGCATCAGCTTCCTGGAAGCCATCGTCACTGACGAATCCGGCCGCGAGTTCATCCGCGGCTCCGGCTGGTGGATCCGCCGCGGGGATACGCAGGAGATCGAGCGCACCGTCGGCGAACCCATGCCTGGCCCTGCCGGCGCCGGGGACGGCAGCGACTTCCTCGAACGCTGGGCCAGTGGTTATATCAACTCCATCGAGGCCCGCCGTGCCGACCTGGGCGAGCGCCACCTGAACGTCGACGAATCCCGCAACCCCGCGATCTACTGGTCGCGCACCGACCTTCCTGCAGTCGAGGGCAAGGAAGATTCCACATGGGTGCGTCTGATGAAGACGGTGGACATCGCCAACGGCCTGAATAACCTGCTGGATACGGACAAGTGGACGTACATGAACGTCGATACCACCGTCTACCTGCACCACGAGATGCGCGGTGAGTGGCTGGGCCTATCCGCGGAGGCCAACTACGGCACCGACGGCATCGGCACTACCGTCACGCGGATCTACGACGAGCAGGGGCTCATCGGCACCTGCAACCAGGGGATTATGCTGGCCCAGCGCTAGGCTTCGCAGACGGCCTCGGCCTGGCTGGTCACGAACATATCGTCGGCATCCAGGTCCACGGCCAGCCTCTCCACCAGGGCGAGCAGGTCCTTGATCTCCTCGTCCTCCAGTAGCGCGTCCTCATGGCGGGCGGAGAGCGCCTTGAGCTTCTCGATGTGCTGGTTGATGACGGCGGTAATCGCCAGGGTGGTTGCGGTGGGCTGCTCGTCGGTGCTCTCCTCGGTGTTCTGCAGGTGCAGGGAGGCCGCGATCTTCTTCAGCTCCGCTTCGCTGCTGGCGGCCACGGACTGCGCGGCCTGCAGCATGCCGTCGACGATGGCCTGTGCGTCTTCCACCGCCGACTCCGGGTACGGGGCCTCCCAAAACTCGCGATCCTCGTCGCGCAGGTAGCTGCCTGTCGCCATTTGGCGCAGGTTGTCGAGGAACTCTTCGCGGGCGGATGTGGTGGCTGTGCTCAGCTGTGTGGTGCTCATAAGAGACAGTCTGCCCTGTGTGAGCTAGAGGCGCACGCCCAGCAGCGCATCGATTGCGGTTTTTATTTCTGACGCCGCAGCCTCATCACCTGCCACCCCAGCCTTGGTGGCCGTGGCCCAGTCGTCGAGCGCCTCCAGAGCCGCCGCCGTGTCGAGGTCGTTGGCCAGGTGGCCGCGCACGGTGGCGACCAGCTCACGGGCCTCATCCGCGGTGGTGGAGCCTGCGGCCAGGGCAGCCCGCCAGGTGGCCAGGCGATGCTCGGCGTGGGCCAGCACATCCTTGGTCCAGTCGCGGTCCTGGCGATAGTGGCCCGCGTACACGCCCAGGCGGATGGCCGCGGGCTCGTGGCCGGCGGCGGTGAGCTTGGAGACGAACACGAGGTTGCCCAGCGACTTGCTCATCTTGGTGCCGTCCAGCCCGATCATGCCGGTGTGGACGTAGTGGTGGGCCATGCGGTCCACCCCGTGGGCGGCCTCGGCGTGGGTGGCGGAGAACTCGTGGTGCGGAAAGCGCAGGTCGCTCCCGCCGCCCTGGATCGCAAAGGGGGCGCCCAAACGGTTGACGGCGATGGCTGAGCATTCGATGTGCCAGCCGGGGCGGCCGGCGCCGAAGGGGGACTCCCACTTCGGCTCGCCGTCGCGGTGCGCGCGCCACAGTAGCGCGTCCAGCGGGTGCCGCTTGCCGGGGCGCTCCGGGTCTCCCCCGCGCTCGGCGAAGAACTCCGCCATCTGTTCTTCGTCGTAGCGGGACTCGTAGCCAAACTGCGGCAGGAAGGTGTAGTCGGCGTAGATGTCCGGGTACTCGTCGCCTTCCAGCTGGTAGGCAGCACCGACTTCCAGGAGCTTGGCCACCATCTCGATGACCTCGTCGATGGATTCCATAGCGCCGATGTAGTCGCGCGGCGGGATGACCGCCAAATCCTCCATGTCGGAGCGGAACAGGTCGATCTGGCTGGTGCCCAGATCCTGCCAATCCACCCCGTCCCGCTCGGCGCGTTCGAACAGCGGATCGTCCACGTCGGTGATGTTCTGCACGTAGTGCACGCCGTGGCCGCCCGCGCGCAGGTAGCGGTGGATCAGGTCGAAGGTCAGGTAGGTGGCTGCGTGGCCCAGGTGGGTGGAGTCATACGGGGTAATGCCGCAGACGTACATCCCCACCTCCCCGGCGGGAATCTCGACGGGTTTCACCACGTCGTCCGCGGTGTCGTACAGGCGAAGCTGCGGGGCTTCACCCGGCAGCTGTGGGACTTCCGGTTCGGGCCAAGAGTGCATGGGTTCCGATTCTAGGCTGGCAATACCCCGAATGCGAGCAGGGCCATGACCGCCAGGCCCAGCGGGATGCGCCACAGTGCGAACCAGGCAAACGAGTGGTTGGCCACGAACTTCAGCAGCCAGGCGATAGACGCATAGCCCACGGCAAAGGCAATTGCGGTGCCCACGAACAACTGGGCGCCCGAGGCGGCCTGTCCGGCGTCGGGGCTAAAGGCGTCAGGAAGCGAGAAAAGCCCCGAGGCCAGCACAGCAGGGATGGCGAGCAGGAAAGAGTAACGGGTGGCGACCTCGCGATCCAGGTTCAAGAACAGGCCAGCCGAGACCGTGCCGCCGGAGCGGGACACACCCGGGATGAGCGCCAGGCACTGCGCGAAGCCCATGATCACCGAATCGCGCATGGTCAGCTGGTCGAAGCTGCGCTCGCGGCGGCCCATGCGCTCGGCGAGGATGAAGACAAAGGAGAACAGCACCAGCATCGTGGCAGTGATCCAGAGGTTGCGCAGGTTATCGCGGATCAGGTCCTTGCCCAGGTACCCCAGGACGGCCACGGGCAGGGTACCGACGATGACCATCCAGCCCATCCGGTAGTCGAAGGTCTCCCGGTGAACGCGGCGGCCGTGCTTTCCGGTGAGGTCGGTGAGCCACTCCCACACACCCTTGCACCAGGCGCTGGCGATATTCCAGATGTCCTTGGCGAAGAACACCAGCACCGCCAGCTCTGTGCCCAGCTGGATGACGGCCGTGAACGACGCGCCGGCATCCTCGCCCCACAGCAGGGTGGAGAAGATGCGCAGGTGGCCGGACGAAGACACAGGTAGGAACTCCGTCAAACCCTGGATAAGCGACAGAATGATCGTCTGCGCCCAAGTCATATCTGTAGTCATGGGGATTGAGCCTAGTCCTTCTCCCCCGTCGTGAAAGAGTGACGTGGCCGGGCTGGTAGCGTTAGAAGTTGTGAATGTGCACGTCAATCGCTTTAGCCGAACCCTCTGCGTGACCGCCGCTGCCGCCCTGGCCCTGGGGTCACTTTCCGCCTGTGGATCCGAAGAGCCGGAAGAAAACGCGCCCGTTGCGGGTGAGCCCGCGCAGCCGCAGGATTCCCCCGATGATTCGTCCGGTCTGGGCGAGCAGATCGAGCTGGGGGAATCCACCCTGGGAGCCGCGCGCGTGGGCCTTTCTGCCGACGAGAACGCGCCGGGAGCGAACCTGGTTGCGGTGCTAACGAAGGGCAAGGTGCACTTTATTGACGCCACCAGCCCCAAGGACGAGCCGAGCCAGGTAGATGTCGACGATTCCTGCGACAACATCTCCACCACCGCAACGGGCGTGGCGGTGGCCTGCCAGGACAAGGCCATCGAGCTGGGCCCGGACGGCAAGGAGACCCGCAGCCTGGACGTGGATGGCAAGGTGACCACCGTGACCTTCCTGGAAAACGGCAAGGCAGTGCTGGGCAAGGCCGGCGAGGACAAGGCGCGCTTCTACGACAAGGACGGCAACGAGACCGGCGAGGCGATCGTGAGCCGCAGCCTGGACGAAGCCGTGCTGGTCAAGCCGCACGGCCGCGGACAGCGCGCCGCGCTGATCGACCGGGGACAGACCAGCATCAACGACGTGGACGTGGACGATGGCTCACTGAACGCCTCCCTGCGCATCGGCCAGGGCGTGGGCCAGGTGGCCACCGGGCGCGGCGACGACGGCGTGGTGGTTGCCAGCGACGCGCGCCAGGACCAGATGCTGATTTACACCATGAACGACGTTGTGCGCCTGCACCAGGCGATCCCCACGAAGGCCTCTCCGTGGGGTGTGGCGTGGGACGCGAAGCGCCAGCTGGCCTGGGTCGGGTCGGCAGGCGAGAACAAGCTGACGTCCTTCCGCATCGACAGCGGCGCGCCCGTGAAGGTTGCCGAGGTCGAGGCGCCGAGAAAGGTGCGCGAGGTTTTGGACGCCGCCGATGGCGCGTTGGTGCTGGTCACAGAGGACGGAAAGGTCAGTGTGTACAGCGCGCAGAGCGTGGATGACGCGGTGCAGGATAAGCAGACTACGCCGGATGACGAGTACCCGGCGGAGAAGGAATAAAAGGGGATCAGAAATGCTGAAGAAGATTCGCCACGGCGCCTACCAGGTGGCGCTGAAGGGAATGTTTACCCTGCGCCCAGAGCGCATCCACGGGCTGATGTCCCGCGGGCTGCAGCAGGTGGCGGGCTCCAGGGCGGCCCTGTCCGCGATGGACGGCGCGCTGGCCGTGCACGATTACGCGCTGAGCCAGAAGATTGCCGGGCTGACCTTCCCGCGCCCGCTCGGCCTGGCCGCGGGCTTCGACAAGGATGCCAAGGAGGTCGACGCCTGGGGCCCGCTGGGCTTCGGCTTCGCGGAGATCGGCACCGTCACCGCCCTGGCGCAGCCGGGCAACCCCACCCCGCGACTGTTCCGCCTACCGGAGGACAAGGCCATCCTCAACCGCATGGGGTTCAACAACGAGGGCTCCCGCGCAGCCGCTATGCGCCTGCAGAAGCGCAGCACGGACATCCCGGTGGGCGCGAACCTGGGCAAGTCCAAACTGGTGGCCGCCGAGATTGCGGACCGCGACTACCGTGAGTCCGCCAAGGCTATTGGCGGGGTGGCCGACTACTTGGTTATCAACGTCTCCTCCCCCAACACCCCGGGGTTGCGCGACCTGCAGGCGGTGGAATCCCTGCGTCCGATCATCCGCGCGGTGCAGGAAGAAAGCAGCCGCCCTCTGTTCGTGAAGATCGCCCCGGACCTGAGCGACGAGGACATCGACAAGGTCTGCGACCTGGCTATCGAGATGGGAGTGACGGGCCTGATCGCCACGAACACCACCATCAGCCGCGAAGGCCTGAAGACCCCGGCACACGAGGTGGTGGCCATGGGCGCGGGCGGAATTTCCGGGGCCCCGGTGGCAGCCCGCGCGCTGGAGGTGCTGCGCCGCCTGGCGGCCCGCGCCGACGGGAAGCTGGTTTTGATCGGTGTGGGCGGCATCGACTCCCCGCGGGCGGCGTGGGAGCGCATCGCCGCCGGCGCAAGCTTGATCCAGGGCTACACGCCGTTCATCTACGGCGGCCCGGACTGGATCCGCGAGATCCACCAAGGCCTGGCCGCACAGCTGAAGGCCCACGGCCTGGAGAATATCTCGCAGGCCGTGGGCAGCGGGTTGCCGTGGGTGTAGGCCTAAACTAGTTTTCTGCCCATCCCCAGATGATGCCGCGGGCGGTGGCCTTGAAGTTCAGGTTAAAGCCTAGGACGGTCGGGGTCTGGCGGTCGTCGATGTCCAGCTCCTCGCCCACCGCGTGGACGGCGAACAGGTAGCGGTGCGGCCCGTGGCCAGCCGGCGGGTTGGCGCCGTAGTAGCCCCAGGAACGGCTGTCGCCACGTAGCGCCACTGCCCCTTCGGGCAGGCCGCTGAGGTCCTCGTTGCCAGCACCGAGAGGCAGGGAGGTTACGTCCGCCGGAATGTTAAAGACGGCCCAGTGCCAAAAGCCGCTGGCCGTGGGGGCGTCCGGATCGAAACAGGTAACCGCGTAGGTTTTCGTGCCCTCCGGGCCTTTAGACCAGCTCAGCTGGGGCGAGACGTCGTTGCCTCCCAGCTGATCCGCGGGCAGGCGATCGCCGTCGGCGAAGGTCTCGCTAGTGACCTCCAGCGCGGGCAGATCCGTCAGCGGCGCGTATGGGTCCGGACCGGGGAAGCGGTCGTCGATATAAGTGGGCTGGTGCTGTGCGTTGTTATCGGACATAGCACCACGCTAGTCAAAGCTTTGGGCGAGCGCACTAAAGTGCTTATCCATATACAAGTAACTCCCTGTGACCTGGGTATTTGTGTAAATCACTGGCTTGGCATTAAAGTGACGGGAGTTGCCACCACTTACTGTGGTGTGCGCAACCCAAGTCCGGGTGGCGGAATGGCAGACGCGCTAGCTTGAGGTGCTAGTGTCCTATTAACGGACGTGGGGGTTCAAGTCCCCCTCCGGACACAACATGAAAATCCCACGCTTTGTAGGCCACGCCTTTAGCGCGTGGTGGGGGCTAAAGCTGCGGTACCGTTTCCTAAGCGTCCTCGTGCCCATCCTGCTGGTCGCTTTCGTCTGCTTCGTCCCGAAACCCGCGGTGGAGGATATTCGCACCTGGGTGGCCTCCACGGGCGCGTGGGCGCCGTTGACTTTTGTGGTGCTGTTGGTCGCCTTCACCCAGCTGCCGCTCCCCCGCACGATCTGGACTATCGCCGCGGGCGTGGTGTTCGGATCCCTGTGGGGTTCGGTGCTGGCGCTGGTGGGCGTGGGCGCTTCTGCCGCGCTGTCGCTGGTCCTGGTGCATGCCGTCGGCGGCAAGTGGGTGGAAAAGAAGACCCGCGATGCACAGCGCATCCAGTTTCTGCAGGAAAGGATCGCCGAGCGCGGCTGGATAGCCGTGCTGGGGCTACGCATGGTGCCGGCCATCCCCTTCTCGCTGTTGAACTACGCCTGTGGGCTGAGCCGCATCCCGTTTGTGCCCTATGTGCTGGCCACGATTCTGGGTTCGGCGCCGAATACAATTGCCACGGCCATGGCCTCCGACGCGCTCGCTACGGGTGGGCAGCCGTGGATTCTGCTCCTCAGCATTGTGGTGGTGTGCGCCGGTTTCGCGCTTGCCGCGAACGAGATTCGACTCTGGCGCCAGCTGCGCAAGGCCAATGAAGTAGGTTTATAAACATGTTTGCCGTGTATGCCGCCTACCGGGGCCGTTCGCAACGTCGTGGAGAATACGTCCGCGACGTCGCGGCGGCGCTGGAGCGATCCTCGATGGTCGAGTCCGTGGAGATGAAGGGCATTGAGGATTTCGTCTGCATCGCGCCCGGCCCCGACGAGGCCGGCGGTCTGGTTATGTCTTTGCTGCAGGCGGGTGACTTCGCGCTCGGCATTGGCTCGGTGGTTGCGGAGGTTGATGGTGACGCCCCGTCGTCCGTGGAAGAGACCATCGGCGCAGCCACCCGTGCGGTGACCCGCTCGCAGCGTGCGGGTGCGGTATCGGTGCGGATTGAGAAGCCGGGGCCGGGCGGCGTGATCGCCCCGGGGCGGGCGGCCGAAGTTGCCCAGGACATCGCGGCGGCCTTTACCCTGCTGGCGCACGTGCTGGCACGGCGCACGAAGGAAGGCCGCGAGGCCACTGCCCTGCTGCGAGCTGGGCACTTGCAAGCAGAGGCTGCGGAGATTGTGGGCATCAGCAAGCAGGCGATGAGCCAGCGGTTGGCCGCGGCGGGCTGGCATGCGGAGCAGGCCGGCTGGACCCTGGCCGTGCACATGCTGGCCAGGGCAGACGAGCTAAAGAACTAGCCCTCGTTGTAGGGATTGTCGAGCGCAGCTTCGTCGACGGGCTTGTTCGCCACGGCATTGGCGGCGGCCACGGCCTCGGCGATCTCGGGCGAGGAGGCGGTGTTGAACCAATCCTCGGAGCTCGACTCGTTGGCCTGCTCGCGAGTGGCATCGTCCACCGGCTTCGGCTCGTAACGGAACACGCCCTCGTCGTCCTTCTTGGCCAGGGCCTTGGCGAACTGCTCCAGGGAGTCGCCGAACTGCATTGGGATCATCCAGGTCTTGTTGGCAGAGCCCTTCGCCATCTCCGGCAGCTTCTCCAGGTACTGGTAGGCCAGCACCTCCGGCGTGACCTGGGCAGACTTGATGGCCGCGTTGACCTTCTGGATGGCCTTGGCCTCACCCTGGGCCTCCAGGTAGCGGGCAGCGCGGGTACCCTCCGCGCGCAGGATGGCTGCCTGGCGCTCGGCCTCTGCGGCCAGGATGTGCGCGTGCTTTTCACCCTCGGCGGCCAGGATGCGGGCCTGCTTCTCACCCTCGGCGGTCTTGATGTCCGACTCACGGCGACCCTCGGCGGTAAGAATCATGGCGCGCTTCTCGCGGTCCGCCTTCATCTGCATCTCCATCGACTGCTGGATGGATGCCGGCGGGTCGATGGCCTTCAGCTCCACGCGGGAGATGCGCAGGCCCCACTTGGTGGTGGCCGCGTCCAGCTCGCCGCGCAGGCGGCGGTTGATGACCTCACGGGAAGTCAGGGTCTCCTCCAGCGTCATGCCACCAACCACATCGCGCAGCGTGGCGACGGAAATCTGCTCCACGCCGACGATGTAGTTGTTCACGCCGTAGATGGCGCGGGCCGGATCGTTGATCTGGAAGGTAACCACCGTATCGATGGCGACGGTCAGGTTATCCTGCGTGATCACGGCCTGGGGCGGGAAGCTCACGACCTGCTCACGGGTATCGACCTTGTCGCGGATACGGTCGACGAACGGAACGAGGATCGTCAGGCCGCCAGAAACAGTGCGGGTGTACGTACCCAAGCGTTCGATGACTGCCGCCTCACCCTGCGGGATGAGGGCGACCATCTTGATGATGATCGTCGCAATGATGACCAGTAAGATCACCAAGAAAATTGTGAAGCTCATGTCTTAAGCCCTTCTAATTGTTTCGCCAAACGACCGCAGTCGTGCCGTCGATGTCTATCACTTGCACGGACTCTCCTTGGGGGTAAGTATCCCCCATGTTTGCCGAACGCGCTGACCACAGCTCGCCGGCGATGCGCACCATGCCACCGCTTTGCACATCGTCGGTGACCGCCTCAACTACCTCGGCGTTCTTGCCCGTCAGTTCGGCGTAGTCAAACGTGCGCGTCGGGGCCGTTTGCAGGAAGCGTTTGCGCAGGATGGGCCGGATCGCCAGGGTGGTCGCTAGCGAAGCCACGCCGAAAACCAGAATCTCCGCCCATACCGGAATATCCGCTAGCGAAACTCCGGCGGTGATCAGCGCGGCCGCACTGAGCATGAGCAAGGACATGTCCGCTACCAGGAGCTCGCCGAGAGCCAGCACTCCTGCCGCGATTAACCAAATGATCGGACCCATAGTCAGGATCCTAGTTGGTGGTTCAGTATTCCGGTGGGACAGTAACGAAATCGATCAACCTTTCCACCGCACCAATCAAAGTGGAGTCCAGATCGCGGAAGGTCTTAGCCGCAGCTGCCACCCGGCGCCAGCCGTCCTGCGGGCTGCCCCAGCCGAGCTCTTGGCACACGCCGGTCTTCCAGTCGGTGCCGCGTGGGATCTTCGGCCACGCGCGGATGCCCACGCTTTGCGGCTTCACGGCCTCCCAGATGTCGATGTACGGGTGGCCGGTGACCATCACGTGCGGGCCTAAGGATTCGGTCAGCCGCGCCTCCTTAGTCCCCTCGACGAGGTGATCCGCAAGCACCCCGACGCGGCGGGTGGCGGAGGGCTGGAACTCGGCGAGCCTCTCCGGCAGATTGTCGAGGCCCTCCAGGTACTCCACGACCACGCCTTCCACGCGCAAGTCATGCCCCCAGACTTGTTCGACGATCGCCGCATCGTGAATGCCCTCCACCCAAATGCGCGAGGGTGCCGCAACCTTGGCTTGCACGTTCTCCACGCGCCGCGAGCCGGAGTTAGAGGTGCGCTGCTTCGGTGGAAGCAACCTGGGATCCACGTAGCGAGTCAAGGTAATAGGCTTGCCCTCAAGGAGGAATGCGCCCTCGCGGAGCTTGAACAGGCGCGTCTTTCCATAGCGGTCCTCCAGGCGAATGAAGTCCCCATCGGCGGTCTTCTCCCCACCCACCACGGCGCCGACGAAGTCATCGGCGATTACCTCCACCACCATGCCCAGCTCCGGCGTGACGCGCGGAATGCTGGGTTTTTGGTTGCGAGAGTGGCCCTTCATGATGTCACCGTAATTGAAGCTCATGGGCAACCAGCTTAGGCTAGGAAAAATGACTGATCCGGTACCGACGTGGCTTGGGGCGCAACTGTGGTCGCCCGTGCAGAACACCTCCCTATGGCTGGCCTGGTGGCTGCACGGGATCATCGGGGCAGACGAAGTGATCGACGCCTTCCACGCCACCCAGGGCAAGCACCACCGCCTGGAGCCCGACGGCGGCGGACTCGTGGAGATGCTCGGCCAGATCCGCTCCGTGGCGGACGAGGCGCCAGTCGGGTTGGACGAACGTCCCCTGATCCAGCTGGCACTCTCCGGCCCCGGCGACGCGACCGTGCTGCCGGTTGGCCCGGAGGGGGCGTCACTAATCCTTGCCGACCGCGACCCCTTGGTCAGTCACGTGCTTAGCCCTCGTGCTATTGACGCCCACCTGGTCAGCTGGTCCTGGGATCAGGTGGAGGGGCCGGTTCCGCCGCTGCCGGTCTATTCGCCGGGCGAGGCGGATCAGCTGCTGCGTGAGGCTGCGGATAATGCAACGAGGATGGTGCGGAACGCGGGGCACGTGCCGAGCGGTGGCGCGGCGTTTCAGCGCGCCGAGCTGGCGGTGGGCGCCTTGAACGATGCCTTCGGGCTCCCCGGAATGCCGCCGGGAGTGCCCAGTCGCGCCGCCAAGCTGATGGCCAGGGCCGATCAGGTGGCGGCGATTGTGGAGGTCACGAAGCGCTCCGAGGTGGGTGCGAGCCTGGACCCCCATCTAATGCCAATGCTCCGGGCGGTAAGAACCGCCCGGATGGTGGCTGTGGATTATGCGCAGCGGGAGCTACTGCGTTAGATCATCACTCGATCATGCGGACTGCCATGGGCTGCATGCCGCCCCAGCGCACGTCGGAGATCTTGACGACATCGCCGGACTGCGGAGCCTCGATCATCTTGCCATCGCCCAGGTACAGGGCGACGTGGCCCGGCCAGAACAGCATGTCGCCGCGCTTGGCCTGCGAGGAAGGAACCTGCTTGCCGGCCGTGTACTGGTAGCCAGAGTAGTGCTGTAGCTCGATGCCCACGCCGTAGAAGGCGTACATCATCAGACCGGAGCAGTCGAAGCCGACCTTGTTGTAGTCGCCGTGCGCGTCGGCTACGCCGCCGTCGCGGATACCCTTGGTCGGGCCGTGGAAGTTACCGCCGCCCCATGCGTAGGGCAGGCCCAGCTGGCTTTCAGCGCGCTTAATGACGCGCTCGATCTTCTCCTCGGCGGTGCCGGAGGTATCGGGGCTGCTCGGATCCAGTGCATCGGCGATGGCCTCAGCTGGGCTTTCAGGGGCCTCCGGGGTCTCCGGAGTAACGGCCTCGTCCGGAGTTTCGGGAGTCTCCGGAGTCTCTGGGTTTTCTGGGGTCTCTGCAGCTTCCGGGGCCTCCTGCGCCGCCGGCGCGGTGCTAGTACTGGCGCCCATGGCGCGGTCATACTCCTGGCCGGCGGTTTCGCGGCCCGCGCGGGCTGCGGCATCCACGGCACCATCCGGGTTGCCGGACAATGCGGTGGTGAAGCCGGCCATCAGTGCGGATTCGCCGGCCTTGCGCAGACCGTCGAGGGCAGCCTGGCGCTGCTCATCGCCACTGGGGTTCAGGTCGTAGGAGGACTGCAGCTCCGCCGGGAGCTCCGGCAGGCCTGCCGGGTTGCCGAGGGAGCCCTGTGCCGGGGACTCGTCGGACTGGTCGGACTGGTCAGATTCAGTGGTCTCGTTAGCCTCAGCCGGCTGAGCATCCTCAGTGTTCTCAGTGTTCTCAGTGTTCTGAGTGTTCTCTGTGGAGTCCTCAGTGGACTGAGTCTCCTCCGCCTTTTCATCGGCCTTCTCGACCTTGGCACCCGCGTTCTCGGCTGCCTTCTCGGCGACCTTGCGCTTGTCCCAGCTAGAAGCCTCCGGGTGGGTGTTGGTGAAGGTCTCCACGGCGGCACGAGCCTCGCGGAGCGCCTTTTCCGCCTTCGACTTCTCATCGAGCAGGCGCTTGTATTCCTTCTGCTTCTCGGTGAGGGTCTTCTGGGAGTTGTTCAAGGTGTCGCGCGCGGTGTTGTACTTGCTTACCGCGTCGTCGACGGCGGAGTTCGCCTTATCGCGGGAGTCGCGCAGCGAGGACTCCTCGTTGGCGTTCTGGGTACGCGCCAGGTCGAGGCGGTCGACTTCGTCCTTCTGCTTCTTGGAGGCTGCGTCGATGTAGGAGGAGCGATCGAGCGTGTCACCAACCGCGTCACTGCCGCCGGCAGCCAGGTTCACGGCGGAGGCGTCGCCGCCCTGGGCGTAGGCGGAACGCGCGATGTCGTTCAGCTTCGACTGTGCCTTGGTTACCTCGGTGTCGGAATCCTTGAGGCGTCCGCGTGCGTCCACGACCTTGTCCTGGGCCGTTTGGGCGGCGGACTGGCTGTTGACGAGGTCGACGCGGGCCTTGTTGGCATCTTCTCGCAGCGAGCCCATGAGCGTCTCCATCTCGGAGACCTGGGACTTGGCGCGAGAAACCTGGCCGACGAGGTCGGCCAGGAAGCTTTCAACGGTACGCTTGTCGTCGGCCTGGGCGACCATAGTCGTCGACTGGAGCGTCACTCCAGCGGTCACTGCGACGGCCAACACCGTTCGCTTACGGCTTTGTGGTCGTGGTGTCACGATCGATTCTCCTGGTGTTTATACAACTGGCTTTGAAGCGAGCGAAACCCTCGGTCCAGCTGGCCGCACTTCCCCATGCGACCAGTACAGGTCCCGTCGGGTGACTCTCAAAAATCACTTCGAGATCAACTCGTTTCAAAAGTTGACACTGGGAACCCTAGAGCACACGAGTCAAGGCCGTAAACTTTTTCACCATGAATCCCATGAATCGCACTAGTCACATAAGTAACGGCAATTGCCTTGACCTGCGAATAGTAACGGAAAAGTTACAAGTGTGATTTATGGCACATTTATGAGCGCGTAGGCGTGTCGCATTGCGTCACCTGTAGAAAGCCCCCGTTTTTCTAGATTTACCCTTAAGGTTAGTCAAGCCCCCAGGATTGACTATTTTAAACCGTTACCTACTTCTGCTTGGTCCATGGCTTTGATAACGAAGCGATTACGGCTGCGACTGCCACTGCCAGGACCACTCCCACGTTGGCCAGGCCTGTGGGAGTTTCGTACCCCGCCGCCTGGTTGAGGAACTCCTGAGTCGCCTCTGGATGGCTGTTAGCGCTAGAGAGAACCGTGTAGTTCGATTCGATGGCATAGCGCGACAGATTCTCCGACACTGCCGTCGCCTGACTTGGCGACTTCAGGATCACCGTGTCCGCGCCCGTACCGTCCAGCACTTTCTGCGCCATGTCGCGAAGATTGTTGTGGCGCTCCCCGTCCTGGTTGATGTAGCCGATCTTTAGGGTGCCTATTTTGGACGCCGACTCTCCCCTCCCGGTGGCCTCAACCACCTCGTTGAGGCTCTTGGATAGGCCGGCCGATCCAGACTCCACCTCAGTCGGGAAACCCTCGGCGACGAAGACTGGGGCGTCATTAAGAGAGGCAATGAGCTGCGCAACGTCGTCCGAAGGGGCGGGGTTAGGCGTATCGGTCATGGGACGTTTTTAGCACCAAAAGAGGGGTGGGGGTATCGGCGACACGCTTAAACCTGCAGGATTCGCAGCAGGACAATCGTACTGTTAAAATTTCTAGTGACGTCGCGGCAAGAATGCTGCCACAATGGTAAGCAGAGCCTCCGCCGCGGGCGGCTGTCCCGTGCGTGGCGGCGACCACAACGACGACGACATTTCGACTAAGAGAAGAGATTAAAGGAGCTCACTGTGGCTGAAAGCATCAACTCCTTCGATTCCAAGAGCACTCTGCAGGTCGGCGAGAAGTCCTATGACTACTTCGCGCTGGACGCTGTGCCGGGAATGGAGAAGCTTCCCTACTCCCTGAAGGTTCTCGGCGAGAACCTGCTGCGCAACGAGGATGGCAAGAACATCACTCGCGAGCACATTGAGGCCATCGCCAACTGGGATCCTTCCGCAGAGCCCAACTTCGAGATCCAGTTCACCCCGGCCCGCGTTATCATGCAGGACTTCACCGGCGTGGCCTGCATCGTTGACCTGGCTACCATTCGTGACGCCGTTGTTGCCCTGGGCGGCAACGCAGACGACGTTAACCCGCTGAACCCGGCTGAGATGGTCATCGACCACTCCGTGATCATCGAGGCATTCGGTAACGCCGACGCTCTGGAGAAGAACGTCGAGATCGAGTACCAGCGCAACGACGAGCGCTACAAGTTCCTGCGTTGGGGCACGGGCGCCTTCGAGAACTTCCGCGTTGTTCCTCCGGGAACCGGCATCGTCCACCAGGTGAACATCGAGTACCTGGCCCGCTCTGTCTTTGACAACAACGGCCTGGCATACCCGGACACCTGTGTTGGTACTGACTCCCACACCACCATGGAAAACGGCCTGGGCATCCTGGGCTGGGGTGTCGGCGGCATCGAGGCTGAGGCTGCAATGCTCGGCCAGCCGATCTCCATGCTGATCCCGCGCGTCGTTGGCTTCAAGCTGACCGGCGAGATCCCGGCTGGCGTTACCGCCACCGACGTCGTTCTGACCATCACCGACATGCTGCGCCAGCACGGCGTGGTCGGCAAGTTCGTCGAGTTCTACGGCAAGGGCGTTGGCGAGCTGCCGCTGGCTAACCGCGCAACCATCGGCAACATGTCCCCGGAGTTCGGCTCCACCGCGGCTATGTTCCCGATCGACGAAGAGACCGTGAAGTACCTGGAGCTGACCGGCCGCGACCAGGAGACCCTGGACCGCGTCGAGGCTTACGCCAAGGCACAGGGCATGTGGCTGGACCCGGAGAAGGAAGTCGAGTACTCCGAGTACCTCGAGCTGGACCTGTCCACCGTCGTTCCTTCCATCGCTGGCCCGAAGCGTCCGCAGGACCGCATCGAGCTGAACGACTCCAAGGCACAGTTCCGCAAGGATCTGCACAACTACATCGACGCCGATGCTTCTGCCGCTACCCCGGACTTCGACGCAGAGGGTCCGGCAACCGAGAACACTTCTGCCCAGGCTGCCGGCACCCCGGCATCCGCTGCGGACGCCAAGGGCAACATTCCTTCCGCAGCTGCAGGCGCAGAGGGCCGTCCGTCCAACCCGGTCACCGTCAACTACAACGGCGAGGACATCGAGCTGGACCACGGTATGGTTGCCATCGCTTCCATCACCTCCTGCACCAACACCTCCAACCCGTCCGTCATGGTCGGCGCTGGCCTGCTGGCACGCAACGCTGCTGCCAAGGGTCTGAAGTCCGCACCGTGGGTTAAGACCTCCATGGCACCGGGCTCCCAGGTTGTTAACGGCTACTACGAGAAGGCGGGCCTGTGGAAGGACCTGGAGGCCATGGGCTTCTACCTGGTCGGCTACGGCTGCACCACCTGTATCGGTAACTCCGGCCCGCTGCCGGAGGAGATCTCCGCGGGCATCAACGAGGGCGACCTGGCCGCCACCGCTGTCCTGTCCGGTAACCGTAACTTCGAGGGTCGCATCAACCCGGACGTCAAGATGAACTACCTGGCGTCCCCGATCCTGGTTATCGCCTACGCGATCGCCGGCACGATGGACTTCGACTTCGAGACCCAGCCGCTGGGCCAGGACCAGGATGGCAACGATGTCTTCCTGAAGGACATCTGGCCGTCCACCGAGGACATCGAGGAAGTTATCGCTTCCTCCATCACCAAGGACCTGTACGCCGAGGACTACGCAAACGTCTTCGAGGGCGACGAGCGCTGGCGCTCCCTGGAGGTTCCGTCCGGCAAGACCTTCGACTGGGATCCCAAGTCCACCTACATCCGCAAGGCTCCGTACTTCGACGGCATGAGCAAGGAGCCGGAGGACGTCAACGACGTCAAGGGCGCTCGCGTCCTGGCTCTGCTGGGCGACTCCGTGACCACCGACCACATCTCCCCTGCTTCCACCATTAAGCCGGGCACCCCGGCTGCTCAGTACCTGGATGCAAACGGTGTGGAGCGCAAGGACTACAACTCCCTGGGCGCACGTCGTGGTAACCACGAGGTCATGGTTCGCGGTACCTTCGCTAACATCCGCCTGCAGAACCAGCTGCTCGACGGTGTTTCCGGCGGCTACACCCGCGACTTCACCCAGGAGGGCGGCCCGCAGTCCTTCATCTACGACGCCGCTATGAACTACCAGAAGGAGAACACTCCGCTGGTCGTTCTGGGTGGTAAGGAGTACGGCACCGGCTCCTCCCGCGACTGGGCTGCTAAGGGCACCCTGCTGCTGGGCGTGAAGGCCGTCATCGCCGAGTCCTTCGAGCGTATCCACCGCTCCAACCTGATCGGCATGGGCGTTGTCCCGCTGCAGTTCCCGGAGGGTGAGTCCTGGAAGTCCCTGGGCATCGAGGGCACCGAGACCTTCGACATCGAGGGCATCGAGGAGCTCAACAACGGCTCCACCCCGAAGACCGTCAAGGTAACTGCCACCAAGGAGAACGGCGAGAAGATTGAGTTCGACGCCGTGACCCGCATCGATACCCCCGGTGAGGCAGACTACTACCGCAACGGCGGCATCCTGCAGTTCGTTCTGCGCAACATGATGTCCGGCAAGTAAGGAATAACTCCTTATAGGCCTGGCATGAGGCGGTGACCGGCGCCCTCTTCCCCTAAGGGGAGAGAAGCGCGGGTCACCGCCTTTGTGCTCTTAGACAACTCAACGAGGTTTAAGCAGATGCCCAAAGTAAGCGACACGGACCTGGCAGAGCGGAAGGTCGAGATCCTGTCCGGCGCGCGCCACTGCTTCGCTACCTACGGCTACGACGGCGCGACCGTCGCCCGGTTGGAAGAAACCATCGGCAAGTCCCGCGGGGCGATTTTCCACCATTACGGCAACAAGGATCAGCTGTTTCTCGAGGTTGCCCACGAGGACATGCGCAAGATGGCCGAACTAGCGGCCGACGAGGGTCTTATCGGCGCCATTCGTGCGCTCGTCAAGTCAAATGACTTGACAGATTGGTGGGGTATGCGTGTGGAGATCACCCGCCGGGTGAACATCGACCCCTGCTTCGCGGCCAAGTGGGAGTTGGATCAGCTGGCGCTGCGCGAAACCGTGCGCACCCGCCTGCGGGAGCAGCGCGCCAGCGGGCGAATCCGCAGGGACGTGGAGGTAGAGACGATCGCCCAAACCCTGGAGTTGGTGCTCGAGGGTGTGCTTGGGCGGCTTGCCCAGCGGCAGGGTACCGAGGGGCTGTCCGACGCGCTGGACTTCGTAGAAAGCGCGCTGCGTTCCCCCGGACAGTAGGCTGTCCAACCCGGTGAGTAGCATGTAGTGCATGATCGCAATCATGACCGTCACCGGGCTGGACCACACCGGAATCATCGCTGCCGTGTCCACCGCCCTGGCCGAGCTAGACGTCAACATCCTCAACGTCTCCCAGACCATCATGGACGACTACTTCACCATGATCCTGCACGTTCGTATCGACGACTCCCAGCACGGGATCGCCGACGTGCAGGACCGCATGGCGGAGGTCGAAAAACAGGAGAAGCTCGTCATCCGAGTGCAGTCGGAGGCCATTTTCTCCGCCATGCACGACGTGTAAGGGTTCTGGAGGGTTAAAGAATGAATCCACGTCGTGGCGTCACAAACCAAAGCAACAACATCCTAGAAACCATCGAGATGATCGAGAAGTACCGTCTCGACATCCGAACGGTAACGATGGGCATCAACCTCATGCCCTGCATCCGCGAAACGATGGAGGCCACCGCCGAGGCGGTGTTCGAGCGCGTGGTGGACTACGCGCGGAACCTCGTGCCGGTGGCTCAGGAGATCGAGCGGGAGCTGGGCATCCCCATCGTGAACAAGCGCATCTCCGTGACCCCGGTTGGCGTCCTCGCCTCCGCGGTAGAGGGCAACCCGGTGCGGATTGCCGAAGCGCTGGATCGCGCGGCCACCGAGGTGGGTGTGAACTTCATCGGCGGCTACTCGGCCCTGGTGGACAAGGGGGCCACGCGCGGCGAGCTGGACCTGATCCGCTCGCTGCCCGAGGCGCTGAACGAAACTAATGTCGTCTGCGCGTCCGTGAACGTCGGCAGCTCGAAGGCCGGCATCAACATGAATGCGGTCCGCGAGATGGGGCACGTCATCAAGGATGCCTCCACTTATGGGCCGGGCGGCACGCTGGCCTGCGCGAAGCTGGTCGTGTTTGCCAACTCCGTCTCCGACAACCCGTTTATGGCTGGCGCCTACCACGGGGTGGAAGAGCAGGACTGTGTGATCAACGTGGGCGTATCCGGCCCCGGCGTGGTCGACCGCGCGGTTGCCGGAATGGAAGGTGCAACGCTCAACGAGGTCTCCGAGGAGATCAAGCGCGCGGCGTTTAAGATCACCCGCACCGGCCAGCTGGTCGGCGTGATGGCCGCCCAAAGGTTGGGCGTGCCCTTCGGCATCGTGGACCTGTCCCTGGCGCCCACCGCGGAGCTCGGCGATTCCGTGGCGCACATTCTGGAGCACATGGGGCTCGGTCAGGTGGGCACCCACGGCACCACCGCTGCCCTGGCGCTGCTGAACGATGCGGTGAAGAAGGGCGGCATGATGGCCTGCTCGCGCGTCGGCGGCCTCTCGGGTTCGTTTATCCCGGTCTCTGAGGACAAGGGCATGATTGACGCTGTGCGCAGCGGAGCCATCAGCATCGACAAACTGGAGGCCATGACGGCCATCTGTTCCGTCGGTCTGGACATGATCGCCATCCCGGGCGACACCCCCGCGGAGTCGATTGCTGGAATGATCGCCGACGAGGCCGCCATCGGCGTGATGAACCATAAGACCACCGCCGTGCGCGTGATCCCCGCCGTCGGTACAAAGGTTGGCGACGACGTGGACTTCGGTGGCCTGCTGGGCTACGCACCGGTGATCGGCGTGAACCGTGCAAGCAGTGCCGAGTTCATCAACCGCGGTGGCTTCATCCCCGCCCCGCTGCACGGCTACCGCAACTAGGAAGGATTACTCGCTCGCATGGTGCAGGTCTTCAAGTACGGTCGCTCCTCGGTTGTCATCGACGATCCGCTCGACGGGCTCGTGCGGGGCGACCAGTCGGGCACATTCGATCAGCGGTGCACCCTCCCCGCCGGGTCGGTCGCGCTGAACGCAGCGCTGTCGAACAACGGCCGCATGCCCGTTGCCGGCAACACTGCGGGCTTTAGCGTGGTGCAGACGGTGGTGCTGACAATCGGCGTGGTGCTGTTTGGCCTGGGTGGCTTCCTGGCCGCCCGCGGAGGCACCCAGACTCTGGTCATTGGTCTGGTGATCGGGGCCATTGGCCTGCTGATGGCGGGCGTTGCCCTCTATAGCGCCTCCAAGCGTCGCGGTCAGCTGCGGATCCTGGGCAAGGCCTGGGGAAATGGCTGGTTGCGCTTTGCGCCCGCCCGCGTGGGCGGCGTGTGGATAACGCGGGTGTCTACCCACAACGACAACGGGGAGCGCATGAACACAGAGCGCCGCTACTACTACAAGGCCATGGTGCAGGCCTACCCCACCGACGGCACCGAGCCGTTCACGTTCCGCACCAGCGAGTTCAACGCCCCGGCCAACTGGGAGGGGCGCCCCTATAACCTGCACATGGCCGACGGCCCCATGGACGTGCTGGAGCCCGAGTTCACCAACGGCTGGACCATCTGCCGGTACATCGCGGGCCAGCCGGAAACGGCCACTATTTCTACTGACCTGTCGGCCAAGCAGGTCAAGGCGGCGCTAGAGGTTTCGCAGATCCGCTAACGCCCGCAGCAGCTGGCCGTGGCGGGCGGGGATGCGGGAACGCAGGATGATTTCCGTCCGCGTGCGCTGCACGCCTTCGACCTCCTGCAGTTTGAGGGTGATCTGCTCCAGGTGCTCGTGGTCGCGCGCCACCACCCGGCACGATAGGTCGTAAGGCCCGGCGATAGAATGCGCCTCCGTGATCCACGGGATTTTCAGGATCGCCGCCGTCGCCTGGTCGAGCGCCCGCTGGTCCAGCGTGACGTGCACGAAGGCGCCCAGCGGGAAGCCTAGCGCACCCGGGTCGAAGTGCGGGGCGAAGCTGCCGATCACTCCCCTTTCCACGAGCTTGTCTATGCGGCTGCTCACCGTCGCTCGCGCCACCCCGAGCACCCGCGCGTACTCGCGCACCCCGGCCTTGGGCCTTTCGTTGAGTAGCATGCAGAGTTCGATGTCTGTCCGGTCGAGATCCCTCATTCTTCTGACCTTTCTTTGTGACGCCCCTTCGCGGCCTGTTGGCAAGAAACATCTACTTTTGTGTGCAAATCTGTTGTCGCTTGGGTGGGATTTTAGGCCATTGGCTTAGTTTTTAGGGTTGGAACCCAAAAAATCTTTGCTAAGTGAACTATTTTTCCGTAGGCGCTATCGAGTGCGGTTCGCTGTCGCTTAATGTGATTCAAACCACAAACTGACAGCTCGCACGAAAGGGTGAACAGCGATGACCTCCACCTTCATCCCCGACTCAATCTCCCCCGTCCAGGATCTCCCCGACTACACCCAGTCGCGCTACCGGGAGAAGACCGGGCACATCCACTTAACCGGCATCCAGGCGCTCGTGCGCACCGTGCTGGATCGGGCGGAGGCGGACCGCGAGATTGGGCTGCAGACCTCCAGCTTCGTCTCCGGCTACGAGGGGTCCCCGCTGGGCGGGTACGACCTCGAGCTGGGGCGCCGCAGGTCGCTACTCGGCCAGTTTGATGTGCAGCACTTCCCTGCCGTCAACGAGGAGTTGGGCGTCACGGCCGTAGCGGGATCGCAGATGACGGATCGGGCGACGGTCAAGGAAGGCATCGACGGCGTGGTCGGCTACTGGTACGGCAAGGCGCCGGGGTTGGATAGGGCGGCCGATGCGCTGCGGCACGCGAATATGACCGGCACCAGCGGCACGGGCGGTGCGGTGGCCTTCGTGGGCGACGACCCGACGGCGAAGTCTTCGACGATCCCGTCTGCCTCCGGGCGGATCCTGGCGGACCTGGGGTTGCCGACCCTCGTGCCGGCGGACGCGGGCGACGTGCTGCGCCTCGGCACGCACGCGGTGTGGATGTCGCGCTACAGCGGCCTGTGGACGGCGCTGCGCATCACCACTCCCGTGGCCGACGGCTCCGCCAGCGTGGACCTGGAGGCCATCCGCACGGCCACGACGGCCCGCGGCCTGGAGCGCGGCGGCGAGCACGTGCCGGAGGCCCGCCTGCTGGGCAAGCGACTGCTCGACCTGGAGGATACCCGCGTCGGCGAGCGCATCCAGCGCGCCCTGGAATACGCCCGCGAGCACCAGCTGAACCGCTGGTGGGGCACGTGGGACGGCGACCACGTGGGCGTGATCTGCGCGGGCAACACATCCCTGGAGGTCGCGGAGGTCGTGGGCGAGGCGCGCGTGCGCATTCTGCAGCTGGCGATGACCTACCCGCTGGACCCGCAGGAGCTGGAGCGCTTCTGTGAGGGGCTGGATACGCTCGTGGTCGCCGAGGAGCTCGGTACTCACCTGCTGGAATCCGTCCGCGCGTGCCTCTACGACCTCCCGGTACGCCCCGCTATCGAGCATGTGAATGATCCGCTGAAGCAGCTGCCCAAGCTGCTGCGCAACGAGGGCATCGAGGTGGCCGGAGTGACAAGCGGCCCCACCCGGATCTCCCTGCCGCTGGCGGTCCCCAACCGCGTGCCCCACTTCTGCTCCGGCTGCCCGCACAACCTCTCCACCCGCGCGGACGAGGACACGCTGGTCGGCGCTGGAATCGGCTGCCACGCCATGGTGATGCTGATGGACGACAAGCGCGTGGGCAAGATCATGGGCACCGCGCAGATGGGCGGCGAGGGCGCACACTGGATCGGAATGCACAGCTTCGTGTCCGAGGAGCACTTCGTGCAGAACATGGGCGACGGAACGTTCCTGCATTCGGGATCGCTGGCGCTGCGGGCAATGGTGGCGTCCAAGGTAAACGCAACCCTGAAGCTGCTGCACAACGGCACGGTGGCGATGACGGGCGGGCAGGATCCCGTGGGGCAGCCGAGCCTGGCGGGGTTGGTCGACATGGTGCGGGCCGAAAACCCGGCCAGGATCGTTGTGACCAGTGACGATGTGCGGCGCACGCGGCGCGCCCTGCGGGGTTCCGGCGTGCAGGTGCGCCCGCGCGAGGATCTGGCCAAGGTGCAGAAGGAGCTGGAGGCCCTACAGGGTGTCTCCGTGCTCATCCACGACCAGGAGTGCGCCGCCGAGAAGCGCCGCGCCCGCAACCGCAACCAGCGGGCCCAGGCGACCGAGAAGATCGTGATCAACGAGCGCATCTGCGAAGGCTGCGGCGACTGTGGCGAAAAGTCCGGCTGCCTGTCCCTGCAGCCGGTGGACACGCAGTTCGGCCGCAAGACCCGCGTGGATCAGACCAGCTGCAACACCGACCGCTCGTGCCTGTCCGGTGACTGCCCGGCCTTCACGACCGTCGTTGCGGTCGAGGAGAAGCGCGAGGTGCCGCCTATTGACGCCACCGCGCTCGACCCGGTGCCGGAGAGCACACTGGACAGCAAGCACCCGTGGAACATACGCATTTCGGGTGTGGGCGGCACGGGAGTGATGACGGCCTCTGCAGTGATCGCCACCGCCGCGCACCTGGATGGACTTGCGGTGCGGGGCACGGACATGACGGGCCTGGCGCAAAAGGGCGGCTCGGTGGTCTCTGACCTGCGCATCTCTAGGAGCATTGGCCAGCACACGGGCACGGTGCCGCGCGGCAGCGCGGACCTGCTGATCGCGTTGGACGGCGTGACGGGTGCAGAAGACGCCAGCACCTCGGTACTCAACGCGGCGCGGACGGTTGCCGTGCTGTCGAATTCCGAGACTCCCACAGGGCAGATGTGCACCGACGTTAAGGCCACCCGCCCCGACGGCGTGCAGATCACCGGTGCGCTGGGGCATGCGGCGAAGCGGGCGATCATCACCGACGCGATCCGCGTATCCACCAAGCTCTTCGGCGAATCCACCTTCCAAATCATGCTGCTGATCGGCGCTGCGGTGCAGGCCGGTGCCCTGCCGGTGACCCCGGAGTCGATGGAGAAGGCGCTGCGGATCAACGGCAAGAAGGCCGAGGCCAACATCCAGGCCTTCCGCCGCGGCCGTCAGTTAGTCAGCCGCCCGGAGGCGCTGATCGAGCTGATGGGCGTGGAGCCCGACTACGCCCAGTACCAGGAGGTTCAGCCTCTGGATCGCACCCGCCAAAAGATCGAGGAGGCGCTGGAGCCGAGCCTGGTGGACGAGGTTGCGGTGTACTTCGACGAGATGCGCCGCTGGGGTTCCGAGCAGGACGCCCAGGATTACCTGACCGACGTGCGCGCGGTCTACGCCCACGAGCGGCGCGTGAACCCGGATGGCCCCGCAGAACTGACCCGCAGCTTCGCAGCCGGACTGCATAAGCTATCCGCCTACAAGGACGAGTACGAGGTCGCCCGCCTGGCGCTGGACCCCGGATTCGCGGAGGCCCAGAAGGGCGGCAAGGTCACGGTACAATTCCAGCCGCCGCTGCTGCGCTCCCTGGGGCTGAACCGCAAGATCGGCCTTGGCCCGCGGATGCGCCCAGTGCTCAGTGCGCTGGCCAAAGCCAAGGGGCTGCGTGGCACGCGCCTGGACATCTTCGGCTACGCGGAGGTGCGCAAGTTGGAGCGCAAGCTTGTCAATGCCTACCGGGAGGAGATCCTGAGCCGGGCGCGGAACCTGCACACGCCTGAGCAGGCGGCGGAGCTAGCTTCCCTGGCGGCTGAGGCCGACGGAGTTCGGGGATTCGAGCAAAAGAAGATCGACAGTGCGCAGGAGTTGCTGCAAAAGTTGGGGCGCGCGGGCGTCAAAAAATAGCAAATAGACCAAGCGGTCTGTTACAGTAACGAATGTGACTTTCGTACTGCTATGCCCCCGCAGCGGCGCCGAGGTGCTCGCCGCGGAATACGCCGACTTCCTCAGCTACAGCGGCCTCACACCCGCCGAGCTCGAACAGCGACCGCTGGATAACCCCAGCGCCGACCTGGGAAGCTTCGATGGCGTGGAGGGCGTGTTCATCGGCGGCTCGCCGTTTACAATCACCCGCCCGGTCGACGTGGAGTGGCAGGAAGCGATCTCGCAAAAGCTGGTGGATTTCATCGAGATCGAATCCGAACGGCAGCGCTTCGGCATCTTCTCCACCTGCTACGGCACCTCCATGCTGGCGCACTACCTGGACGGCGAGGTCAACAGTAAGTACTCGGAATCAGCGGGCACCAGCGAGGTTTCTCTTACTGACGCCGGGCGCGTCGACCCCATCACCGGTGCGCTCCCCGACCGCTTCACCGCGCTGACGGGTCACAAGGATTCCGTGGTGCGCGTGCCCGAGGAAGCCACGCTGCTGGCCACCGGCGAGACCTGCCCGGTGCAGATCTACCGCTACCGCGAGAACGTCTGGACCAGCCAATTCCACCCGGAGATGGATGCGGCGGGTATCACCCGGCGACTCAGCTTCTACGAGGACGAGGGCTACTGCGACCCCGCGGAGATAGCGGAGACCTACGCCCGCTTCGAGGGGCAGGATACGGCGGCGGCGAATTCGCTGCTGCGGCGCTTCGTGGAGCACTCCCGCAGCTCGCTGGGGATGGTAAGCTAGCTGGCTGGGCTAGGCCAGCTCGACGATCTCCATGTACTCGTCGCTCCATAGGTCCTCCACCCCGTCGGGCAGCACGATCACCCGCTCGGGCTCCAGGGCCTTCACCGCGCCCGGGTCGTGGGTGACCAGCACGACCGCGCCGGTGTAGGTACGCAGCGCGTCCAGCACCTGCTCGCGGGACTGCGGATCCAGGTTGTTGGTTGGCTCGTCCAGGAGCAACACGTTCGCCCGGGAGCTGACGAGGGTGGCCAGGGCCAGGCGAGTCTTCTCGCCGCCGGATAGAGTGCCGGCAGGCTGCTCCAGCTGCTCGCCGGAGAACATGAACGCGCCCAGTAGACCGCGGAGGTCCTGCTCGCCGGCATCGGGGCAGGCCTCGATGGCGTTGTCCCAGACCGACTTGTCCGGGTCGATCGTGTCGTGCTCCTGTGCAAAGTAGCCGACCTTCAGGCCATGGCCTGTGACAATGCCGCCCTCGCCGTCGGTGCGTTCCACTCCGGCTAGCAGCTTCAGCAGGGTGGTCTTTCCCGCGCCGTTGAAGCCGAGCACCACCACGCGGGATCCCTTATCGATGGCTAGATCCACCCCGGCGAAGACTTCCAGGGAGCCGTACATCTTGGTCAGCCCCTTGGCGTTCATGGGAGTTTTGCCGCACGGTGCTGGCTCCGGGAAGCTGATGTTGGCCACGCGGTCCTCGACGCGAATCTCGTCCAGATTGCCCAGCATCTTTTCCGCGCGGGCGGCCATCTGCTTAGCGGCCTTCGCCTTGGTGGCCTTCGCTCCCAGCTTCTCGGCCTGTTGCTTCAGCGCGCTGGCCTTCTTCTCTGCGTTGGCTTTCTCGCGGCGCCGGCGTGCCTCGTCGGTCGCGCGGGCGTCCTTGTATTTGGTCCAGCCCATGTTGTAGACGTCTGCTTCTCCGCGGACCGCGTCGAGGAACCAGATTTTGTTGCAGACGTCATCCAGCAGTTCTACGTCGTGGCTGATCATGATCAGCCCACCCTCGTGCTTTGCCAAAAAACCGCGCAGCCAGGTGATGGAATCCGCGTCCAGGTGGTTGGTCGGCTCGTCCAAAAGGAGGGTGGTCTGCGAACGACCGGATCCTGCGGTGGCCGCAAAGAGGATCTGCGCCAGCTCCACACGGCGGCGCTGACCACCGGAGAGAGTCTTTAGCGGTTGGTCTAGCACCCGCTCGGGTAGTCCCAGCGAGTCGCAGATCTGCGCGGCCTCGCTGTCGGCCTCGTAGCCTCCGAGGGCGTGGTATTTCTCTTCCAGGCGGCTGTATTTGAGGATCGCTGCATCGCGCTGGCTAGTGGATTCGCTCGTCTCCATGATCTCCTGCTGGCGTTCCATGGAGTGCCGGATGCGGTCTAGTCCACGCGCGGAAAGCACTCGGTCGCGCGCGCTCTGCTCGATGTCTCCCTCTTTGGAGTCCTGTGGCAAATAGCCCATTTCGCCACTGCGCGTGACGGTGCCCCCATAGGGTTCGCCCTCGCCCGCCAGGATGCGCATGGTGGTGGTCTTACCCGCACCATTGCGCCCGACCAGGCCGATGCGATCGCCGGGCTGCACACGTAGATGCTGCCCAGGGGCGTTCAGCAGGGTTCGAGCCCCCACTCGAACCTCGAGGTCATTAGTAACAATCACAAGGAAGAAGCCTATCAGCCATCCCCGTCGGCGACCCTTCCCACCCCATGAACACCGGAGTCGCGCTGCCCGGGTCCCCCATACTCCCGAGTCGCAGCCGGCGTGTGCCACCGACGGGGTTGTCTTCTTCTCGTGCCCCACCTTTCGGTATGTTCGTACCGAGTAGGACAACGTTTATGTTAGAAACTGGTTTTGATGCCCGCAGGTCAAGCGTTACACCTGATCTGTGGCCTGTCCCCCAAACCCTAAACTTAAACCTGAGCTTGCAAAGCTATTTATTCTATTAGGTGCGTCTTATATATATAGGTAAATCATTCAGGCGCAAAAGATTCCTGAAGAAAAGATGAGTAAAACACGGCTGTGTAAGTTCGGGGGTAAGGATCCCACATCGGAGGTAAGTAGTGACCCAACAGCTTGTGCTTAAAGGCCTCGGGCCAGCCGGTGCACTCCTGGCCATTCGAGCTGCACAGCGCGGTTTTCACATCACCGCTTATGATCCTGCCTTCGATGTGCACAGCTCTACCCCCTTTCCCGGCACCTATGGGGTGTTCTCCACGCAGATTCCCTCGTGGGCCGACCACCTATTTGCCGCACCTGAGTCTTTGGAGGTCGTCGCAGGTACTCCCCTGAACCGCCGCACCCTAGGGTTTAGCTATCGAATGCTGGACCAGGCGGCGGTAGTCGAGGCCTTGCGTGCCGCGCGTGTGCGGATCGAAGCCAAACCACTTCCGGAGGGAACATCTGCCGTCGACTGCACCGGCGCCCCACGGACGGACACCGCGCTGTGGCAATTGGCGGTCGGCTGGTTCTTGCCTCTTACTGAGGCCCTTTCAGAATCCACCCCCACATTCATGGATTGGACCGGGACGGCTACCCAGGCCGGAGATTGCCCACCTAGCTTTTGCTACATCCAGCGCACCGACGAAGGCTGGCTTTTCGAGGAGACCATCTTGGCGGCGCATTGCAGCGCTGTCGCAGTGAAACAGGAAGAAGTATTCGAGGTACTGCGGGCGCGACTGGCAGACCGCATAGGCACCCAGACTGTACTGCGCGAAGAACGGGTCGCGATCCCGATGGGGACCAGGCGGCGTCATAAAGAAAGAAAGTTTGGCGCCGCGGCTGGGTTTATCAATCCGGCGACGGGCTACTCGCTGGGGCATGCCATGGAGTCTGCCAACGATTTCCTAGACGGCAAACGCGCTGGCGGGTGGCTGGCGTACGTGCTGCGCCAGGTCGGTGGGGAGCTCATCGCGCGGGCGGACGGTGCCACGCTGCAGGACTTCTTCGGGCACTTTTTTGCCCTGGAATCGCGGGCACAGCTGGCCTATTTAAGCGGGCGCGACGGGCTGGCCGTGGCGCGCACGATGTGGGCGCTCAGGAAGGGAACCGGGCTGCGCCACGAGTTCCTCCGTCCTCTATACCACCAGCCCTGGTCGGTGGGACGGGCGGTGTGTAAGAGGCTGTTCTCGGGTTAGACCGTGAAGCCGAGGAAGCGCAGCTGCTCGCGGCCTTCCTCGTTGATCATGTGCGGGCCCCAGGCCGGGCTCCACACCCAGTTGATCTGCAGGTCGGAGACCTCGTCGACGTTGTTGATCACAGCATCGCGCGCCTGATCCTCCAGCACGTCCTGCAGCGGGCAGGCCGGGGAGGTTAGGGTCATGTTCAGTACTGCGGTCTTGTCCTCGATCCAGATGTCGTAGACCAGGCCCAGGTCGATGACGTTGATGCCGAGCTCCGGGTCGATAACGTCCAGCAGGTGCTCCTCGACCTTGCCAGCCAGCGCCATGTCCTCCGGGCTGCGCTCTGACGGCCCCTCCGGGGCCTTGTCCAAAGGCGAGGGATCCATCTCCGGGGCGGTGGGTTCTGCGTTCTCAGTCATGGTGTGTTCCTTACTCTGTGTTGGTGTTAGCGCTCACGCCGACCTCGGCGGCAGCGGCCTCGAAGGCCTTCCAGCCGAGCAGGGCGCACTTCACACGGGCGGGGTACTTGGAGACACCTGCGAAGGCGATACCGTCGCCGATGATTTCGTCGTCGCCTTCGATCTTGCCGCGGGAGGTGACCATGCGCTCGAACTCCGCCAGCTTGGCAAAGGCTTCCGCGACGGGTCGGCCGACCAGCTCCTCAGCCATGACGGACGTCGAGGCCTGGCTAATGGAGCAGCCCACCGCGTCGTAGGAAATATCTTCGACCGTCTGGTTGTCCTCGCTGAGGTGCAGGCGCAGCGTGAGCTCGTCGCCGCACGAGGTGTTCACGTGGTGCACCTCGGCCTCGAAGGGCTCGCGCAGGCCCGCGTGCTGCGGGTGCTTGTAGTGGTCCAGGATTACTTCCTGGTACATCTGCTCAAGTTTCATAGGGACCCAGTATCCTCTAGTACTTTCTTCAATCGCCGTTTCTGCGCTGTTTCTTCTACGTTGTGCCTTTTACGCTTTCTACGCCGCGCCGAAGAACTCTTGCGCCTTGCGGATGGCAGCGACCAGCGCGTCGACTTCCGAAAAGTCATTGTAGATGTAGAAACTGGCGCGGGCGGTGGCCTGCACGCCCATGCACGTGTGTACCGGCCATGCACAGTGGTGGCCCACACGGATGCACACACCCTGATCGTCGACGACCTGGCCGAGGTCGTGCGGGTGGATACCCTCCATGACGAAGCTCAGGGCGCTACCGCGGTTCTGCGTGTCGGTGGGGCCGATGATGCGCAAGCCCTCGATGGTTTGCAACTGTTCCAGGGCATAGGCCGTCAGCTCCGCTTCGTGGGCGGAAACCTTGTCCATCCCCAGTTCTTCTAGGTACTTCACGGCAGCGCCCAGGCCCACGACCTGGGAAGTCATTTGCGTGCCCGCCTCGAACCGCTGCGGAGCCTCAGTAAAGGTCGTGCGCTCCATCGTGACCTTCTCCACCATCGAGCCGCCGGTCAGGAAAGGAGGTAGCTGGTCGAGGTGCTGGGTCTTGCCATAAAGGACGCCGACGCCGTTAGGTCCCAGCATCTTGTGGCCGGAAAAGGCGGCGAAGTCCACGTCCAGTTCGTGGAAGTTTACGGGCATGTGCGGCACGGATTGGCAGGCGTCCAGGACGAAGATCGCCCCAACTTCGCGGGCGCGGCGCACGGCCTCCTTGACGTCCAGCACGGCACCGGTGACGTTCGACTGGTGCGTCAGCGCAACCACCTTGGTGCGCTCGCTGAGCTCCAGACTGTCCAGGTCGATGCGGCCATCCGGAGTGGCGGAGTACCACTTCAGGGTTGCGCCGGTGCGCTGGGCGAGTTCCTGCCACGGCACCAGGTTGGCGTGGTGCTCCAGTTCGGAGACGACGATCTCGTCGCCTTCGGTGACCTGCAACTCCCCCGCCCGAGCGTCGCCCAGCATGTAAGCGACCTCGTTGAGCGCTTCGGTGGCGTTCTTGGCGAAGGCGATCTCCCGGTCCTCGGCGCCGACGAAGGCGGCGATGGCCTCACGAGCCGATTCGTAGGACTCGGTGGCCTCCTCCGCGATCTCGTAGGCACCGCGGTGCACCGGAGCGTTATGGGTTGTCAAAAACTCCCGCTCCGCATCCAACACCTGCACCGGCCGCTGGGCGGTAGCTCCGGAATCCAGATACACCAGCTTCTTCCCGTCGCGCACGGTGCGCGAGAGAATCGGGAAGTCGCTGCGGATTTTCGCGGTGTCCAGGGAACTGTTTGAACTCACGAGTTCACACTTTCTGCCCAGCTCAGGCTAGGCCGAGCGAGGTTGGTTGGAAGTAAACGGATGGGAGGGGGGTGACGCGCAGGCTTAGATGAACTTCTCGTAGCCCTCGGCCTCGAGCTGCTCAGCCAGCTCCGGTCCACCGGATTCCACGATGCGACCGCCGGCGAAGACGTGCACGTGGTCGGGCTTCACGTAGTTCAGGATGCGCTGGTAGTGCGTGATCATTACCACGCCGCCGTTCTCGCGCTCCTGGTAGCGGTTGATGCCCTCGGAGACGACGCGCAGTGCGTCGACATCCAGGCCGGAATCGGTCTCGTCGAGGATTGCGAACTTCGGCTTCAGCAGACCCAGCTGCAGGATCTCGTGGCGCTTCTTCTCGCCACCGGAGAAGCCCTCGTTAATGGAGCGCTCGGAGAAGGACGGGTCGATCGCCAGCTCTTCCATCGCACCGCGGGCCTCCTTGACCCACTCGCGGATCTTCGGTGCCTCGCCGCGCACGGCGGTGGCGGAAGAACGCAGGAAGTTGGCCATGGAAACGCCCGGCACCTCGGTCGGGTACTGCATGGCCAGGAACAGGCCCGCACGGGCGCGCTCGTCGACCTCCATATCCAGCAGTTTCTCGCCGTCCAGCAGCACCTCGCCCTCGGTGATCTCGTAGCGCGGGTGGCCAGCGATGGCGTAGGAGAGGGTGGACTTGCCGGAGCCGTTCGGGCCCATGATGGCGTGAGTCTCACCGGAGTTGATGGTCAGGTTCACGCCGTGCAGGATCGGCTTCGGATCCTCGTTCTCGTCGGCGGGGACGACCTGCGCGTGCAGGTTCTTGATTTCCAGAGTGCTCATGGTGTGTAAAAAGCTTTCTTTGGGTGTTTGACGGGTTGAATGAATTTATAGAACCGTGTGCTGCAGCTCGGCCTCGACCTTGTCCTCCAGCAGCTCGCGGATGGACTCTTCCGGGATGCGCTTGATGACGTCGGTGAAGAAACCACGGACGATCAGCATCTTGGCGCTAGCCGGGTCGATGCCACGGGACTGCAGGTAGAACATGTGCTCGTCGTCGAAGCGACCGACGGTGGCGGCGTGGCCTGCGCCGACGATCTCGCCGGTCTGAATCTCCAGGTTCGGCACCGCATCAGCGCGGGCGCCGGAGGTCAGCAGCAGGTTGTTGTTCTTCTCGTAAGTGTCGGTGCCCGTGGCATCCGGGCGGATCAGCACGTCGCCAATCCACGCCGTGCGTGCCTCACGGGCATCCTTGCCCTTCTCCGGCTCGCCCTGCAGCGCACCCTTGTACAGCACGTTGGAGCGGCAGTTGCGGATCGAGTGATCCACCAGCAGGCGCTGTTCGAAGTACTGACCCGCATCCGCGAAGTACAGACCCAGCAGCTCAGCATCGCCACCGGTGTCCGTGTAGCGCACGTGCGGCACGGAGCGCACCACGTGGCCACCGAAGGCTGCGTAGTAGTGGCGAACGGTTGCATCGCGGCCAACCTGGATGTGCGAGTTCGACAGGTGCACCGCATCGTGGTTCCAGTCCTCGAAAACCACGGTGGTCAGCTTCGCACCGGTGCCAACGACGAACTCGACGTTGTCGGAGTGCGCGCCGGAGCCCTCGTAGCGGACGAACACCACGGCCTCAGCGTGGGGCTCGAGCTCCACGACCAGGGTGCCGTAGGAGACCTCGTCCTCCCCCGGGCCGTCGACGGTGATGGTCACCGGAGCCTTCAGCGCCGCATCCTTGGAGATGTGCACGTAGTCCGCGGACTCGGTGTTTTCCCACGCCTGGGCTGCGGCACGATCCACGGGAGCACCCGCACGGCCGAGGCGCTCGTCGCCCGGCTCCAACTGCTCGACAGTCACGCTGGGGGCGTCATCATCAGAAACACCGACAGCGACGGCAGCGCGCTTGTCAGCTACGGCCGAGCCATCGTGCAGGCCGCGCAGCTCACGCAGCGGGGTGAAGCGCCAATCCTCATCCTTACCGCGCGGCACGGAGAAGTCCGCGGCCGAGAAGGAGGTGAAACGGTCACCCTTGGTCTGGTGATCCGTACCAGCCTGAACCGGTGTGATAGTCGCTTCGGTTTCGTTGAGTGGGGTGGTCATTTGGTTTAACCCACCGATCCTTCCATCTGCAGTTCGATTAGACGGTTGAGCTCCAGGGCGTACTCCATGGGCAGCTCCTTGGCGATGGGCTCCACGAAGCCACGGACGATCATCGCCATTGCCTCTTCCTCCTCGATGCCTCGCGACATCAGGTAGAACAGCTGATCCTCAGAGACCTGGGAGACGGTAGCCTCGTGGCCCAGCGTCACGTGGTCGTTACGAATGTCGTTGTACGGGTATGTGTCCGATCGAGAGATGGAGTCGACCAGCAGCGCGTCACACTCGACATTCGAAGCGGAGTGGTGCGCATCCTTGTTCACCTGCACCAGGCCGCGGTAGGCAGCGCGGCCACCGGCGCGGGCGACGGACTTGGAGACGATATTCGAGCTCGTGTGCGGAGCCATGTGCACCATCTTCGCGCCCGTGTCCTGGAACTGACCCTCGCCAGCGAAAGCCACGGAGAGCACCTCGCCCTTCGCGTGCGGGCCGGTCATCCACACGGCCGGGTACTTCATGGTCACCTTGGAGCCGATGTTGCCGTCGACCCATTCCATCGTGCCGCCCTCTTCGCACTTGGTGCGCTTGGTGACGAGGTTGTAGACGTTGTTCGACCAGTTCTGGATCGTGGTGTAGCGGCAGCGGCCGCCCTTCTTCACGATGATCTCGACCACTGCGGAGTGCAGGGAGTCGGTCTTGTAGATCGGTGCGGTGCAGCCCTCGACGTAGTGGACGTAAGCGTCCTCGTCGACGATGATCAGCGTGCGCTCGAACTGCCCCATGTTCTCGGTGTTAATGCGGAAGTACGCCTGCAGCGGAATGTCCACGTGCACGCCCTTTGGCACGTAAATGAAGGAACCACCGGACCAGACGGCCGTGTTCAGCGCGGAGAACTTGTTGTCGCCGGCCGGAATCACGGTGCCGAAGTACTCCTCGAACAGCTCGGGGTACTCGCGCAGTCCGGTATCGGTATCAACGAAGATCACGCCCTGCTTTTCCAGATCCTCGCGGATTTGGTGGTAGACAACCTCGGACTCGTACTGGGCGGCCACGCCAGCGACCAAACGCTGCTTCTCGGCCTCTGGGATGCCCAGCTTGTCGTAGGTGTTCTTGATGTCCTCCGGCAGATCCTCCCAGGTCTGAGCCTGCTTCTCGGTGGAGCGGACGAAGTACTTGATGTTGTCGAAGTCGATATCGCTGAGGTCCGCGCCCCACGTCGGCAGCGGCTTCTTGTCGAAGATGTCCAGAGCCTTCAGACGGCGCTTCAGCATCCATTCCGGCTCGTTCTTCTTCGCGGAGATGTCGCGGACGACGTCCTCGTTCAGGCCGCGGCGGGCGGAGGCGCCGGCGACATCGGAATCGTGCCAGCCGTAGCCGTACGCGCCGATGGAATCGATAATCTCTTCGTCGGTCTGGGGTTTAGTTTCAGGTGTTTGTGCAGCTTGAGTCATGGTTTAACTTTCCTTCTTGGGGGAAGGGTCAATGGTTCTAAGCGGAATATAGGTGGTGCAGACACCGTTGCCGTCGGCGATTGTCGCCAAAGGTTGAGTGTGCTGTCCCAGCAGCTCTGCAACCACCCGGTGCTCCGCCGCGCACAGTTCTGGGAACTCGTGAGCGACATCTTGGATCGGGCAGTGATGACGGCAAATCTGTACGCCACCGCCTGCGTGACCGACAGTGGCAGCGTAGCCCCTCTTGGTCAATGCATCGGCAATGGCCTGGGCCTTGGCGGCTACGTCCGCGTCGGAGTCGGAGACGTCCTGCAGCAGATCGTTGATGCGCTGGGCGGCGAAGTCCTCCACCGCTTCCTCTCCGCCAGCAGAGCGAAGAGCGCGCAGCGCCAGCAAGGCGAGCGTGTCGTAATCATGTCCAAACTCCGCCCGGCCTTCGTCGGTCAGCCTAAAGAGCTTGGCGGGCCGTCCACGTTGCCCGGAACGAGGTGCCTCGACGACCTCGGCGAGGCCGTCGGAGACGATGTTGTCTAAGTGACGCCGAACGCCGGCGGCGCTTAGCCCAAATGCCTCGCTTATGTCCGATGCGCTCACCGGACCGTGGCGCAGCACGTGCAGAAGAATGCGGTGCCGCGTGTCGTGCTCTGGAGTGGGCTGGGTTGCCCGCTCCTCAGATGTCCGTGCCACGCTAGTACCTCCTTTAGCTTCTGTTAGAGTGCGCCTGTGCAACTTAAAGTTGTGCCTACATGATTAGACAACAAAAGTGTGTCGTAAATATTCCCGCTTGTCTACTAAGGTAACCCTGCCTAACTGTCACAGAGCTCGCGCGTTTTCTTTGTGGCGCTGGTCACGGCCATGGCTGAAGAAGATTGTCTGAGGCATTCGGTAGTATCTGCACCTATGACTACCCCCACCTCAGCCACCCCGAGCTCGTCTCGGGGGTCGCGTCTCCTGACGCCCTGGCGGAGGATCCAGGAGCAATTGCCTCAACTGGGCCTGGCGGGGTCGCGTTCGGCACAGCTGCACTCCGAGTCTGACGGCGACAATGTGCCGGAGAGCTCCCTGCAGCTCCAGCCCCTGAGCCGCGCCCTTTCTATGCGGCTCTACGCTGCCGTTTTCCTCGGCGCCCTCGGCACCATGCTGATCACAGTCGGCGGCCTGGGCGCCGGCGCGTTCCCCGTGATTCACAATCCCTATTGGGACTTCCCCGGCGTGAACACGCTGGCGCGGATGCTGCATTCCACCACCGTTCTGGTTTTCGTGGGCATCGGCTTCCTGGTCTACGGCTGGTTGCTGCTTTTCACCTTCGCCGTCTCTGCATCCGGCAGACCCAATCACCCAATCCCAGTGCGGACCTACTGGCGCACCTTCTTCGTATGGGTCACCCCGCTTATGGTCACCCCGCCGCTGTTCACCCAGGACATTTACTCTTACCTGGCGCAGGGAGCGATCGCCGCGAAGGGCTGGGACCCCTACAGCGCCGGACCGGTAGACCTGCTGGGCATTGACGATCCCTTGGCCCGTTCCGTGCCGCTGATGTGGGCGCACTCCCCCGCCCCCTACGGCCCGGTGGCGCTGGGCTATGGCGAGGTCATTTCCATGCTGACCGGCAACTCCATCATCCTCGGCATCGTGCTTCACCGGTTGGTGGCCATTCTGGGGCTGGCGTTAAGCGGCTGGGCGCTCGTCCGGTTGGCGCGGCGTTGTGGCGTGTCCAGTGGAGCTGCGTTGTGGCTGGGTGTGTTGAATCCGCTGGCGATCCTGCACCTGGTCGGTGGCATCCACAACGAGGCTGCCCTGATCGGCCTTCTGCTCGCAGGCCTGGAGCTTGTGCTGCGCGGCGTGGATAACGAAGAGCGCCCCCTCACCAGCCGCTGGATACTCATCATCGGCGGGTTTGGCCTGATCACAATGGCCGGCCTGGTCAAAGTCACGACCTTCATCGGCTTGGGCTTTGCCGGTGTCGCACTCGCCCTCTGGTTCGGCGGGCGTCTGGTGGATCTCTTCTCTGCTGCGGCCGTCGCCGTAGTGGTCGCAGTTGTAACCTCCGTCGCATTCTCCCTCTTCACCGGGGTCGGCTTCGGCTGGATCGCTTCCCAGGGTGGCGCTGCGGAGATCATCTCCTGGATGTCGATCACCACCTCCCTCGGCCTGACCTCCGGCGCGCTCGGTGCCCTCTTGGGGTTGGGCGATCACACCGATTCGGCGCTGATCATCTTCCGCACCCTCGGTCTGCTCGTGGGTGCGTTCTGGGTCGTTCGCATGCTGTGGGCCTCTTTCCGCGGCCGTATCCACCCCGTAGGCGGACTGGGCGTGGCCACCCTCATCCTGGTGTTCTTCTTTCCCGTCGTTCACCCCTGGTACCTCCTGTGGGCGATCCTCCCCCTCGCGGCCTGGGCGAACCGGCGGGCGTTCCACCTCACGGCCGTGATCTACTCGGTGGTGTTCAGCTTCTTCATCCTCCCCCGCGGACTTTCCCTGCCTACCTCCACCGTGATCTACATCTACGCGATGAACCTCGTGTTCTTCCTGGTAGCGCTGGTGATCCTGCGGGCTCTTGCGGCCCGCAACGCAGATCTGGCCGAGGCCCTGTCGTTTCGCTCCGACAAACTCCGGCGAGCAGTAGCCGCTACTACGTAAAACGCTGCCAGGGGGCTAGACTTTCACATCATGACCACAAGACCTGAAACCCAGGCAACCCAGGCACGGGCGAGCTCTCCCGTGCTTCAGCTCCGCGACGTAGTCAAAACCTACGGCGAGCGCCGCGCCGTCGACGGGCTGAGCCTTGAGCTGTCCGCCGGACAGGTGCTCGCACTGCTAGGCCCGAACGGCGCAGGCAAAACCACGACCGTCGAAATGTGCGAGGGCTTCATTCGCCCCACCGAGGGCACCATCCGCGTGTTCGGCAAGGATCCGGCCGTCGAGTCGGACGAGGTGCGCAGTCGCATCGGGGTAATGCTGCAAGGTGGCGGCGCCTACCCCGGAATCCGCGTGGGCGAGATGTTGCGGCTGGTGGCGTCATACTCGAAAAACCCCTTGGACCCCGACTGGCTGCTCGAGACCGTCGGGCTGACCGGCCACGAAAAGACACCCTACCGGCGCCTTTCGGGCGGTCAGCAGCAGCGCCTGAGCCTTGCCTGCGCTCTGGTCGGGCGGCCCGAGTTGGTGTTCTTGGACGAGCCGACCGCCGGCCTGGACGCCCAGTCCCGCCTGGCGGTGTGGGATCTGGTGGTCTCGCTGAAGCGCGACGGCGTGGCGGTGGTGCTGACCACCCACCTGATGGACGAGGCTGAGGCGCTGGCCGATCAAGTAGTCATCATTGATTCCGGTCGCGTGGTCGCTTCCGGCACGCCCGAGGAGATGATGTCGAGCCGTGACCCGGACTCCACCGGTGCGTGGCTCGCGGTGCAGGTTGATTCCGACGCCGCACTCTCCGATGTCTCCGCGGCCATTGCCAAGCGCGCGGAGGAGCCGGTGACGGTGGACGAGCTGCGCCCCCGCCACTTCAGGATTGAAGCCCAGGAGCTGAGCCCGCAGTTGGTCGCAGCGGTGGCCGAGGCTTTCGCCGATGAATCTGTGATGATCAGCCAACTCGAGGTCAACAGGCAGTCGCTGGAGGACGTCTTCCTCTCTATCACCGGAAAGGACATCCGCTCATGAGTACCACCAGCCGCTTCGAGCCAGGATTCTTTGCCCCCGCACCCCAGCAGGCGAAGTCCGGCGACATCGTAAAGGCTCAGGCCAAGATCGAATCGCTGTTGTTCTTGCGCCACGGCGAGCAGCAATTGCTATCTATGGTCATTCCGCTGGGGCTGCTTATTGGTCTGACGCTAGTTCCCGGCGATGACGCCTCCCACGCCGTGACCCGCATTTTTCCCATGGCTTTGGCGATTGCGCTGATGGGCGCGGGCTTCACGGGGCAAGCCATCGCGGTGGCCTTCGACCGCCGCTACGGGGCTCTGAAGCGCATCGGCGCGGCGGGTGTGCCCACCTGGGCGCTGATCGCGGGTAAGGTCGTCGCGGTGTGCATCGTGGTGCTGCTGCAGGTGCTGGTGCTTTCCATCGCCTCGTTCGCGCTGGGGTGGCGCCCGGACCTCGTGGGGCTGCCCGCGGCTCTGGTGACGGCGGTGCTCGGAGTTGCGGCCTTCACCAGCCTGGGGCTGCTGCTGGGCGGCACACTGAGCTCGGAGCTGGTGCTGGCGCTGGGCAATACGATCTGGTTCGTTCTGCTGGGCGCGGCTGTGTACGCCACCATGACCACCCCGGCAGGTGAAAACGTCAATGCGCTCTTCATGGCCGTTCCCTCGGTGGCGCTGATGGAAGGCTTCCACACCGCAGTGGTTGCCGGTGGTTTCAACTGGTTGGCACTGCTGAGCCTGGCCGTGTGGGCCGTGATCGGCTCGGTCCTCGCGCTAAAGCTTTTCCGCTTCACCATGGAGAGCGACTAACGCAAGGACGCCTAGCCGCAATTAGCCCCGTCACGTGGGCTTCCGATAGTCTTAAAGGCGTGCTTGAGACTATGAAACAACGCGCCGCGGAGGAGAACAATCCCTTCGTCAGAGCGCTGCTGAAGCTGTACGCCTTTGCACATGCAGCCGACCGCAGGTTTGGCTTCCCTCGGCCCGTTACCGCCCCGACTATCCGGCGCCAGCGGCTCTTCGCCATCATCCTGTTGGCTTGCCAGACGGGAATTACCTTCACCGGCTCTTTGGTGCGCGTTACGGGCTCCGGTTTGGGCTGCGACACGTGGCCGCAGTGCCACCCGGGCTCCCTGTTCCCGGTTGCTGGCTCCGCGCCGTGGATTCACCAATTGATCGAGTTCGGTAACCGCACCCTGACCTTTGTGCTGATCATCGCCGCCCTGGTGTGCTTCATTTCCGTGGTGCGCGCCGCGCGGCGCTCCGCGATTCTCCACCTGGCCTTCATTCAGGGCATTGGCATTATCGTCCAGGCCGTTATTGGTGGCATCACTGTGCACATGGATTTGATGTGGTGGACCGTTGCCCTGCACTTCCTGCCCAGCATGCTGTTGGTCTTCCTGGCAGCGAAGCTGGTGGTGCGCATCGGTGAGCCCGACGATGGCGAGATGCAACCCTTGATGCCACGCCCCCTGCGCATTCTCACCGACGGATCCGCGCTGAGCCTGGCAATCGTCCTGATTACCGGCACCCTGGTGACCGGCGCCGGTCCGCACGCGGGCGATGAGGCGATTCTTCCGGAGCACCGTCTGCAGGTGCCACTCATCGACATGGCGCACATCCACGCCGGTTTCATGTATCTCTACCTGGGTTTGACCGTTGGCTTGCTGGCGGGCGTGTTCGCGCTGAACCTGGAGCACCGCATCAAGACGGCTTCCTACTGGGTGATCGCAGCGATCATTCTGCAGGCGATCGTCGGCATCATGCAGTACTGGCTGGGTGTCCCCCGCTGGTCGGTGCCGATCCACGTTATCGGCTCCGGACTTACCACCGCGGCCACCGGCTTCCTCTGGGCTCTGAAGTACCGCTACAGCGGCGGCAACGCCAGCCTGACGGGTACGACGGCCGGCGACTGCCAGCGTCAGGAGACCGTTGACGCTTAAGACGGCTCAGACAGCACGAAAGACTCAGTCTTTTGAGTTTGAGATGAAGCACAAGGCCGACTGGCTCAGGACGGCCTGGTGATCTTTAGTCGGGAATCTCTCAGCCGAGCACTGCCTGGGCGAGCGTCTGCCAACCCAGCACTGCGTCTACGGAGAGGGCGACGAAGAGGATAGACAGGTAGTTGTTCGACAGGAAGAACAGCTGCATCGGCTTCACCGGCGTACCGTTCTTCACGCCCTGGTACAGCATGTGAGCCTTGATGATGAACCAGCCGCCGGAGATCAGTGCGGCAGCCAAGTAGATCCAGCTGGCGGCCGGAACCAGCAGAAGCGAGGTGATCACGGTCGCCCAGGTGTAAGCCAGGATCTGACGCGTGACCTGCAGCGGGGGTTTGACCACAGGCATCATGGGCACACCTGCGGCCTCGTAGTCCTCGCGGTAACGCATTCCCAGAGCCCAGGTATGCGGCGGCGTCCAAAAGAAAATAATCATGAACAAAATGAGCGCCTGAAGCCACGAAGACCACCCGGCGTGGAAGGCACCGCCGTTGTTATCGGTGATGACGGCCCAGCCAACAATCACCGGCATGCAGCCCGCAGCACCGCCCCAGATGACGTTCTGCCAGGTACGGCGCTTCAGCCACTTGGTGTAGACGAAAACATAGAACCAGTTCGTCAGCACGATAAAGCCGGCAGCCAGCCACGAGTGGCACAAGAAGCCCAGCCACAGCACAGAGGCAATCAGCAGCACCCAGGCGAAGACGCGAGCCTCCCCGACGGAGACGGTCTGGCGGGCGGTGGGGCGGCGACGGGTGCGGCGCATCAGCTGGTCGATGTCGTGATCGACCACGTTGTTGAACGTGTTAGCCGCGCCGGCGCCCATCCAACCGCCGATGAGTGTGAGAAGGATTAGGCCGAAGTTCACTTCGCCGCGCGCTGCCTGCAACATCGCAGGAATAGTGGCCACCAGCAACAATTCAATGACCCTGGGTTTGGTCAGTGCTAGATACGCCTTGGCCGTCTCAGCGAATGTCTTCACCGGCTGCCTCGCCTCCACCTTCTCGAATATTTTCCGAATCGCGTCTAACGCTACCCGAGCGCGGGGTGCAGGCCGAAACAGAGCCTGCACTCGCCCATCTACATATGGTCGTACGGGAGCTCCAAATAGTTCCCGCGGCCTGCAAGAAATTTTTGCCCCGAAAATCCAGCCTGCAACTGCGCCCATTAGCCACGGCGAGCGACTACGACCATTAGTATGTATGGGGTATTCGGCTTGATGAAGAAAGGCAACTGACAGTGACTCTCTCCCCAGAACAGCAGGCACTCACGGTGCGTAACTACCCGGCGGACTGGACGGAGACCGACACGCGTGCGGTCGACCTTGCCCGTGTGCTGGCCGCAGACGCCGTGGAGAAGTGCGGCTCGGGCCACCCCGGCACGGCAATGAGTCTGGCGCCGCTGGCATATACCCTCTACCAGCGGGTGCTGCGCCACGATCCGCAAGACGTGCACTGGGTAGGTAGGGATCGCTTCGTCCTGTCGGCCGGCCACTCCTCTTTGACCCAGTACATCCAGCTGTACCTGGGCGGCTTCGGGCTGGAGCTGGAGGACCTGCAGGCGCTGCGCACCTGGGACTCCAAGACCCCGGGCCACCCGGAGGTGCACCACACCGATGGCGTAGAGATCACCACCGGCCCGCTGGGCCAGGGTCTAGCATCCGCGGTGGGCATGGCGATGGCTTCACGCCGTGAGCGCGCCCTATTCGACCCGCAGGCACCTGCCGGTGAGTCCCCGTTCGACCACTTCATCTACGTAATCGCCTCCGACGGCGACGTGCAGGAGGGCGTAACCTCCGAGGCTTCCTCCCTGGCGGGCACCCAGCAGCTGGGCAACCTCATTGTCTTCTGGGACGACAACGGCATCTCCATCGAGGACCAGACCGAGATCGCCTTCACCGAGGACGTCTCCGCCCGCTACGCCGCATACGGCTGGCAGACCCTCGAGGTCACCGGCGAGGATGTCGAGGGCATCCTGGACGCAATCGAGCGCGCCAAGGCCGAGACTTCCCGCCCCACCTTCATCCGCCTGCGCAGCGTCATCGCCTACCCCGCCCCGACGAAGATGGATACCGGAGCCTCCCACGGCGCTGCCCTCGGCGCGGAGGAGATCACGGGCATCAAGCAGGCGCTGGACTTCCCGGACGAGCCATTCCCGGTGGAGGACAACGTAATTGCCCACACCCGCGGTTTGATCGATCGTGGCGCGGAGGCGCACAAGCAGTGGCAGGTTCTTTTTGACGCCTGGGCGGAGAACAACCCGGAGAACAAGGCTCTGTTCGACCGTCTGTACTCCCGCGAACTTCCGGAGGGCTTCGATGCCGAGGTTCCCAGCTGGGAGGCCGGCGAGTCCCTGGCTACCCGCAAGGCTTCGGAGGCCACCCTGCAGGCTCTGGGTAAGACCCTGCCGGAGCTGTGGGGCGGTTCTGCCGACCTGGCCGGCTCCACCAACACAATCATTAAGGGCTCCCCGAGCTTCGGGCCGGAGGCCATCAGCACCCGCAACTTCACCGCGGAACCGGGCGGCCGCAACCTGCACTTCGGTATCCGCGAACACGGCATGGTCGCCATCCTGAACGGCATCGCCCTGCACGGCCCGACTCGCCCGTACGGCGCAACGTTCCTGCAGTTCTCCGACTACGCCCGCGGCGCGGTGCGCCTGGGCGCCCTGATGAAGTCGGATGTTTACCACGTGTGGACGCACGACTCCATCGGCCTGGGTGAGGACGGCCCCACCCACCAGCCGGTCGAGCACCTGGCCTCCCTGCGCGCCATCCCCCACCTGGCGGTTATCCGCCCGGCGGACGCCAACGAGACCGCTGCCGGCTGGGTGGCTGCCCTGCAGGCCGAGGAGTCCCCGAAGGCTCTGGTCCTGACTCGCCAGAACGTGCCCGTGCTGGAGGGAACCCAGGACAAGGCCGCCGAGGGCGTGGTCCGCGGCGGCTACGTGCTGGTCGAGGAATCGACGGACACCCCGGAGGTCATCCTGCTGGCCACCGGCTCCGAAGTACAGCTGGCCGTGGAGGCCGCCAAGGAGCTGGAGAGCCAGGGCGTGGGCACCCGCGTGGTTTCCATGCCGGTCATGGAGTGGTTCCTCGAGCAGGATGCCGAGTACCAGGAGCAGGTCCTGCCAAGCAGCGTGACGGCTCGCGTCTCCGTCGAGGCTGGCATCTCCATGCCGTGGCACCGCTTCGTCGGCCTGAACGGCCGCACGGTCTCCCTGGAGCACTACGGCGCTTCGGCGGACTACCAGACGCTCTACCGCGAGTTCGGCATCACTTCCGAGGCAGTCGTCGCCGCCGCGCACGACTCCATCGCGGCGAACAAGTAAACCCCACAACCCCACCCCCACAGCAAGGACTGATTCCTTATATGAGCACCCCCGCCAACATCGACGCACTTGCACAAGCCGGTACCTCCGTATGGCTGGACGACCTGTCCCGCGACCGCCTGCGCACCGGCAACCTCGCCGAGGTCATTGAGAACAAGGGCGTGGTCGGCGTGACCACGAACCCGGCCATCTTCGCCAACGCGATGTCCCAGGGCACGGCCTACGACGAGCAGCTCCGCGAGCTCGCCGCCGCTGGTACCCCTGCCGAAAGCGCGGTGTTCGAGATGGCGGCGGACGACGTGGCGGCCGCCTGCGACGTCTTCCTGCCCATCTACGAGAAGACCGATGGGGTGGATGGCCGAGTCTCCCTCGAGGTGGACCCGCGCCTGGCCAATGAGCGCGAGGCCACCGTCACCCAGGCCAAGGAGCTGGCTGCGAAGGTGGGCCGCGAGAACCTGATGATCAAGATCCCCGCCACGCAGGAGTGCCTGCCCGCCATCACCGACGTGCTGGCCGAGGGCATCAGCGTGAACGTGACCCTGATCTTCTCCGTCAGCCGCTACATCCAGGTCATGGAGGCTTTCATCGCCGGTATTGCCCGCGCTGCCGAGGAGGGCAAGGACCTCACCAAGATCCACTCCGTGGCCAGCTTCTTCGTCTCCCGCGTGGACACCGAAATCGACAAGCGCCTGGATGGCATCGGCACCGACGAGGCCAAGCAGCTCAAGGGCAAGGCGGGCGTGGCTAACGCGCAGCTGGCCTATGCGGCCTTTGAGGAGCGCCTGCTCAACAACCCCGACTGGACCGCGCTGGCCGACAAGGGAGCGCATGTACAGCGACCACTGTGGGCGTCCACCTCAGTAAAGAACCCCGAGTACCCAGACATCCTGTACGTGACCGAGCTGGCCGGACCGCGCACCGTGAACACGATGCCGGAGAACACCCTGGATGCGACGATAGACCACGGCGAGATCCGCGGCGATTCCCTCAGCGGTACAGCGGAGGACGCACGCGCAGTCTTCGCCGGCCTGGACGCGGTGGGCGTAAACCTGGCCGAGGTGTGGACCGTGCTGGAGGACGAGGGCGTGGAGAAGTTCGTGGACTCCTGGAACGAGCTGCTGGACACCCTCTCCGCGCAGCTAGAAGCCAAGTAGCTCAAAACAGCTCGACCGGCACTCACCCACCCACCAACCAAGGAAAATAGGACTTTAGACAAGTGCAACTTCCCTTTTCCGCCGAGGAATGGCGCAACCCGTTACGCGACGAATTGGATAAGCGCCTGCCGCGCATCGCCGGCCCCTGCGGCCTGGTGATCTTCGGCGTAACCGGCGACCTGGCGCGCAAGAAGCTGCTGCCCGCCGTCTACGACCTGGCGAACCGCGGCCTGCTGCCACCCGGCTTCAGCCTGATCGGCTACGGCCGCCGGGACTGGTCGAAGGAGCAGTTCGAGGAGCAGGTTCTGGAGTGCGTCAAGGATCGCGCGCGCACCCCGTGGCGCCAGAACGTGTGGGATCGCCTCGCCGAGGGCATCTTCTTCGTCACCGGCGACTTCACCACCGATTCTGCTTTTGACGCCCTCGCGGAGAAAACCCGGGAGATCGACAACGAACGCGGCACCGCCGGCAACTGGGCTTATTACCTGTCCGTCCCGCCGGACCACTTCCCCAGCGTATGCCACCAACTCGAGCGCTCGGGGCTGGCCAAGCCGGATCCGGAGCTGGGCGAGCTGCACAACGGCTGGCGCCGCGTGGTCATTGAGAAGCCCTTCGGCCACGATGAGCAGTCGGCCCACGAACTCAATGAGATCGTGAACAGCGTGTTCCCGGAATCCAGCGTGTTCCGCATCGACCACTACCTGGGCAAGGAGACGGTGCAGAACATCCTGGCGCTGCGCTTCGCCAACCAGCTGTTCGATCCGATGTTCAACGCGCACTACGTGGACCACGTGCAGATCACCATGGCCGAGGACATTGGCCTGGGCGGACGCGCTGGGTACTACGACGGCATCGGCGCGGCCCGCGACGTGATTCAGAACCACCTGCTGCAGCTGCTGGCGCTGATCGCCATGGAGGAGCCGGTGACGTTCAACCCGGAGGAGCTGCAGGCGGAGAAGGTGAAGGTGCTGCGCGCAACCACCCCGGTGGGGCCTTTCGCACAAACCACGGCCCGCGGGCAGTACACCTCTGGCTGGCAGGGCTCGATCCCGGTGAAAGGGCTGCGCCAAGAGGACGACTTCGACCCGGAGTCCACCACGGAGACCTACGCTGCCGCGACCTTCGAGATCTCCTCCCGTCGCTGGGCCGGGGTGCCGTTCTACCTGCGTACCGGCAAGCGGTTGGGGCGCCGCGTGACGGAGATCGCCATCGTGTTCAAGGAGGCTCCGCACCTGCCGTTCGGCCCGGGCCAGACTACCGCCCAGGGCAACAACATGCTGGTCATTCGTGTGCAGCCCGAGGAGGGCGTGCTGGTGCGCTTCGGCTCCAAGGTGCCGGGCTCGGCCATGGAAGTCCGCGACGTGAACATGGACTTCAGCTACTCCGAGTCCTTCACCGAGGAATCCCCCGAGGCCTACGAGCGCCTGATCCTGGATGCCCTGCTGGACGAGGCGAGCCTGTTCCCCACTAACGAGGAAGTGGAGCTCTCCTGGAAGATCCTGGATCCGATCCTGGACCACTGGGCCCTTCACGGGCGCCCGGAAGACTACCCCGCCGGCACGTGGGGGCCGAAGGGCGCCGAAGAGATCCTGTCCCGGTCCGGGCGGCAGTGGCGTCGCCCTTAGAACCTTTTTCGTTCCCCCACCTACCCCTCCGACCGCGCGAGGAGCGCTCACTAAACGCCCATGATCATCGACCTTCCGAACACCAAGACCAAAGACATCGAGCGGCGCATCCGCGCGCTGCGTGAGGAACGCGGCGACGTCACGAGCGGGCGCGTGCTTACTCTCATCGTCGTCACCAGTGAGGACGACGATCTCGACCGCATCATCAGCTCCACCCACGACGCTTCCCGCGAGCACCCCGCCCGCGTGATCGTGCTGGTCACGCACCGCAGCGAGGAGTCTCTGCTGGACGCGCAGCTGCGCATTGGCGGCGATGCGGGCGCCTCCGAGATCATCATCATGCACCTGCACGGCGAGCTGTCCGCCAACCGCGCCTCCGTCGTGACTCCCCTGCTGCTGCCCGACACTCCTATCGTGGCCTGGTGGCCTGGCACTGGGCCACGCAACCCGGCGGCCGACCCCATCGGTGCGCTGGCGACCCGCCGCATAACCGACTCGTTGACGGACGAGGATGAAGATGCCCTCTACCGCCGTCGCATGACTTACACCCGCGGGGATTCGGACATGGTGTGGAGCCGCATCACCCTGTGGCGTGGGCTCCTGGCCTCCGCGCTGGACCAGCCGCCGCACCACCCGATCGTGTCCGCCGAGGTGTGGGGGCCGAAGCACGACCCGTCCGTGGACATCGCCGCCGGCTGGCTGGCCGAGCGCCTGGATGTGCCGTTGACCAGGCACGTTACGGTCGATGGGCGCTATGGCGAGGACGCGGAGGGCAATCGCCTGATCTCTATCGAAAAGGCGGTGCTGCACCGCCAGGTGGGGGCCATTGAGGTTGAGGCTATTGACGCCAACACGGTATCGCTGACCGTCGGCGACCAGAAGTCCATGGTCACCCTCGGCAGGCGTGCACTGGCCGATTGCCTGGCCGAGGAGCTGCGCCACCTGGATCCGGACTACGCCTTCGGGCATGCCCTCCGCGGCCTGGTGCGCGTGAACCGCCCGGACCGCGGTCCCCGCACTTCCCAGTATCGTGGCGCGCAAACCCCCGGGCCGCAGGAGGACAAGCTGGACCGCTGGACCTCCCGCGATGCCCGCGAAACCTATAACACCTTCGATGGTCAGGAGTCTCTACGATGAAGCCCACGCAGAATAGCCGCCGCACCGCAGTTGTCAGCGACAAGACGGGGGTGGAGCTGCGCCCCCGCGACAACAAGCAGGATCTCGCAACCGCCGCGGCCCGCGAGTTCATCAACACCGTGGCGGAATTGCAGCGCACCGGGGATACCGTGACGGGCGACGGCATGGTCCGCGTGGTGCTGACCGGCGGCGGGGCGGGCATCGACACCCTGGCGGAGATCGCCGCCCTGGATCACGCAGCGCAGCAGACGGCGGAGGACTTCCCCGTCACCGCGATCGACTGGTCCCAGGTATATGTTTTCTTCGGCGACGAGCGCTTCCTGGCCGCCGGCGACCCGGAGCGAAACGACAAGCAGGCCTTCGATGCACTGCTGCGCCATGTGAACATCCCCTCGCTGAACGTGTTCCGTGTCCCAGCCCTGGCCGCCGGCGAGGAGGCCGACGGCCCGGCGCTGGATTCCGCCGCCGAGTTCTACGGCAAGACGGTGGATCAGGTGGCCCCCGAGGGCTTCGACATTCACCTGCTGGGGATGGGGCCGGAGGGGCACATCAACTCGCTGTTCCCGCACACCGACGCGCTACTGCACGCCGAGGGTTCGGTGGTCGCGGTGCGCGAGTGCCCGAAGCCCCCGGCGGAGCGCATCAGCCTGACCATGCAGGCGGTTAATCGCTCCCGGCAGGTGTGGTTGCTGGTCAGCGGCGAGGAAAAGAAAGAAGCTGCGGGCCAGGTGTTTAACGGCGGCAATGGCGCCGAGTGGCCCGCAGCATTGGCCTCCGGAACGGAGGCGACGCTGCTGTGGGTTGACGAGGCCGCCAACCCGCTGCTTTAAGTTGTTTAAGCGGTCTGGCTGCTAGGCCAGGCCGTAGTGCAGAACCAGGTTCAGGCCGATCAGGGCCAGCAGCCAGATCACTGCGGTACCCACGGTCAGGCGATCCAGGTTCTTCTCCGCCACGGTGGAACCGGACAGGTTGGACTGCATGCCGCCACCGAACAGGCTGGACAGGCCGCCGCCCTTACCCTTGTGCAGCAACACGGAAAGGCCCATCAGCAAGCTGGTGATAACCAGGATGATCTGCAGCGTTAGGATCAATGCCCTACCCTCAACTCTTCTTTTGAAATCGACTAACTAAAACTTTCAATTAACACCACGAATTTACCCGCTGTAGCCCCCGCGTGACAACCTGCCACGCGGGGTGCGGCGTACTAGCTCCCTTGCTATCTCGAGTTACCTAACCCGAGTTGCGCAGCGCGGTGGCCAGACCGTTCATCGTTAGCTGGATGCCGGAGCGCACGCTATCGGAATCGTCGCCGGCGCGGAAGCGGCGCAGCAGCTCCACCTGCAGCAGGTTCAGCGGCACCAGGTACGGGAATCGGTTGCGCACGGAGCTGACCAGCTCTGGGTTGTCCGCCAGCAGGGTTTCCCGCTCGGTGATCTGCAGGAACATATCCACAGTCAGCTTGTACTCCTCGACGATCACGCCGAAGATTCGCTCCGCCGCTTCCCTATCGCCCACCAGCTCGGAGTACAGCTGCGCGATGGAAAGGTCCGCCTTCGACATCACCTGGGCCATATTAGAAAGCACCGAGTCAAAGAAAGGCCAGCGCCTGTGGAGCTCCCGCAGGTAGTTGAGGCGCGAGGTGGCGTCACCAGAAACAGAAGAACCATCCTCGATCCACCGCTTCAGGGCACTGCCCACGCCGAACCAACCGGGCAGCATCACGCGCGACTGCGACCAGCTGAGCACCCACGGGATGGCGCGCAGATCCGAGACCGCGGTGGTCTGCTTGCGCGAGGAGGGGCGGGAGCCGATGTTCAGGCTGCCGATCTCCGCCAGCGGCGTAGAGGTGGTGAAGTACTCGATGAAGCCCGGATCCTCGTGCATGAGTGCGGAGTAGGCCTTCCTCGATTCCTCCGCGATCTGCCGCATGGTTTCGAAGGCGACGTCCGGATCGTTGAGATCGTCGACGGGCAGCAGGCTGGCCTCCAGGGTGGCGGCCACTAGGGCCTCCAGGTTGCGGGAGGCGTTGGCGGGGTCGCCGTACTTGGCGGAGATGATCTCGCCCTGCTCGGTGATGCGCACCGCACCCTGCACCGCGCCCTTCGGCTGCGCCAGGATTGCGTCGTAGGAAGGGCCGCCGCCGCGTCCGACGGTGCCACCACGCCCGTGGAACAGGCGCAGAAACAGCCCGGCCTCGCGGGAGGCCTCGACCAGCGCCAACTCCGCGTCGTACAGCGCCCAGTTGGCGGCGAAGTAGCCCCCGTCCTTGTTGGAATCGGAGTAGCCGAGCATGATCTCCTGGATATCGCCGCGCCCCGCTACGTAGTTGCGGTACAGCGGCAACTGCCAGAGCTGGCGCATGATGTCCGCACCACCGGAGAGGTCATCGATCGTCTCAAACAACGGGATGATGTCCACGGACCCCTGCGGGTTCTCGCCGTTCGCCTGGATCAGACCGACTTCCTTCAGCAGGATCATCGGCTCGATCACGTCGGAGACGGACGAGGCCATCGAGATAATGCAATGTGGCACCACCTCCACGCCGAACTTCTTGGCAGCCTGCGCCGCGGCGCGGAAGATGCCCAGCTCGCGGGCCGTCTCCTCCGACCATTCGGCCTCCGGATCGGATAGGGGCCGCGGGCTGGCCAGCTCGGTCAGCAGCAACTCCACCTTCGCGTCCTCGTCCAACTCGGCGTAGTTCTCCGCCACGCCTGCGCGGGCGAAGACTTCCGTCAGCACGTTCTCGAAGCTCTCGGAGTTCTGGCGCAGGTCCAGCGAGTACAGGTTGAAGCCGAAGGTCTCCACGGCTTCCCGCAGATCCGCCAGGGTGTGATCGGCCAGCAGGTCGTCCATGGAATGGCGCAGGGCCTGATCCACCGTGTCGATGTCCGCCAGCAGCTCCGCCGGGTTGGCATAGGGCTCGTGGCCCTTGTGGATGCCTCCGGAGACCACCGGCTCGCCCAGGGTGTGCTTGGCCGTGGCAGCCACCCGCCCACGCATACCGTGGAGGGCGCGGCGGAAGGGCTCGTCCACGCGGGAAGGCACGTCGTTGCGCCCACGGTCGGCCAGCTGCTCCAGCGCTTCGGTCGTGTCAATGAACTTGGAGGACAAGCTGAGCTCGTGCTCCAGCGCGTAGATGGTCTTCTGGTAGTGGTCGAAGATAGTGCGAGCGGCGAAGGTCGTGGCTATGCTCACCGTTTCCGCCGTCACGTACGGGTTGCCGTCGTGGTCACCGCCGATCCACGAGCCGGGGCGCGCGACCGCGGTACGGGGCACCACGTCGCCGTATTGCTCCTTCATGTGCTCGTTCACGCGGCGGTTGATGGCCGGGATCTCGCTGAGCAGGCTGATGCCGTAGTAGCGCAGCCCCACCTTGATCTCGTCCTCGATGCGCGGACGCACGCTGCGGATCAGGGAAGTCTGCCACAGCAGCGTCATCCTGCGGCGGATCACCAGCTCGATCTCGGCCAGCTGGCGTGCCGAACGCACCGAATCGGGGTTGAGCTTCAGCTCCTTGAGCACCCGTGCGCGCCGACGCATCATTTTGATTATGTCGGTCTGCACGTCGAACACGGTCCGGCGGCGGGTCTCCGTCGGGTGCGCCGTCAGTACCGGCGCTACCAGGGCGTTCGCCATGGTCTCGGCGACCTTCTCCACCGGCACCTCGCGGTTGTGCAGTTCCTGCCAGGTGTAGGCCAGCGTGGAGCGCGGCGCGGTGTTGCCGCGGTCCTCCTCGAGGTCGCGCACCCGCTCGACGTACAGGTCTTCTGCCAGGTTAGCCATCAGCGCAAAGTGCGAGAACGCGCGGATAACCGGCAGCGCCTTTTCTGTCGGCAGCGTGTTGAACTGCTCGGCGAGCTCCTCAATAGGCATCTCACCGTAGCGCAGGTCGAACGCCGCGCTGCGGGTGTTTTCGATCAGGTTGAAGGTGTAGTCGCCCTCCTGCTCGCGGATGACCTCACCCAAGATGCGCCCCAGGTAGCGGGTATCGTCCCGCACCGTTGGGCTGATCTCGGGGTGGGCAATCTCCTCGGGAGCGACGGGAATTGCGGTGCCGCGGATCGTGTCTTTGCTCATCTCTATCGCTTCTTAAGCGGTTGCCTTAGCCGCTGCGGCAGCTAGACGGGCAAAGTCTTCGCCGTCTAGTGACGCCCCGCCGACCAGACCGCCATCGACGTCAGGCTGGCTGACCAGCTCTCCGACGGAGTCGGTCTTCACGGAACCGCCGTAGAGGATGCGGATACCAGCGGCAACCTCCTCGCCCGCCAGCTCTGCAACGAGCGCGCGGATGGCGTGGCAGACTTCCTGCGCGTCCTCGGCGGAGGCAACCTTGCCGGTGCCGATGGCCCAGACCGGCTCGTAGGCGATGACCGTCTTGGCCAAATCTTCCGCGGACAGGCCGGCCAGGGAGGCCTTGGTCTGCTCCTTGACGAACTCGACGTGCTCACCCTTTTCACGGATGTCCAGCTGCTCGCCGACGCACACGATTGGCTGCAGCTCGCTATCCAGTGCGGCGCGGGCCTTGGCTGCCACTACCTCGTCGGTTTCCCTGTGGTACTGGCGGCGCTCCGAGTGGCCGACGATGGCCCAGGTGCAGCCGAGCTTCTGCAGCATCGCGCCGGAGACCTCGCCGGTGTAGGCGCCGGAGGCGTGCTGGGAAACATCCTGGCCGCCGTAGGTGATGGCCAGCTTGTCCCCGTCGACCAGGGTCTGCACGGAGCGGATGTCGGTGAACGGTGGGATGAAGGCCACGTCAACGGACTCGTAGTATTCCTTCGGCAGTGCGAAGACGAACTTCTGGACGACCTGCATGGCCTCCAGGTGGTTCAGGTTCATCTTCCAGTTGCCGGCGATTAGGGGCTTGCGTGCGGTCATGAAAGTCTATGCCTCTCTAGTTCTTTCTAGATCTGGTTCTTTCTAGATGGCTGCTGCTTGGCGCAGCTTGTTCTTGTTGCAAACGTCGGGGGCTGCTTTAGCTCTCCAGGACGGAAACGCCGGGCAGCTCCTTGCCCTCCAGGAACTCCAGGGAGGCGCCGCCGCCGGTGGAGATGTGGGAGAAGCCCTCCTCGTCCAGCCCCAGGGTGCGCACAGCTGCAGCCGAGTCGCCGCCGCCGACGACCGAGAAAGCACCCGCAGCGGTGGCGTCAATAATCGCCTGAGCAACACTGCGCGTACCCTCAGCGAACGCAGGGAACTCGAATACGCCCATCGGGCCGTTCCAGAAGACGGTCTTGGACTTGGAGAGAACCTCGGCGAAGGCCTTGACGGACTCCGGGCCGATGTCCAGGCCCATCCAGCCCGCCGGGATGGAGTTCAGGTCGACGGTGCGGTGGTCAGCGTCCTTGTCGAAGCGCTCTGCGACCACAACGTCGGTAGGCAGCGCGATGACGTCGCCGAAGCGCTCCAGCAGGTCCTTGCAGGTGTCGATCATGTCTTCCTGCAGCAGGGAGCCGCCGACCTCGTAGTCCTTGGCAGCGAGGAAGGTGAAGCACATGCCGCCGCCGATGATGAGGTTGTCCACGCGCGGGGCGAGAGCCTCGATGACGCCCAGCTTGTCAGAGACCTTGGATCCACCCAGCACGACGGCGTAGGGCTTCTCCGGGTTCTCCGACACCTTGCGCAGCACGTTCAGCTCGGCCTCCACCAGGCCGCCGGCGTAGTGCGGCAGCTTCTTAGCCACGTCGTACACGGAGGCCTGCTTGCGGTGAACCACGCCGAAGCCGTCGGAGACGAAGGCGCCGTTGTCGCCGGTCAGGGCTGCCAGCTCGGCGGCGAACTCTGTTCGCTCAGCCTCGTCCTTCGAGGTTTCACGGGCATCGAAACGGACGTTTTCCAGCAGCAGAATGTCACCGTCGTCCAGGCCGTTGGCGCGCTCGTGGGCATCCTCGCCCGTGACGTCGGTGGCCAGCGGTACCCACTGGTCCAGGCGCTCGGCCAGAGCCTCGGCGACAGGGGCCAGGGAGAACTCTTCCTTGAACTCGCCCTTTGGGCGGCCCAGGTGGGCGGAGACGACGACGCGGGCGCCGGCTTCCAGCAGAGCCTTCAGTGTGGGCACGGAGGCATCGATGCGACCCGGGTCGGTGATGTTGCCGTCGGACAGCGGGACGTTCAGGTCAGCGCGGACCAGGACGTGGCGGCCCTGTACGCCCTCGTTGATCAGATCTTGAACGGTCTTGATGGCCATGGGAAGCTCCTTGAATTTTCTGCTGGGGTTGATTCTTATGGGGTTAAAGCGGGTTTGTATGAATAAGAGAAAACGGGTCGACTCGATCGGCGCGACGCGCTAACGTGCGGCGATCGGAGCCGAACCCGTCATTGTCCTAAATCGTCCTAAAGGGGACTTTCAGCCGGTAAGCGCCTTAGAGGCGCTCGCCGACGTAGGTGGCCAGGTCGACCAGGCGGCAGGAGTAGCCCCACTCGTTGTCGTACCAGGAGACAACCTTGACCTGGTTGTCGATGACCTTGGTCAGGCCGGAGTCGAAGACGGAGGAGTGCGGGTCGCCGACGATGTCGGTGGAGACCAGCGGAGCGTCGTCGGAGTACTTAGCGATGCCCTTCAGCTCGTTCTCGGCGGCCTTCTTCAACGCAGCGTTCACGGCCTCGACGGTGACCGGCTTCTCAGCCTCGAAGGTCAGGTCGGTCAGGGAGCCGGTGATAACCGGAACGCGGACTGCGTAGCCGTCCAGCTTGCCCTTCAGCTGCGGCAGAACCAGGGAGACGGCCTTTGCAGCACCGGTGGAGGTCGGAACCAGGTTCACGGCTGCGGCGCGGGCGCGGCGCAGATCCTTGTGCGGAGCGTCGTGCAGGCGCTGGTCGCCGGTGTAAGCGTGGACGGTGGTCATCAGGCCCTTGACGATGCCGAACTCCTCGTCCAGGGTCTTAGCCAGCGGAGCCAGGCAGTTGGTGGTGCAGGATGCGTTGGAGATGATGTGGTGGTTCTCCGGGTCGTAATCGGTGTGGTTAACACCGACGACGAAGGTTGCGTCCTCGTTCTTCGCCGGGGCGGAGATGATGACCTTCTTGGCGCCGGCCTCGATGTGAGCCTTGGCAGCCTCAGCGTCGGTGAAGAAGCCGGTGGACTCGATGACGATGTCCGCGCCCAGCTCGCCCCACTTCAGGTTCTTCGGCTCGCGCTCAGCGGAAACGGCGATGCGCTTGCCGTCGACGGTGATGGACTCGTCGTCGTACTCGATCTCTGCGTCCAGGCGACCCATCACGGAGTCGTTCTTCAGCAGCACAGACAGGGTCTTGTTGTCGGTCAGGTCGTTGATGCCGACGACCTCGATGTCAGCGCCCTGGGAACGGATAGCGCGGAAGAAGTTGCGGCCGATGCGGCCAAAGCCGTTAATGCCAACACGGATAGTCATAAGTTGATCTCCTAAACAGAGCGTCTACATTTACTTCGATCTAGACGCCAAGGCCCACGGCTCAATAAACCAAGCCCTCGACCCTCACGCCGACACCTCCGAGAGTACCTGCGCCCCACCAGCTTCGCAGGGATTACTAACCCCCTTTGGGACGGGGGTACTAGTCCACGTCGTTAAACAGTTCAGAGGTCACCGCGGAGTGCGTATCCGGCAGCCCCAGCTCCTCCGCGCGCTTGTCCGCCATAGACAGCAGGCGGCGGATGCGGCCCGCCACCGCGTCCTTCGTCATCGGCGGCTCCGCCAGTCGGCCGAGCTCCTCCAACGAGGCCTCCTTGTGCTCCACGCGCAGTTGGCCGGCCTGGGCCAGGTGCTGGGGCACGTCGTTCTCCAGGATCTCCAGGGCGCGCTCTACGCGGGCCGCGGCGGCCACGGCGGCACGCGCACTACGGCGAAGGTTGGCATCGTCGAAGTTGGCCAACCGGTTGGCCTTAGCCCGGTTCTCGCGGGTGCGGCGCTGCTTCTCCCAGACCTCGCGGGTCTCCTTGGCTCCCATGAGCATCAGCAGCCGCCCGATCGAATCGCCGTCGCGGATGACCACGCGGTTAACTCCCCGGGCCTCCTTCGTCTTGGCCGTCACGTCGATGCGGCGGGCGGTTCCCACCAGCGCCAGTGCCGCCTCGTTGGAGGGCGTCTGTACCTCCAGCGCCGAGGAGCGCCCAGGGTCGGTGATGTAGCCGTGGGCCAGGAAGGCGCCGCGCCAGGCCGCCACGCACTGTTCCGAGGTGCCGCCGATGATGAAGCGCGGCAGGCCGCGAACAGGCCGGCCCACGCGGTCGATCAGTTCGGTGCGGCGGGCCAGCTCCATGCCGCCCTCAGTCCAGCGCAGAACGTGGCGCGGGCGGCGGCGTAGGTTCCCGGCGCCGATGATCTGGTGCTCCGGCTCGATCTTGTACAGCTGCTCAACCATGTCGGTCAGGCGCCGGGCGGTCTCTGCCGAGTCGACTTCGGATTCCACCACGATCTTCTTGCCCACCAGGTGCAGGGCGGCCGTGTAGCGCAGCAGGCTGGCGACCTCGGCGGTCATCACGTCGTGGCGGGTCACCAGAACTCGGTTTAGCTCTGCCTTCACATCAGCCGTCAGTGCCACGGGCTTCCCTTCCTTGGTCTCTTTGGTTTCGATTGTCCCGATTGGTCGTATGCAATCAGTGCTCAAAGCATCTGATTATAGCCGGGAAAGCTACTCCCGCTCCGGGAGGTCCTGCACGCCCCCGGATACCTCCTGCAACACGGCGGCGAGCTTCGCCGGGTTGTGCCGGTCGGTCCAGCGCCCCCGGTTGTCGTCCTCTCGCACGTCACGGTAGATGACTTTGGCGCCGAGTGCTGCTGCGGCTCTATCGATATGACGCCGAGTGGCGGCCACTGGCATCGTTGACAGATCGACGATGACAACGTCAATCTGCAGGCTCGGGCAGTGCTGCCGCACCATGTGGATGTGGTGTTCCAAGGACATGCCTGCGGTCTCCCCCGGTTCCGGGACCAGGTTCAGCACCAGCGCCTTGACGGCCTTTGTCTGGTTCAGCGCGTCCACGATCTCCGGCACGAGTATGTGCGGGATAACGCTCGAGAACCAGGATCCCGGTCCCATGGAAACCAGATCGGCGGTCAGGATCGCCTCCACGGCCTCCTTCGAGGCTGGCGGGTTTTCCGGGTACAGCTTCACGCGGCGCACCTCGCCGAGGGTAGAGGCAACCGCCACCTGGCCGCGGACGGCCACGACCTCGCGCGGATCCTCCTCCAGCCCCAGCACCTCGGCCTCGAGGTCCAGCGGCTCGTTGCTCATGGGGATCACCCGCCCCTCGACGCCCAGCAGGCGCCCGATCTCGTCGAGTGCGTCCATTTCGCTGCCCATCACCTGCGCCACGCCGGTGATCAGGAAGTTGCCGAGCGCGTGTCCCTTCAGCGCCCCGGAGCCTCCGAAGCGATGCTGGAGGACTTCCTCCCACATTCGCCCGCGCTCATTATCCTTGGTCAAAGCCGCCAGCGCCATGCGCAGGTCGCCCGGCGGGAGCGATCCCAGCTCGCGGCGAATGCGGCCCGAAGAGCCGCCGTCGTCGGCAACCGTCACGATGGCGGAAACGTAGTCGGCAATGGTGCGCGCCGAACGCAGTGTGTTGAACAGCCCGTGCCCGCCGCCAAGGCAAGCGATGTTCGCAATGGGCTTGCCGGGTTTCTCGGAAGTATTCATGGTTTGTCTCCGGCCCCTTTCCTAACGTTCCAGGTCCCGGTGGGACAGGTTCACCAGCACGCCGTCGTCGGCCAGGCGGCGGGTCAGCTCTTCGACAATTGCCACGCTGCGGTGGTGGCCACCCGTGCAGCCGATGGCCACGGAGACGAAGAACTTGCCCTCCTTGCGGTATCCCGGCAGCACCGAATGGATGAGCCCGACGATGTGGTCGAGGAACGCTTCCGCGCCCGGCTGAGATAGCACGAAGTCGGAGACGGGGGCGTCAATACCTTTAAAGGGCCGCAGCTCCGGATCCCAATAAGGGTTCGGCAAGAAACGAGCGTCCAGCAACATGTCGATGTCCTTCGGCGGACCGTGTTTGAAGCCGAAGCTTTGCACGTTGATGCGCACGCTCGAGTGGTCGGCGGCGGCGAAGAACTTCTCCAGCTCGCGGCGCAGATCGTGGATGCTGCGGTTGGTAGTGTCCAGCACGATGTCGGCGCGCTCGCGGATGCTGGTCAGCATCTCGCGTTCGCGGTCGATGCCGTCCTGCAATGTGCCCTTCTGCTGCAGCGGGTGGGTGCGGCGGACGGCGTCGAAGCGGGCGATCAGCGCCTCGTCGGTGGCATCCAGGTACAGCACCGTCGGGCGCCGGCCCCCGGTGTGCAGGTCATGCAGCACGCTGGTCAGGTTGCCGGCGAAGTCGCGGGAGCGCACGTCGGTGACGATCGCCAGCTTCTCGATCGGCGAATCCTCAGAGAAACTGAGCTCGACCATGCGCACAATGAGCTCGGGCGGGAGGTTGTCTGCGACGTACCACCCGAGCTCCTCCAGGGCTGCGGCAGTGGCTCGACGCCCCGCCCCAGACATGCCCGTAATAAGGATCAAACTGGGCTCTTGCTGCGTTGATGCGCTCATGTCCCCGATCCTACCCAGCATTCAGCGCATCGTGAATGAGTTGCGCCAACTTGGGGCCAAAGCCCGGCAGCGCGGCAATGTCCTCCACGCTGGCTTCTTTGACCCTCGCCACGGAGCCGAACTCCTTGACCAGCTGCTTGCGGCGCTTCGGTCCCAGCCCTGGAATATCGTCCAGCTTGCTGCGGCGCATGCGGGCGCTGCGCTGCTGGCGGTGGAACGTGATGGCGAAGCGGTGCGCCTCGTCGCGCAGGTTCTGCACCAGGTATAGCGCGGGAGAGTTGCGGGGTACGATGATCGGATACTCCTCCCCCGGCACCCAGATTTCCTCCAGGCGCTTGGCGATGCCCACCAGGGTGACGTCGTTCACGCCTAACTCGTCGAGCATCTCCTGGGCGGCGTTTACCTGCGGCAGGCCGCCGTCCACGATGAAAAGCTGCGGCGGGTAGGCGAACTTGCGCTTCTCGGCTGCTGGGTCCGTGCCTTCCGGGGCGCTGTCTTCCAGCTCCGTCTCACCTTCCAGCAGATCGCCCGCATCGTCGCCCGCGGGCACCGCGGATTTGTCCTGCTGATAGCGCTTGAATCGACGGCGCACGACCTCTGCGATGCTGGCGACGTCGTCGGAGTGCCCGTCACCCGCTGCGTCGCGGATCTTGTACCGGCGATAGTCGGCCTTCTTCGGCAGGCCATCCTCGAAGACCACCAGGCTGGCCACCACGTCGGTGCCCTGGATGTGGGAGATGTCGGTGCACTCGATGCGCAGCGGGGATTCGTCCATCCACAGTGCTTCCTGCAGTTCCTTGAGCGCCGCCGAACGAGCCGTGATGTCGCCCGCACGCTTCAGCTTGTGCTGCGCCAGCGCCTGCGTGGCATTCGTCTCCGCGGTGGTCATCAGCGCCTTCTTGTCGCCGCGCTGAGGCACGCGGATCTGCACATTGGAGCCGCGCAGGCTTGTCAGCCACGCTGCCAGGTCGTCGGCATCTTCCGGCATCGCGTGGACCAGAATTTCGCGGGGCACGGGTGTTACCTGCACGTCACCCACCAGGTCGCCCAGGTCCTGTGCGGCGGCCGGGTTGATGGCGCGGGCAAGGTCCCGGTCCACCTCCGGGCCGGAGGCACCTCCCACCTGGGTCTCCGTCGCCTTCGCCAGCTCCGCGGTCTCGCCGTAGAACTGGGTGATGAAGTCCGCGACCAGTTTCTCCTCGCTCAAGTCCTCGCGCTCGACCACCCAGCCACGCTGGCCGTGGATCCGGCCGCCGCGGACGTGGAAGATCTGCACCGCGGCCTCCAGTTCGTCGGCCACGAAGGCGATCAGGTCGGCGTCCGTGTTGTCGGAGAACACCACCGCCTGCCGCTCCATGGATTTCTGCATGGCCTGTAGCTGGTCGCGCAAGGATGCGGCGCGTTCAAAGTCCAGGTTCTCGCTGGCCTGCTCCATTTCCTTACGCACCCTGCGCAGCACGGGCTCGGTGTTGCCCGCCAGGAAGCTGGAGAACTGATCCACCAGCGCGCGGTGGTCTTCCGGGGTGATCTTGCCCACGCACGGGGCACTACAGCGATCGATGTAGCCCAGGAGGCAGGGTCTTCCCAATGCTTCGTGACGCCTATACACCCCAGCCGAGCACGTTCTGATCGGAAACACGCGCGTCAGCGACTCGAGGGTCTCCCGAATCGCCCACGCCTTGGGGTACGGCCCGAAGTAACGCACGCCCTTGCGCCGGGGCCCGCGGTACATGAATGCGCGCGGGATCTGCTCCTTCACGCTGATCGCCAGCATGGGATAGGTTTTGTCGTCCCGGTACATCACGTTGAACCGGGGGTTGAAGCGCTTGATCCAGGTGTACTCCAGGTTCAGCGCTTCCAGCTCGCTGGAAACCACCGTCCACTGCACGTGGCTAGCGGACTGCACCATCGCCCGGGTGCGCGGGTGCAGCTGGTCGAGATCCTGGAAGTAGTTGGACAGCCGGGCGCGTAGGTTCTTGGCCTTGCCGACGTAAATGACGCGCTCGTGGGCGTCCCGAAAGGTATAAACCCCCGGGTCGGTGGGGATGCTGCCGGGTTCGGGGCGGTAGGAAACGCTAGTCATCGAAAGGCATGTAGCGATCCTCCAGCTGGCGGAAGTCCTCTACACGCTGGGCGATCAGCTGCTTGTCGTAGATGTTCAGCGCCATCATCGGCACGAACTCAAAGTCGGGCAGTTCCAGGCGGGCCCACTTGGCCTCCTGCGGGAAGGACAGCCCGTGGATGATCTCCCACGGGTAGAACTGCCCGTTCACGATGTTGCGCACCTCCACGCCCTCACTGTTCACCTTGACGTGCGGGCGCAGCAGGGATAACGCTACGAAAGAGAAGACCAGGCCGATGCCGATGAACCCCCATTGGTCGGCCTTCGTCACCGTCACGCCGGTATCGCCCACGGCCACGACGATGGCCATGAAGATGTGCACCGTCATGATCAGCACGACCAGAATCCACGCCAGCTTCTTCAAGAAGGGCGAGGATACTTCAAGCTCCCAATTCTCCTTATCGCTCACGGCAATCCACCCTACTCTGTCCGGGGTGGTAGCCCCTAAACGCCACGCTCGATCTGGCGTAGCACCAGCGCGGTGTGGATAGCGGCGACCGCTGCGTCGCGCCCCTTGTCCTCCTTCGCATCGACGCCACCCGCACGGTCCACCGCCTGCTCATGGGTGTCGACGGTCAGCACGCCGTTGCCAACGGGCGTTCCCGAGTCCATGCCCGCCCGCGTCAGGCCGTAGGTGACGGCATCGCAAACCACGCGGAAGTGCTCGGTCTCCCCCTGGATCACGCAGCCGTTCGCCACTACGGCGTCAAAACGCTTGCATGCCGCGGCGACGGCAACCGGCAGCTCCAGTGCCCCGGCGACCCGCCACTCTGAGACCTGCGCCCCGGCCTCCTTGGCGGCGGCGATCGAGTGCTCGTGCATCTGGTCGGTGATGTCGGCGTTCCAGGATGCGCTGATGACGGCCACGGTCATGCCATAGGCAGAACCGGCCTTGAGCTGGACGTCGGCGACTCCGTTATGTGCCACGGTTACCGGGCTCCTTCTTTCTTCTAGTGGGTTCTAGTCCAGGGTATCGAGTTGGTGGCCCATGCGGTCGCGTTTCGTGCGCAGGTACACCACATTGTCCTCGTTGGCGTTGAGCTCCACCGGGATGCGCTTGGTCACGTTCACGCCGTGGCTGGCCAGGTCGTGGATCTTGTCCGGGTTGTTGGAGATCAGCGCGACCGCCTGCACCTGCAGGTCCTTGAGGATCTGCGCGGCGGCGCTGTACTCGCGGGCGTCCACCGGAAGGCCCTGCTCCAGGTTTGCGTCGACGGTATCCAGACCCTCGTCCTGCAGCACGTAGGCGCGCAGCTTCGGCAGCAGGCCGATGCCCCGGCCTTCGTGGCCGCGCAGGTAGATGACCACTCCCCGGCCCTTGGCCTCGATGTAGTCCAGGGCGGCGGAAAGCTGGTCGCCGCAGTCGCAGCGGCGGGAACCGAAGACGTCGCCGGTCAGGCACTCGGAGTGTACGCGCACCGGAACTGGCTCCTCGTTGGCTGCGCTCACATCGCCCTTGACCAGCGCCACGTGTTCCGTGCCGTCGATGATGTTGACGTAGCCGATGGCCCGGAAGTTGCCGTGGACGGTCGGCAGGCGGGTTTCCACGGCGCGCTCGAGAGTCTGGGTGTGGTGGCGGCGCCAGTCCTGAAGCTGCTCGATGCTGATCAGGGCCAGGTCGTGTGCGTCGGCGAAGCGGCGCAGCTCCGGCAGGCGGGCCATGGTCGTGGGATCTTCCTCAGAGACGATCTCGCAGAGCGCGCCGGCCGGCGCCAGGTTCGCCGCGCGGGCCAGATCCACCGCGGCCTCGGTGTGGCCTTGGCGCACGAGCACGCCCCCGCGCTTGGCGCGCAACGGCACCACGTGACCGGGGCGGTTAAAGGTGGCGGCGGTGGACGTAGGGTCGGCCAGCAGGCGCACGGTGCGGGCGCGGTCGGTGGCGCTGATGCCGGTATCCACGCCCTCGGCGGCGTCAACAGTCACGGTGTAGGCGGTGCCGCGGACGTCTTCGTTGCGGGCCACCATCGGCGGCAGCCCCAGGCGGTCGCAGTCGGCGCTATCCATGCCCACGCACACATAGCCAGAGCTGTGGCGCACCATGAAGGCCATCAGCTCCGGGGTGGCCAGCTCCGCGGCGAAGATGAGGTCGCCCTCGTTCTCCCGGTCCTCGTCGTCGACGACCACCACGGCCTTGCCCGCCGCGATGTCAGCGATGGCGCGCTCCACGGAATCCAGTTCGATGTCTTGGGGTTCGCTAGTTTCGCTCGTGCTCATTGATGCCCTCTATGCCTTTTACTGATTATCCTGCGCGCCGTGCTGTGCCAGCCGCTCGACGTACTTTGCCAGCACGTCGCATTCCACATTCACCGTATCGCCCGGGTTCAGATCCCCCAGCATCGTGTCCGCCAGGGTGGTCGGGATCAGGGAAACTTCGAACCACGCCTCGGCCGGGCTAGTCCCGCCTGCTTCGGCCACCTCCGCCACGGTCAGCGACGTGCCGTTGATCGCCACGGAACCCTTCTTGGCCACGTAGCGCGCCAGTTGGGGATCCTCCAGCTGGAAGCGAAACACCTCCCAGTGCTCCGAGGGGCGGCGCTCCCGCAGGGTCGCTGTGCCGTCCACATGGCCCTGTACGATGTGCCCGCCGAAGCGCTGGCCGCTGGCCATGGCGCGTTCCACGTTCACCCGGTCGCCGACGGAAACGTGCCCTAAGGCGCTGTAGTCCAGCGTCACCTGCATCACGTCGGCGGTGAACTCCTCGGGCGCAAGCTCGGCCACGGTCAGGCACACGCCGTTGATGGCGATGGAATCGCCGCGCTTAGCGTCTACCAGCACACCCGGTGCGGTGAAGCGCATCCTTAAAGAATCCCCGGCTTCTTCGATCGCGGCTACCCGCCCGACCTCCTCGATGATCCCGGTGAACATACGCGCTCCTTAAATTTTGTGTATGTGATTACATACACATTATCCCACTGTGGGTTGATCCCAGTATCAGGGGGTGCGCCCGGGCGTGGTCATCGTCCAGCGCAGGTCTTGGCCGAAAACCTGCAGCTCACGCGGGACGAAGCGGCGGATGTCCCCGATCGTTTGGCCGAGGCGGTTCTCGCCATCGCTTAGTGACGCCACCCCCGCCCCCAATACCGCCGGGGCCGCGTAGTACTGAACCTCGTCCACTACGCCGGCTTTCACAAACGCTGCGGCTACTTGAGCTCCGCCTTCCACCAACAGGGTGCGCACCTCGCGCTTCCAGAGTTCCGCCAGTACTTCGTGCACGTCGCGGGTTGGCAGATGCAGGGCGTGCCCGGGCGCGGCGAACACCGCCGCCTCTGCGGGAATGTCGCTAGTCCCCATGATGACCCGCAGCGGCTGTAGCTCCTCGGGGAAGGGCCGCCCGTCAGCATCGCGGGCGGTCAGCCGCGGGTTATCCGCCGCAATGGTTCTGGTGCCCACCAGGATCGCGTCGCGGCGGGTTCTATCCTCGTGCACCGCCACGCGCGCTGGCTCGCCGGTGATCCACTGGCTGGTTCCATCCACTGCGGCCACCCGGCCATCCAGCGTGGAGGCCATTTTCAGGCACACGTGCGGGCGCTGCTGGGCCTCGGAAATCAACCAGGGCTCCACGCTGTACATCTCCGACCACGCGGGCAGCTTTGCTTCATCGCTGGCCGTCGGATGCGGCAAATAGGGGCCGTGAACCTCCACGCCCGCGGCGCGGAGCGTGGCGGCGCCACCCTCAGCAGCTGGATTTGGGTCCGCGAAAAGGAAGTCCACCCGCTGTATGCCGGCACGGATGAGGGCCTCTGCGCACGGGCCAGTGCGGCCAGTGTGGTTGCAGGGCTCCAGGGTGACTATCGCCCGGCCACCCCGCGACTTCTCCCCTGCCTGCTGCAGGGCGCCGACCTCCGCGTGCGCCCCGCCGGGGGCCTGCGTGAACCCGCGGCCCACCACCTGCCCGGAGGAATCCTCGATCACCGCGCCCACCGGCGGGTTCGGGCTGGCTAGCTGGGCCGCTTGCCAGCCGAGACTGTGGGCGTCAGAAAAAAGAGAAAGATCCATAGAGCTACTTGGCGCTGGCGCGGATCTCATCGACCGCCGCGGCGGGGTCCGGCTTGCCAAACACGCTGGAACCGGCGACGAACACGTCCACGCCCGCGGCGGCGGACTCGGCGGCGGTCTCAGCCCCAATGCCACCGTCGATCTCAATGAGGGTATCCAGGCCGTCGGCATCGATCCGGCTGCGCAGCTTGCGGACCTTGTCCAGTACCTCGGGCATGAACTTCTGGCCGCCGAAGCCGGGCTCCACGCTCATGACGAGCACGAGGTCGAAGCGATCCAGGTGGTCCAGCAGCGGCTCCACCGGGGTGTTGGGCTTGATGGAGATGCCCGCCATCGTGCCGTGACCGCGCAGCTTATCGGCCAGAGCGATGGCGGTATCGACGTCCGCGACGGCCTCCAGGTGGAAGGTCACGGACTGGAAGTCGTCGGCGTAGTCCTCCGCCCACTTCTCCGGGTTCGCGATCATGAGGTGCACGTCCAGGTGCTTGTCCGTGTGCGCCAGCAGGGACTTGGCCACGGGCAGGCCGAAGGAGAGGTTCGGGACGAAGTGATTGTCCATCACGTCGATGTGCAACCAGTCGGCGTTCGGCACGCGGGCAACCTCTTGGGCCAGATTGGCGAAGTCGGCGGCGAGGATGGATGGGGCGATCAGCGGGGTGCGGGAATCGGACATGGGTTGGGCTTCCTCACTCTTGGCTAGTACTAGTGCTAATGCTTGTGTTTGTACCGTTGTTGGCGGGGCGCAGGGCGGCGAAAAACATCGCGTCCGTGCCGTGGATGTGCGGCCAGAGCTGCACGAATGGTGCGGTCTGGGCGGTGTTCGTCTCTGCCAGCTCGGGTAGAAGCTCGGTGACGTCCAGGATCTCCGCGCCCGTGCGGGCCGCGACGGAGCGGACGACCTCCGAGGTTTCCTTGGGGTGCGGCGAGCAGGTGGAGTAGATCACCACGCCGCCGGGGGCGGTGGCCGCAAGGCCGCTGACCAGCAGCTCTCGTTGCAGCGTGACCAGCGGGGCGACGTCCTGCGGATCCTTGGTCCAGCGAGCCTCCGGGCGGCGGCGCAGCGCCCCCAGGCCGGAGCAGGGTGCGTCGATAAGCACGCGCGCGAATCCGCCCTCCGGGGCATACAGGCCGATGGATTCCAGCTTCCGGCCGTCGCCGACGTGCACGCGCACGGGCAGGTCGCGAGTCGTCTGCTCAATCAGCTTGGCGCGGTGATCTGCGATCTCAATTGCATCCACGGTGGCCTGCTCCGACATGGCCACTGAGGCGATGAAGGCGGTCTTGCCGCCCGGGCCCGCGCACAAGTCCAGCCAGCGAGCGGGCAGATTGTCGGCGACGGGAACGCGGGTGGTGGCCAAGCCGATCAGCTGGGAGCCTTCGTCCTGCACGCTGGCCATCCCCTCGCGCACAGGGGCGACTTCGCCTGGGGCGCCCTCGTCCAGGTAGACCGCGTAGGGCGAGAACTTGCCCTCCGTGCCGCCGGTGATTAGCGCCAGTTCCTCGCCGCTGATCTGCCCGGGGCGGGCGGCCAGGTGCACGATCGGGCGGGCGTCGTCGGCAGCCAGGGCGCGCTCGAGCTCGGCGCGGCCGGCATCAGTCGCGGGGTCCACGCCCAGCGCTTCCGCGAAGACCTCGGCGATCCACTCGGGGTGCGCGTTACGGAGGGCTAGGTCGGCCAGGCTGTCGCCGGGTGCCACGCGCTCGATCCACGTCTCCGGCTTCTTGCGCGTCAGCGCCCGCAGCACGCCGTTGACGAACCCGGAGGCCTGGCCTGCTCTGAAGGCCTTCACCAACTCCACCGAGGTGTTCACCGCGGCGTGGTTCTCCACCCGCGTGCGCAGGATCTGGTACGCGCCCAGGCGCAGAGCGTCCAGGGCCACGGAATCGATCTTCTCGATCTTGCGCCCGGCGGCGTCCTCGATGATCGCGTCCAGCAACCCCCGCGCCCGCAGCGTGCCATAGGTCAGCTCGGTCGCAAACGCGGCGTCACGCCCCTTGATACCCGACTCCCGCAGCGCCTTGGGCAGTGCGAGGTTGCCGAAAGCACCGTCGACCGTGACATCGCGCAGCACGCCGAAAACCACGTCGCGCACCTTGTCTCCGGATCCCCGCGACCTGCTCTTTCGCTGCCTGTGCTCGGGGCGGCGTTGCTGGTAGCCCGTCGCCTTCTTGCGCTGCCCCTCGCCGCTGCGGGCGGATTCGGAACGAGACCTGAAGCCTCCCATGGCCCTACTCCCCCGTCTCCTGCGCGCTAAACGTCGGGCGGCCTGCCAGCAGCTCTTGCTGGCCGCGCGCCCACGCTGCGGCTTCCATCATTTTCTTGCCCGGAGGCTGGATGCGGGTGATCTCTAGCGGGTCGGTGCCGGTGCCGACAAAAACCTTTTTTGGTGACGCCACCACTTCGCCAGCGCCAAGCCCAGCAAACTCTGCTGTGTCACCGGGCAGCAGCAAGCCGATCTTGTATCGCTGGCCGTCCAGCAAGGTCCACGCACCGGGTGCCGGGGTGTGGGCGCGGGCGACACGCTGGATCACCTCGGCCGGTTGAGACCAGTCAATCTGCGCGTCCGCGGGGTGAATCTTCGGTGCGTGGGTGGCCTGCGAATCTTCCTGCGGGGAAAGCTCGGCCGTGCCTTCGTCCATGGCGACGAGCGTATCGGCCAGCAGTTCCCGGCCGGCATAGGTCAGGCTGGCCAGCAGGTCGTCGGCGGTGTCCTCCAGGCCGATCGTCTGTGTCAGCTGGGCGGCGACAGGCCCGGTGTCCAGGCCTTCCTCGATGCGGAAGATGGAGGCGCCAGTGGTCTCGTCGCCCGCCGCCAGGGCGGCTTGCACGGGCGCGGCACCGCGCCAGCGTGGGAGCAGCGAGTAGTGCAGGTTCACCCAGCCGTGCTCAAAGACGTCGAGGATGTACTTGGGGATCAGGTTTCCGTAGGCTACGACGGCGGCTGCGGTTACCCCCTGCGCTGCGAGGTCGCTCAGAACGGCCCGGGCCTCGTCACCAGATTCGGTTCCGGCCTTAAGACTCGGCCACTTGTAGGTCGGGATGGCGGCCTCCTCGGCGACCTCCGCGACCTTCGATGGACGCAGGCTACGGCCGCGGCCCCGCTTGGCGTCCGGCTGGGTAACCACCGCAACGACCTCGATGCGCTCATCGGCGATGAGGTGCTCGAGGGCCACGGCGGCTGGTTCCGGGGTTCCGGCAAAGACGATCTTCACTGCTTAAACCACTCCGATTCGCGGATCTGCTTCATTGCTTCGCGGCGCTGCTCAGCCGAGAGGTGCTGAATGAACAGAACGCCGTCCAGGTGGTCGGTTTCGTGCTGCACGCACCGGGCCATAAGGTCCGTGACCTCGCGGTCTACCTGCTCGCCGTCGACGGTCACGCCCCGCAGGCGCACGCGCTGGGCGCGGGTGACGTCTCCGTGGACGTCGGGGATGGAAAGGCAGCCCTCGCCGCCGGTCTGGGTTTCGTCGCCCACGGCCTCCCAGGTGGGGTTAATCACGTGGCCGCGGTCGCCGTCGCAATCGAAAACAAAGATGCGGCGGGTGATGCCGATCTGGTTGGCGGCCAGGCCCACTCCCCCGTAGTGATCCATGGTTTCCAGCATGTCCTCGACCAGCCGCCGGGTTCCGGCATCCTGGATCTGTTCTGGCTTGACGGGGTCCGCCACGGTCTTGAGAACCGGGTCCCCGAAGTAGCGCATGTTAAGCACGGTCATGGTTATTAACCCTAACCGATGCGCACGGGATCCATGACAACCCGCAGGGCCTCCGGTTGGGCAGCTCGAGAGCCCCGGTGGATGGTCCGCACCGACTGCGCGCTGCGCAGGGCCTGGCCGAGGGCTATCCGCTGGTCGGCGGGCACGCGCACCAGCAGCCTGCGTGCGGACTTTCTGGCCTGTGGGTCGTGAGGGTCGATCCCCGCGGGCAGTCGCACGCCGGGCGGCAGCTCCACCGGACCCAGCGCCTCCGCGCCTTCGGGCAAGTCCCACGCCGCCTCGAGCGCTTCGATGGCAGCGGTGGTGCCGTCGATCGCGGCCACGCTAAAGGCGGGCGGGAAGGCGGCCTCGGCCCGGTGCGCCAGCTCCCCGCGCGCAGATCCGACGGGATCCCAGCGGATCAGTTGCTGAGCCGTCGGCAGGTTCGCAGCCCCGGCGAAGACCACCTTGCCGCCCTGGCTCCGCGGGGCGACGAGGGCGGCGGCCTCCATCCAGTGCCGGAGCGCGGTCTCCGCGGCGCGGAGATCCTGCCTGCCCAGCAGGATCCACGGATCCACCAGGATCGCGGCGCCATACAGGCCACCCTCCACGGTAGGTTCTGCACCGGGTGTGGCCACGACGATACTTTTGCGCAGCCGGACGTTATCGATCACGTTCTTACCGCCGCTGGCGATGATCGGCACCCCGGGGAATGCCCGCCCCAGCTCCTCCACCGTCCGGTCGTGGCCAATCACGGACAGTCGCACGCTGTGGTTGCCGCAATCGGAACACGTAAACAGCCCGGCGGTCAGCCCGCACCAGCGGCAGCGCGGCGGGGCGGCCTCGGCGCTCGTGGGCAACTCCAAAGGCCCGTTGCAGTGCCGGCAGCGGGCGGGCGTACGGCACTTCGCACACGCCAGCGCGGGCGCGTATCCCCGCCGTGGAACCTGCACCAACGCGGGCACGCCGTTATCCACGCACTCGCGTAGCGCCTCGAAGCCCATGGAGGGAATGCGCGCCCCGGGCGCGTGAAGCTCCCGCTCCGTCGCACTATCGGTCTCCCCCAGGCCGCGGATCCACGGCATGGCATCGTGCAGAACCTCCCGCGTAGGAAGCAGCGGATACACCAACCTGCTATCTACCCACTGCTGTACCTCGGCCGAGCGATGCACCCCGGCGATCAATAACCCCGCCCCGGTGCGCTGCGCGTGCAACGCCAGCGCCTCCCGCGCGTGAATGTACGGGGCGCGAGGATCCACCAGGTTGTCGTCAGCCTCGCCTATTAGAACCATCAGTCGGGGCGCGACAACGGGCAGCAACGCCGCAGAGCGTGTGCCCACCACCACGCGCGCCTGGCCCGCGAGAACTGAGAGGTAGCGGCGGTAGCGCGCATTCGGCCCCACCTGTGCCGTTAGCTCCATCACCTGGGCGGGGTTCATGTGCTCCTTCAGCCCCGCCACCAGTCGATCCACCAGACGTTGGTTGGGAGTCACCACCAGTACGCTCCCCTGCGTATTCCAGGCCACGGCGGCGGTGATGGCCGCGATGAGGGTGGGGATGTCGCGGCCTGGGGGCGTCAATAAACAAGCGCGCGCAGCCTTGCCCTCGACGAGCGCGGACAGGTACGCCGCGCCGTGAGTATAGGGCGCCAAAGCCTCCTCGGCGGCAGCGTAGGAATCGGTGGCGGCCTGCTCGACCGACTGGAGCTTGGCCCCGAGGTCCTCCCAGGCTGCGCCGTCGGCGAACAACCCAGCGTTCTCCGCCGAAGCGTGGCGGGATGGCACGACGGAACGCAAGATGTCCGAACGCACGCCCGCGTAGCGCTCGGCGAGCGTGTTCACGAGCTCCCACAGGGGCTTCGGCAACACTTCGATGGGACTGATCACGCGCTCCAGCTGGCGCAACTCGCCAGGGTGGTCGCTTCGGCGGCGGCGCTCGATGACGAACGCATCGACCAACCGGCCGGAGAAACGAACGCGGACGCGCACACCCGGCTGGGCATGCGCGTCCATGTCTGCAGGCACCGCGTAGTCGAAAAGCCGGTCGAGGTGTGGCACGCCGAGCATCGGCAGTACGCGGGCGACGGGCTGGTCCACTGTGCTTTAAACCTGCTTAAACTACTGAGCCTGCTGGGCCTGCTGAGCGGCGGCGACGGCCTTCTGCAGCGCCTCCACCCGGTCCGTGCGCTCCCACGGCAGGTCCAAGTCGGTGCGGCCGAAGTGGCCATAGGCGCTGGTCTGGGCGTAGATCGGACGCTTCAGATCCAGCTCCTGCAGGATCGCGGCCGGGCGCAGGTCGAACACCTGGCGAACGGCATCCTGGATCGCCTCGACCGGCGCCTTCTCGGTGCCGAAGGTCTCCACGTATAGGCCCACCGGTGTCGCCCGGCCGATGGCGTAGGCCACCTGCACCTCCGCACGGTCGGCCAGGCCGGCGGCGACGATGTTCTTGGCAACCCAGCGCATGGCGTAGGCGCCGGAGCGGTCCACCTTGCTTGGATCCTTGCCGGAGAACGCGCCGCCACCGTGGCGGGCCATACCGCCGTAGGTGTCCACGATGATCTTGCGGCCGGTCAGGCCCGCGTCGCCCATCGGGCCGCCCAACACGAAGGAGCCAGAGGGGTTCACCAGCAGCGTGTAGTCGGTGTCCGCCAGGTTGCCGCTCAAGCCCGCCTCGTCCAGCACGTGCTGGACGACGTGAGTGCGGATCTGCTCGTGCAGCCACTCCTGCTCGATGCCCGCGTCGTGCTGCGTGGAGACCACTACGGTATCCAGGCGCACCGGGGCGCCTTCCGCGTCGTAGGCAAAGGTCACCTGGGTCTTGCCGTCGGGGCGCAGGTGCGGGACAATGCCCTTCTTGCGCACCTCGGTCAAGCGGCGGGACAGGCGGTGTGCCAGCGCGATCGGCAGCGGCATGTACTCCGGGGTTTCGTTGGTGGCGTAGCCAAACATCAGGCCCTGGTCGCCGGCGCCGAGGCGGTCGATCTCGTCCAGCTCCGTCCCGCCTTCCGCGTCGTGCGAGCGGTGCTCGAGGGCGGTATCGACACCCTGGGCGATCTCCTGGGACTGCTCGCCGATGGCCACGCTGACACCACAGGTGGAGCCGTCGAAGCCCATGTCGGAGCTGTTGAAGCCGATCTCCAGCAGGGTCTTGCGCACCAGCGCGGGGATCTCTACGTAGGTGGTGGTGCGAATCTCGCCGACGACGTGCACCAGGCCGGTGGTCACGACGGTCTCAACGGCCACGCGCGCCTCGGGGTCCTTGGCAATCAGCGCATCGAGAATCTTGTCGGAGATCGCGTCGCAGATCTTGTCGGGGTGCCCTTCGGTGACGGACTCGCTACTAAACAGGCGCAAAGACACGTGGATCTTCCTTTTATACGTTTGAATTACTGAAGACTTTTAAGTCAATGGACACATACTAGACCAAGCTGTCTGTATTTGTCACGTAGCTGCCTAGAGAGTCTCGCACACGGCCTTCCAGATAGCGGCAGCGACCCCAGTCTTTGGCCCCTGCGGCACGTCGATGACCTCACCGTCCGGGCGCAGGATCCAGCCCGAGCTATCCGGCTGGCCGAAGACCTTGCCGTCGCCCACTGCGTTGCACATCAGCATGTCGCAGCCCTTTTTCTCGAGCTTCTTGCGGGCGAAGTCGAGCGGGGTGCTGTTTTCGTCGCCGGTTTCTGCCGCGAAGCCCACGATCTTTGTTGTGGACGCCACGTCTCCCCGCCTGCGCGCCTCAACCACGCCCGCGAGGATGTCCGGGTTCTCGGTCAGCTGGATGGTGGACAGGTCGGCCTCCGAGCCTTTCTTCATCTTCGACCCCGCCACCTCTGCGGGACGGTAGTCGGCCACAGCCGCGGCCATGACCACGACGTCGGCGGTTGGCGCGTGCTCCATGACGGCCTGCTGCATCTCGCGGGCGGTCTTCACCCGCACCACCTCAGCGCCGATGGGAGTGGGCAGATTCTCGGTGACACCGGCCACCAGGGTGACCTCGGCGCCGCGCTGGGCGGCAACCTCCGCTAGCGCGTAGCCCTGGCGGCCGGAAGAGGCGTTGCCGAGGTAGCGAACGGGATCCAGGGGCTCGTGCGTACCACCGGCACTGATGACGACCTTCTTGCCCTCCAGGTCGCGGGTGAAGGCCTCGCGGTCTGCTAGGACGGTGAGCGCCAGCTCGCCAATCTGCTCCGGTTCCGGCAGGCGCCCCGCACCGGTATCCGTACCCGTCAACCGCCCGTGGGCGGGGTCCAGCACCGTTAGGCCGTGACGGCGCAGCGTGGCGACGTTGTCCACGGTCGCCGGGTTCAGCCACATCTCGGTGTGCATCGCGGGTGCCAGCACCACGGGGCACGTGGCGACCAGGCAGCTGGCGGTCAGCAGGTCATCAGCGCGACCATGGGCGATCCGCGCCATCAGGTCCGCGGTGGCCGGAGCCACGACGATCAGGTCAGCCTCCTGCCCCAGGCGGACGTGTTGCACCTTGTCCACGGCGTCAAAAACATCGGTGGCCACCGGCTGGCCCGAGAGAGCCTCGAAGGTGGCGGCACCCACGAAGTTCAGTGCAGAGCGGGTGGGAATCACCCGCACCTGGTGGCCGCGCTCGGTGAAGTAGCGGACCAGATGAGCGGCCTTATACGCAGCAATGCCGCCCCCTACGCCGATGACGACGCGGAGCGGCTTGGTGTTCAATTCAGCTGATGCAACGTTCACAACGAATCAGCCTAGCTGGTTTAACCCTCGGTGTGTTCCAACAGATCCCGGTTAATCTCGCGCAGGGCGATGGACAGCGGCTTCTCGTGAACATCCGGGGTCACCAGAGGTCCGACGAACTCGAAGACGCCCTCGTCGACCGTCTGGAAGTAGTCGTTGATCTGACGTGCGCGCTTAGCGGCGAAGATGACCAAGGCGTACTTGGAGGAGACCTTCGTCAGCAGCTCGTCGATCGGTGGATTGGTGATGCCTACAGGAGGATCGAACACGCTATCGTTCGCATTCACGTCCTGGTTTTCCACGGTATTCACCTTTTCTTTGGTGGGTTGTTTGATTATTTATTTAGTTCTTCAAAGCGCGGGACTGGAGTGTGCGTCACTGGAGCTTATGGGCTGTATTGTTCCCTCTGCGGCCAGCTAGCGAAGGATCTCGCTGATGGCTGCCACAGCCTGATCCACGTCGTCGTTCACAACCACGTGATCAAACTCGGACTGCGAGGCCATCTCGACCTTCGCGGTCTGCAGGCGGCGCTCTATGACGTCCTGCGTCTCGGTTCCGCGACCGGTCAGACGGTCAACCAGTACCTCCCACGACGGCGGAGCCAGGAAGACGGTCTGCACCTGGGGCAGCATCTTCTTGACGTTGCGCGCGCCCTCGAGGTCTACCTCGACGAGTACCGGACGGGATTCAGCCAGCGCCTTTTCGATGGGTTCGCGCGGCGTGCCGGAAAGCTGTAGGCCTCCGTGGATCTCCGCCCATTCGAGCATCTTGTCTGCCGCAATGTTCTGTTCGAACTGTTCGCGGGTGACGTAGATGTAGTCCTCGCCATCGACTTCGCCAGGTCGCGGGCCGCGGGTCGTCATGGACACACTGAAAAACAGGTCCGGAACGTCGGTGCGCAGGCGCCGCACAACAGTGGACTTACCCACCGCAGAAGGGCCCGCCAGTACGACGATCCGTCCGCTATTCAGGTCCTGGCTCAAGACTATTCCTCGAAACCGAAGTGCTCCAGCAGCGCACGGCGCTGACGGTCACCCAGGCCGCGGATGCGACGGGTCTCGGCGATCTCAAGCTGCTCCATGATCTCCTTGGCCTTCACCTTGCCAACCTTCGGCAGGGAAACCAGCAGGGCGGAAACCTTCATCTTGCCCAGGGTCTCGTCGGTCTCGGCGTCCTTCAGGACCTGCTTCAGGTCGGTGCCGCCACGCTTCAGCTTCTCGCGCAGTTCTGCGCGTGCCTTGCGTGCCTCGGCTGCCTTCTTCAGCGCTGCTGCGCGCTGCTCATCGGTCAACTGGGGAAGTGCCACGGGTGCCTCCGTTAAATTTTTCTCGTCTTAAAGGATGGAAAGTTTTTCTGGTCTATAACCAGCATGCTGTAGAGCCCAAACGGTATTCCAAGCAACGCTGGATATTAAATCCTCTCGGTGGAAAATGCCAAGCTGACACACCGAGATTCATTTTTCGGACTCATGTTCTCGACTACTGTACACGCTTCACCCGAACCGCCTATATGTGCAGGCGGGGCGCTACGCGAGCAGCTTTCAAACAATGTGTATCAGTGTAACACCTGAATCCATGACGAGTAGCAAAAGCCCCTGCTAATGGCCGATTATGGCCATCAGAACAACGGGACCGAAAGCCACAGCTCTAGAGCCGTAGCGTTGCCGCCTGCTCGGCCACGGCGTTGCGCAGATCCGCAACCTCAGGCCCTGCGCGCAGTACGCCGCGGGAAACGTTGGGCGATACTAGTGACGCCGTCTGGTCTCCCCCAGCGATACGTCGCACATCGTCCATGGTGCCTCCCTGGGCGCCGACTCCCGGCATCAGAACCATGCCGCCCACCTCGTCCAAGCGCGGTGGCTCCGCCAGAGTCGCGCCTACGACTACGCCGAGGTTGCCAGCCCCAGGATGCTGGGAGTTTTCCGCGGCCACGCGGTCCACAATGTACTGGGCCAAGTTAGTGTCTGTGCCGTCAAAGCAGGAGCGTTGCAGACCCCGCGCCTCCGGGTTAGATGTGGCGGCCAGGACGATCACTCCCCTGCCGTGCTGCTCACCCAAGTCGATAACGGGGCGCAGGGAGTCGAAGCCCAACCACGGGGATACGGTCACAGCGTCGCTGCACAGCGGGGAATCCGGATCCAACCACGCCCGTGCGTACCCGGCCATGGTCGAGCCAATGTCGCCCCGTTTGGCGTCGGCAATAGCCAACACCCCGGCCTTCCGCAGCTCCGCGATCGATCGCTCCAGCACGGCCAAACCGGCCGAGCCGAACTGCTCGTAGAAGGCCACCTGGGGCTTGACCGCACAGGCGACGTCCGCGAAGGCCTCCACGCAGGTCTTGCTGAAGGCCTCCAGTCCGGCCACGTCGGCCTTTAAGCCCCAGTCTTCCAGGATGCCCACGTGCGGATCCATGCCCACACAGAGCTGCCCGTGGTCCTGGGAACGCTCCAGGAAGCGCTCGCCGAAGGTTGGGCGGCCTACCGAGCTCGCACTCGTGGTCACGAGTGATCGACCTCCTGAATGGCACGCACGGTCGGCTCGGCGCCCTGCAGGGCCTCGATACCCTGGACGGCTGCCACGGCTCCCTGGACGGTGGTCACGCACGGCACGCCCATGTTCACCGCAGCAGAGCGGATGTCGTAACCATCGTGACGCGCCCCGGCGGAGCCCGCCGGCGTGTTCAGGATCAGGTCGACGTCGCCGTCCTTGATCCAGTCGCCCACGGTGCGCAGTGGCTCGCCGTTAGCATCGACCAGCGGGGTGTTCTCCGCGGCGGCGCGGCGCTCGTCGGAGATCTTGGCCACGACCTCGCACTCCACGCCGTTGCGGCGCAGCATGGCGGCGGTGCCCTGGGTGGCCAGGATCTTGAAGCCCAGCGAGTACAGGCGCTGGATTGGCAGGAGCACCGTGCGCTTGTCGCGGTTGGCCACCGAGACGAAGACGGTGCCCTCGGTCGGCAGGTCGCCGGTGGCTTCCTGGGACTTTGCGAAGGCGGTGCCGAAGTCGTCGTCCAGGCCCATGACCTCACCGGTGGACTTCATCTCCGGGCTCAGCAAGGAGTCCAGCACGTGGCCCTCCGGGCTGCGGAAGCGGTTGAAGGGCATCACGGCTTCCTTCACGGCGATGGGGTGGCCCTGCGGCAGGGAGCCGCCGTCGCGGTCGTGCGGCAGGATGCCCTCCTCGATCAGGTCCGGGATGCTGGTGCCCAGCATGATGCGCGCGGCCGCCTTGGACAGCTGCACGCCCGTGGCCTTTGAGACGAAGGGCACGGTGCGGGAGGCGCGCGGGTTGGCCTCGATGACGTAGAGGATGTCGTCCTTCAGCGCGAACTGAACATTCATCAGACCCTTCACGCCGATGCCGTGAGCCAGCTTGGCGGTGGCCTTGCGCACCTTGTCGATGTCCTCCGCGCCCAGGGTCATCGGCGGGATCGCACAGGCGGAGTCGCCGGAGTGGATGCCGGCCTCCTCGATGTGCTCCATCACGCCGGCCAGGTACACGTGCTCGCCGTCGCACAGGGCGTCCACGTCGATCTCGATGGCAGAGTCCAGGAAGCGGTCCACCAGAACCGGGTGGTCGTTGGTGATCTCAGTGGCGCGCTGGATGTAGTTGGACAGGCTCTCGTCGTCGTAGACGATCTCCATGCCGCGTCCGCCCAGCACGTAGGACGGGCGAACCAGCACCGGGAAGCCGATGCGGGCGGCCACGTCGTGTGCCTCCTCCACGCTAGTGGCGGTGCCGAACTCCGGGGCCGGCAGGGCAGCCTGCTCCAGCACCTTGCCAAACTCGCCACGATCCTCGGCCAGGTTGATGGCCTCCGGGGAGGTGCCAACGACCGGCACGCCAGCGTCTGCCAGACGCTGCGCCAGGCCCAGCGGGGTCTGGCCACCCAGCTGCACGATCACGCCTGCGATCTCGCCGGACTCGGCCTCTGCGTGGTAGACCTCCATGACGTCCTCGAAGGTCAGTGGCTCGAAGTACAGGCGGTCGGCGGTGTCGTAGTCCGTGGAGACGGTCTCCGGGTTGCAGTTGACCATGACGGTCTCATAGCCCACGCGAGACAGCTCCAGGGCGGCGTGCACGCAGGAGTAGTCGAACTCGATGCCCTGGCCAATGCGGTTCGGGCCGGAGCCCAGGATCAGCACCTTCTGCTTGTCCGGCTGCGGGGCAACCTCGGATTCGGCGGCCGGATCCAGCTCGTAGGAGCTGTAGTGGTACGGGGTCTTCGCCTCGAACTCAGCGGCGCAGGTGTCCACGGTCTTGAATACCGGGCGGATGCCCTGGGCCCAGCGCAGTGCGCGCACGCCGTCCTCGCCCGCCAGCTCCGGGCGCAGCGCTGCAATCTGCTTATCCGACAGACCCATGTACTTCGCTTCGCGGAGAAGGTCGACGTCCAAGACTGGGGCGTCGATAAGACGACTGCGGAACTCCACCAGACCGGCGAGCTCATGCAGGAACCAGGGGTCAATGCCGGAGGCCGCGTAGACCACCTCGACGGTGGCGCCGAGGCGCAGGGCCAGCTCCACGTCGTACATGCGGCCCTCGGTCGGGCGCTTCAGGTCCTCCAGCACGGCCTGCTTGTCGGTGGCGCGTTCGCCGGCGAACTCCTCGTCCGGAACAGTCCAGAAGCCGGCCTGCTTGGTTTCCAGGGAACGCATGACCTTGTTCAGGCCCGTGATGTAGTTGCGGCCGACGGCCATGGCCTCGCCGACGGACTTCATGGTGGTGGTCAGCGTGTCGTCGGCGCCGGGGAATTTCTCGAAGGCGAAGCGCGGGGCCTTGACGATCACGTAGTCCAGGGTCGGCTCGAAGGCGGCCGGGGTGACCTCGGTGATGTCGTTGCGGACCTCGTCCAGGGTGTAGCCGATGGCCAACTTGGCGGCCAGCTTCGCGATCGGAAAGCCGGTGGCCTTGGAGGCCAGGGCGGAGGAACGGGACACGCGCGGGTTCATCTCGATGGTGATGATGCGCCCGTCCTTCGGATTCACGGCGAACTGGATGTTACAGCCGCCGGTATCCACGCCGACCTCGCGCAGGATGGCGATGCCCTGGTCGCGCATCACCTGGTACTCGCGGTCGGTCAGGGTCATGCTCGGGGCGACGGTCATGGAGTCACCGGTGTGCACGCCCAGCGCATCCACGTTCTCGATGGAGCAGACGATCACGACATTGTCCTTGCCGTCGCGCATCAGCTCTAGCTCGAACTCTTTCCAGCCGAGGATGGACTCCTCGATCAGAACGTTGGCCTCCGGGGAGGCAGCCAGGCCGCCGCCGGCGATGCGCTCCAGGTCCTTTTCGTTGAAGGCCAGGCCGGAGCCCAGGCCACCCATTGTGAACGACGGGCGAACGACGACTGGCAGACCCAGCTCGGCGACGGTCTCGTGGACCTCGTCCATGTTGTGGCACACGCGGGAGCGGGCGGAATCGCCGCCGATCTTCGCCACGATGTCCTTGAACTTCTGGCGGTCCTCGCCGCGCTCGATGGCGTCGATGTCCGCACCGATCAGCTCCACGCCGTACTTGTCGAGGATGCCCAGGCGATCCAGCTGGATCGCAGCGTTCAGTGCGGTCTGGCCGCCCAGAGTGGCCAGGACTGCGTCGACCTTGTGGCCGGCGGCCTGCTGCTCCTGGAAGATTTTCTCGATGTACTTCGGGGCGATCGGCTCGATGTAGGTGTTATCGGCGAACTCCGGGTCGGTCATGATGGTCGCTGGGTTCGAGTTGATCAGCGTAACGCGCAGGCCCTCTTCCTTGAGCACGCGGCAGGCCTGGGTGCCGGAGTAGTCGAACTCGCAGGCCTGGCCGATGACGATCGGGCCGGAGCCGATGACGAGTACGTGGTTGATGTCTTCGCGACGTGGCATTGGTTTTCCCTTTAATTCGGTGTTACTAGCTGTTGCTGGCTGTTGCTTAACTTGGCTCTGTTGCGTTAGCTGTTCTTCTCGAGGTTCGCGAAGAACTTATCGAAAAGTGGGTTTGCGTCGTGCGGGCCGGCTGCAGATTCTGGGTGGTATTGGACGGAGAATGCGCTGCCGTCCAGCAGTGCCACGCCCTCGACGACGTCGTCGTTCAGGCAAGTGTGCGTCACCTGCGCCTCGCCGAACGGGGTGTCGAACTTCTCCAGCGCCTTGCCCTTCAGGGCGAAGCCGTGGTTCTGCGCGGTGATGTCGATCCGGCCGGTCTGGTGATCTAGCACCGGCACGTTGGTACCACGGTGGCCGAACTTCAGCTTGTAGGTCTCCATGCCCAGAGCGCGGCCGAGCAGCTGGTTGCCGAAGCAGATGCCGAAGAAAGGAATCTTGGCCGCCAGGATCTTCTTCAGCTCCTCCACCGTCGCGTCGGCCGTCGCTGGGTCGCCCGGGCCGTTGGAGATGAACACGCCCGTGGCGTTGTACTCGGCCATCAGCTTCTGCACCTCTTCGAAGCTGGTGTTGGAGGGCACGACCACGCTGCGTACGCCGCGCTTGGAGAACTCCCGCGGGGTGTTCGTCTTAATGCCCATGTCGTAGGCAATGACGGTGTACTTGGTCTCCCCCTCCGGTTCCACCACGTACAGCTCGTCGGTGCTGACGTCCGCCGACAGGTCCGCACCCGCCATGGACGGCTGAGCCTGCACCTGGCTGAGCATGTCCTCGTCGGAGGTGAGGGCGTCACCGCTAAAGATTCCCGCGGCGACGGAGCCCTTGTCGCGCAGGTGGCGCACGATGGCGCGGGTGTCGACGTTCTGGATGCCGATAATGCCCTGGGTCTCCATCTCGTCAGTCAGGCTGCGGTCGGCGCGCCAGTTGCTCACGGAGCGGGACAGGTCGCGGATAACCAGGCCGGCGACCCAGATCTTGTCGCCGCGGGACTCGGAATCCTCGTCGTTCCAGCCCGTGTTGCCGATCTGCGGGGCGGTCGCCACCACGATCTGACGGTGGTAGGAGGGGTCGGTCATGGTCTCCTGGTAGCCGGTCATTGCGGTGGTGAATACTGCCTCGCCCAGGGTGCGGCCCGTCGCGCCGAATGCGCGGCCGCGGAAGATCTTCCCGTCGGCGAGAACCAGTGCTGCTGGCGTGTAGCTCATTGTGCTTGTTTCCTTTAACTCTTAGCTGTTGTGTTTGGTTCTTTTGTATTGACGCCCACTCGTGGGTACTTAGTTCACTGCTGAGCCGTTCTTGCAGGTCACCTTGCCTCGCAACAGCGTGGTGGTCACCTTGACCGGCATTTCCATTCCCTCGTACGGGGTGTTGTTGGCCTTGGAGGCCATGTCCTTGCCGTGCGCCGTCCACTTCTGGTTCATGTCCACCGCGCACAGGTTCGCCGGCTCCCCTACCGCGATCGGGCGGCCGTGGCCGGGCAGCTTGGTGATCTCCGCCGGGCGCTCGGACATCACCTTGGCGACGAAGCGCCAGTCCTCGTCGCCGTCGATGACGAAGATCTTGGCGATCAGCGCCAGCGAGGTCTCGATGCCCAGCATGCCGGGACGAGCCTGGTCGAACTCGCAGCACTTGTCCTCGGAGCCGTGCGGGGCGTGATCGGTGGCCACGCAGTCGACAGTGCCGTCGATCAGGGCGGCGCGTAGGGCCTCCACGTCGCGCTGCTCGCGCAGTGGCGGGTTCACGCGATTCACGCCGTCGTAGGTCTCCAGCCGCGCGTCGGTGAGCAGTAGGTGGTGCGGGGTGACTTCCGCGGAGAGCGGAATGTCCTGGGCCTTGGCCCAGCGCAGCAGTTCCACGGTGCCTTCCGTGGAGGCGTGGCAGATATGCAGGCGGCCGCCATAGTCGCGGGCCATGATGGCATCGCGGGCGACGATGGATTCCTCGGCCACGCGCGGCCAGCCACCCAGGCCCAGGCGGGCGGCGGTCTCGCCCTCGTGGGCCACGGCGCCCTCAGTCAGGCGGGGCTCCTCGCAGTGCTGGGCCAGTAGCACGTCCATACCCTTGGAGTATTCGATGGCGCGGCGCATAAGGCGGGGGTCGTCGACACACTTGCCGTCGTCGGAGAACATGCGCACCTTCGCGTCGGAATCGGCCATCATGCCGAGTTCCGTGAGCTCCTTGCCCTCCAGCCCCTTGGAGATCGAGCCGATCGGGTGCACGTCGCACAGGTTCGTGTTCTGGCCCTTGAACCACACCATCTCCGCGATGGCGGGGTTGTCCGTGACCGGTGCCGTGTTCGCCATGGTGAACACGGCCGTGAAGCCGCCCTGGGCGGCGGCCGCGGAGCCGGTGGCAATGGTCTCGGTATCCTCGCGACCCGGCTCGCGCAGGTGAACGTGCATGTCTACCAGGCCAGGAAGCAGCACCTGGCCGTCCAGGTCCAGCACCTCCACGCCCAGCGGTGCAGAGCTAGCCAGGTCCGCGCCGATCTCGGCGATCACGCCGTCCTGGATCAGCACGTCCTGCTTCTCCCCCTCGCCGTAGAGCAAAACGCCACGCAGCAGCACTGCGTTCTCGGCGCCGGTGGGGTGGCCCGCCAGCTCGCCGGTGGCCGGGTACTCGGAGGTCATCGTCAAAGCTCCTTCATCGAAAGTCTTCTTATCCGTCTGTGCCATGTGCGCCTAGCCCTCTTCTCCAACTAGCAGGGTGAACAGCACCGCCATGCGCACGTGCACGCCCGCGGTAACCTGGTTCAGCACCACGGTCTGCGGGGCATCGGCAACGTCGTAGTTGATCTCCATGCCGCGCAGCATCGGCCCCGGGTGCATGATGATCGCGCCCTCCTGCATACGCTCCGTGCGGGCCTGGGAAAGGCCGTAGCGAGTGGCGTACTCGCGGTGCGAGGGGAAGAAACCGCCGTGCATGCGCTCGGCCTGCACACGCAGCATCATCACCACGTCCGCGTCGGCGATCTCGCTGTCGAAGTCGTAGCTCACGCGCACGCTGTCCGGTTCCGCACCCCAGTGCTCAATACCCAGCGGCACCAGCGTCGGGGGTGCCACGAACACCACCTCCGCTCCGAGGGCTGTGAGCAGCTGCGCATTCGAGCGAGCCACGCGGGAGTGCAGGATATCCCCGACAATCACTACCTTCGTGCCGCTAATCTCCCCGATGCGGTTGCGCATCGTGGTGGCGTCCAAAAGAGCCTGGGTGGGGTGCTGGTTGGAACCGTCACCTGCGTTAATGATGGCCGTATCGTCCAACCAACCGGCTACCTGCCGAGCCGCGCCGGAAGACGGGTGGCGCATGATGATCGCGTCGGCACCCACGGCCTTCAGGGTCAGCGCGGTATCGCGCAGGGACTCGCCCTTCTTCACCGACGAGCTGGAGGCGGAGATGTTGATGACGTCCGCGCTCATCCACTTGCCCGCGGTCTCGAAAGAAGATCGGGTGCGGGTGGAATTCTCGTAGAACAGGGTGAAGATTGTGCGCCCGCGCAGCGTAGGCAGCTTCTTCATCTCGCGGCCCTCGAGGGCCTCGGCGAAGCGGTCGGCCTCGTCCATCAGGCCTAAGATCTCAGACTTGTTCAGATCGGCAATGCTAATCAGGTGCCTCATGGCTTAGTTGCTTCCTTCCCCAGTGCCTGGCCTGCGGGTCAACACCACGTTGTCTACCCCGTCCAGCTCCGCGAGGTTCACCGTCACGTCCTCGTCCGCGGCGGTCGGAATGTTCTTGCCCACGTAGTCCGCGCGGATCGGCAGTTTGCGGTGACCGCGGTCAATCAGCACCGCCACCTGGACGGAATACGGCCGACCGATGTCCGTGAGTGCATCGAGTGCGGCACGGATGGAACGGCCACTGTAGAGGACGTCGTCGACCAGGACGACGATGGCGTCATCAATCCCCTCCGCGGGGACCTTGGTGGGCTTGAGCGCACGGTGGGCGGTGTTCCGCAAATCGTCGCGATACAGGGTGATGTCCAGGGAACCCTGGAATACTTCAACCCCCGTAAAGTGCTGAATCTTTTCGGCCAGGCGGGCCGCAAGCGGCACTCCCCCCGATGGAATGCCGAGTAGAACTACGCGCCGGGAGTCTTCTCCATCCAGCGCCGTTTTTTCAATAATCTGGTGCGCGATGCGCGCGACAGTACGGGAAACTTGATCTGCGTCGAGTAGGGTGACGTCAGCTTCCCCAGCCGTCGAGTTCATCGTGACCTCCTTTCCCGCCTCTCTGTGCGGTCCGTTAAAGGATGTCTACTTTTTGACGACTAGAAGTCTATCACGCTTCGTCGGACTCTTGAACGACTCCGTCGAGTAACCCGTCCAAGTCATCGCTCGCTGTAGCGGCGTCGGCAGCAGCGCCCTCAGCATTCTCAGCTCGCTGAGCCGCGGCCGCGTCGGCGATCTTCATATCCGCCTGCAGCTGCAGGTCCTTATTGATGCCATCCAGCACCGCGTGGATATAGCTGGGCGCCTTATCGTGGGAATACTCGCTGGCCAGCTCAACTCCCTCAACCACAGCTACCTGCGGGGGCACGTCATCGTTGAATTTCAGCTCCCACGCCGCCACTCGCAGCACCGCGCGGTCGACTGCGGGTAGACGATCCAACTGCCAGTCGCTGGACAGGTGCAGCGCAATGGCCTCGTCGAGCGCATCCAGATTTGTAGCCACGCCGGGCACGATCTGCTGGGTGTACTCCGGTACGGGCTTGACCTGATTTGCCGAGTCCTTAGCCAGGGAAATGCGCTCCTCGACGATCTCCACCGGGTCGATATCGCGGAACTCTGCCTCGAACAAGATGTCCACGGCGCGACGACGCGCCTTGTAGCGCGAGCCGTGGCGCTTAAAGGCAGCGGCCTTAGCTGCTTTGTTATCAGCTGTGCGTTCTTCAGTCATGGGTGAAAAACAGTCGCTGCCTTAGTTGTTTACGCGGGACAGGTACTCGCCCGTGCGGGTGTCCACCTTAACGACGTTGCCGGTCTCGAGGAACAGCGGCACCTGGATCTCGGCGCCGGTCTCCAGGGTGGCGGGCTTGGAGCCGCCGGTGGAGCGGTCGCCCTGCAGGCCCGGGTCGGTGTGCTCGATCTTCAGCTCCACGGATACCGGCAGCTCGGCAAACAGCGGCTCGCCCTCGTGGAAGGAAACCTGGACGCTGGTGTTCTCCAGCAGGAACTTAGCACCGTCGCCCATCAGGTGCGGGGCCAGCTCGATCTGGTCATAGGTCTTCTCATCCATCAGAACGAAGCTGGTGCCATCGTTGTACAGGTAGGTCATGTCGCGACGGTCAACGGTAGCGGTCTCCACCTTGACGCCTGCGTTCCAGGTCTTGTCGATGGTCTTGCCGGAGACGACATCCTTGAGCTTCGTGCGCACGAATGCGGGGCCCTTGCCCGGCTTGACGTGCTGGAATTCGACGATCTGCTGCAGCTTGCCATCAACCTTGAGCACAAGGCCGTTCTTGAAGTCAGCGGTGGTTGCCACGAATGGTCTCCTTATTGAGATTGCGATTGCGAGTATTAAAAATTTTTGGCTGCTACAGTCTAGCAGCCGCCCAAACCTAAACGACGATGAGTTCCGTCGGCGAGACGTTGAAGCTACGCGCCCCATCGTTGGTGATGACGTACGTGTTCTCGATGCGCAGGCCCGTCTTGCCGGGGATGTAGATGCCCGGTTCGACCGTTACCGTCATGCCTTCTACTAGCTCGTCTTCGGGATTGACGCCCGCCGCTGCCCGCGGGGCTTCATGCACGTCGAGGCCCACGCCGTGTCCCGTGGAGTGCACGAAGAATTCCCCGTAGCCGGCGTCGGTGATCACGTCGCGGCAGGCGGCGTCCACGTTGCGCAGCGCCACCCCCGGGGCCAGGATCGCCTCGCCGGCCTTCTGGGCGCGGTAGACCACGTCGTAGAGTTCGCGGGCCAGCTCGTCGGGCTCGCCCACGCAGACCGTGCGGGTCTGGTCGGAGGCGTAGCCGTCCAGGTACACGCCGAAGTCCACGGTCACCAGGCCGGGAACGATTCTTTCGCGGGAGACTCCCGCGTGCGGCTTAGTGGCGTTCAAGCCGCTGGCCAGGATCGTGTCGAAGCTCAGCCCGTCGGCGCCGGCGGTGCGCAGCTGAAACTCCAACTCGGCTGCCGCCTGGATCTCCGTGATGCCCTCGCGGATGCCGTCGTCCTCGATGAAGGAGCGCCATACGCTATCGGCCAGCTCGCCGGCCGCGGCCAGAGCCTCAATCTCCAGTTCGTCCTTGACCAGGCGCAGATCCTCTACCACTGAGGAAAGCACCGGCGGGTTGTCCAGTGCCCGGGCCTGCCCGTAGTCCAGGCTGGGCTCCACGGCGAAGTCCTTCCCCGCAAACTCGGCCGCACGGTCGAACAGCTTGCCGCCGATTTCGATGGAGATGTCTTCCGGCTCGCCGGTCTCGACGCGGATCTGCGTGTCATAGCGCCCGTCCGTCAGTAGCAGGTGCTGGCCGTCCTCGCGGATTACCAGTAGCGCGTTCGATCCAGAGAAGCCGGTCAAGTAGCGGACATTCTTCAAGTCGCTGATCAGCAAGGCTGCGTGCTCAGAATCCTGGATCTTTGCGGTGGCCTTGTTGCGGCGGGCGCGATAGGCGTCAAAAAATTCTTTAGACATAAACTTCCAACTCTCCTTCCGACAGTTTCTACTGTGCGAAGAACCGCAGGGCGGCGACGTAACCGTAGATGCCCAAGCCGGCGATCACTCCGCTGGCCAGGGGGCTTAGGTAGCTGTGGTGGCGGAACTCCTCGCGTGCGTGCACGTTCGAGATGTGAACTTCCACGAAGCCCGCTCCGTCGGCGATCTCCGCCAGCCCGTCGCGCAGCGTGACGGATGTGTGGGTAAAGCCGCCGGGGTTGATGATTACCGCGGCTCCCTCGTCGGCGGCGCGGTGCACGCGATCCAGCAGCTCGCCTTCGTGGTTGGACTGGAAGAAGTCTACCTCGATGCCCAAGGACGCCGCCTCGCGGGCCAGCAGGTCCTCCACATCGGCCAGCGTGGTGGTGCCGTAGACTTCCGGCTGGCGTTTGCCTAGGCGGTTGAGGTTCGGGCCGTTGATCACGCACACCTTCGGCGCCTGCGGCTGTGCTGCATTCATCGCTGTCTCCTCCTAGTTGGTTGTCGGCCCTTTTATGCTTCCACGCTAGCGGCGTAGGCCGCGCGCAGCAGCTCCTCGCTGGGGCCTTCCAGGCGGGTGGGCTTGCCGATCTGCTCGAGCACCACGAAACGGATCTTGCCGCCCTTGTTCTTCTTGTCGCGCCCCATCGCCGCCAGTAGCTCGTCGAGCTCGGCGCCGTCGTAGCTGGTCGCCAGACCTATCGCGTTAAGGATGTCGCGGTGACGCCGAACGTCTGCCTCACTCAGCAGCCCAGCCGCCTTGGCCAGTTCCGCCTCGAAGATCATGCCCACGGCAACTGCCTGGCCGTGGCGCCAGCGGTAGTCCTCGTGGTGTTCGACCGCGTGGCCGTAGGTGTGGCCGTAGTTGAGGATCTCGCGCAGGCTGGATTCCTTCAGGTCCACCGCCACAACGTCGGCCTTCACCTGGATGGCTCGGGCGATCAGCTCCGGCAAGCTGCCGTGCGGATCCAGCGCGGCCTGCGGGTCGGCCTCGTAGATGTCCAGGATCTCCGTGTCCGCAATGAAGCCCGCCTTGACGATCTCTGCCGAGCCGGCGACCATCTCTGCATCCGGCAAGGTTTCCAGAACCTCCAGGTCGACGATGACCGCGCTGGGCTCGTGGAAAGCGCCCACCAGATTCTTGCCGGCGGGCGTATTGATGCCGGTCTTGCCGCCGACTGCAGCGTCCACCATCGCCAGCAAGGTGGTGGGATAGTGCACGACCTTGATCCCGCGCATCCAAGTGGCGGCGATGAAGCCCGCTAGGTCCGTGGCGGCGCCGCCGCCCAGGCCGATGATGGTATCGGCGCGGCTCAGGCCAACTTGCGCGCAGACATCCCAGCACTCGGCGGCGGACTGCGCCGTCTTCGCCGACTCTGCGTCCTCGATCTGGTGGGTGTGCGCGGCGTAGCTGGCATCGGTCAGGCGCTGGGACAGCTCGGCGGCGCGGTCTGCGAGTGCGGGCTGGTGAATGATCAGGTAGTTGGCCGTGGTTCCCGCGGCCTTCAGGATCTCCTCGGTGGCGAAGTCGATGCCCCGGTCGATGACCACTTCGTAGGGCGACTGGGAGGCCACCTTAATGCGCTGCTGCTGAAAGTCTGCGGGCTGTGTGTTGGTCATGGTTGGAGAGGATCCTTATGTGAGTTCTGATTACGGGGCCGGAATATTGGACCCGGACTAAATGGTCCGGGTTGGGTGGGAAGCATCGCGCTCGTTGAGCCGCTCCAGGCGCACTTCTTCGATGAACATCAGAATGTCGGTGACCACGCGGCGGGGCTCCTTGCCGTCGCAGCGCACCATAAAGTTGGAGACTTCCTCGTAGTACGCCGACCGCTGCGCAAAAAGCTGCGCGTACTTGCCACGCGGGTCGGCGACGTTCAGCAGTGGGCGGGTGTTAGAGCCGGACGTGCGCCGCACGCCCTCGTCGATGGAGACGTTGAGGTACACCACCGTGTGGTCGGCGAGCAGCTTTCGGGTGCTTTCGGTGACCACTGCCCCGCCCCCGAGGGAGACGATTCCGTCGGTCTGCAGGGCTTCAGCCACCACGATGGCCTCTTGTTCGCGAAAACCCGGCTCCCCGAGCTCGCCCATGATCTGGTTGCAGGTCTTGCCGAGCTTCTCCTCGAGCATGTGGTCGGTGTCCACGAGCTGCAGGTTTAGCGCGTTGGCCAGGCGCTTACCGATGGTCGTCTTACCGGAGCCCGGAAGCCCCACCAGTACCGCGCGGGGGCTCATCGGATTTCTCCGTCCGCCACTTCCCCGTCGGCCACGTCGCTGGCGTCAGCGGACCAGTCGAGGCGGGTATCTACGTATTCCAGGTAGGACTGCACGTTGCGCTTAGTCTCCTCCACGGAGTCGCCGCCGAACTTCTTCAGTACGGCGCGGGCCAGCACCAGGGCGACCATGGTCTCGGCCACCACACCGGCAGCCGGCACTGCGCACACGTCGGAACGCTGGTGGATGCCCGTGGCGGCCTCGCCAGTGGCCATATCCACGGTCTTCAGCGCGCGCGGGACTGTGCTGATCGGCTTCATGGCGGCGCGGACGCGAAGCTCCTCGCCGTTGGTCATGCCGCCTTCCAAGCCGCCGGCACGGTTGCTCAGGCGGTGTACGCCACCGCCAGCAGCTGCCTCCATCTCGTCGTGCGCCTCGGAGCCACGGCGGCGGGCCTCCTCGAACCCATCGCCGATCTCCACGCCCTTGATCGCCTGAATACCCATGAGGGCGGCGGCCAGCTGGGCATCCAGGCGCTCGTCACCGGAAATGTGGGAGCCCAGGCCGATCGGCAGGCCCTTAACAACGACCTCGACGATGCCGCCGAGAGTATCGCCGGACTTCTTGGCGGCCTTGATCTCGTCGATCATGGATTCTTCCGCTGCGGAATCGAAGGCGCGCACCGGTGAAGCGTCGATGCCTTCAAGGTCGGAGAACTCCGGGCTCGGCCCCTCGTAGGGCTCCGAGCGGCCAATGCTGATGACGTGCGAGAGCACCTCCACACCCAGCACCTCGCGCAGCAGGGCGCGGGCAAAAGTACCGGCGGCCACGCGGGCGGCAGTCTCGCGGGCGGAGGAACGCTCCAGAATGGGGCGTGCCTCCTCGTGGTCGTACTTCACCATGCCAGAGAAATCGGCGTGACCCGGTCGCGGGCGGGTCAGCTTCGCACCGCGACCACTGGCCATCTCCTTTGCGATCTCCGGATCGGACTCGTCGATCGGGTCTGCGGACATGATCGTCGTCCACTTCGGCCATTCGGTATTACCGATCATGACGGCAACCGGGCTGCCGAGGGTCTTGCCGTGGCGCACACCACCGACAAAAGTCACCTCGTCAGCCTCAAACTTCATGCGCGCTCCGCGACCGTATCCCAGACGGCGGCGGGCCAGCTGATAAGAAACATCTTCCCGAGTTACCGACAAACCGGCCGGGAGGTTCTCGATCATCGAAATAAGGGCCTGGCCGTGCGATTCACCTGCAGTAGTCCAACGAAGCATAAAGAGCATGATACAGGCCATATGCAGCCTTAGCTTCAATGACGTCCCGGATTATTAACGGAGGATTAATGACGCCACCACCACCGCCCCCGTCGCCACCAACATCGCCGGGCCGTGGGGGCTGGCCCTATCGCCGCCTTCTCTTTGCCCACCGCTAAGGAAGCAGTGCAACACACCGCTCAAACCCATCGCGGCCAGGGCGCCCAAAGGAGTGACGATAGCGGCCAGTGTTCCCGTCGTAAGCGCGAGCTTTGCATCCCCACCACCGGCGGCCAGCCGAGGGTGCAGCAGCGGAAGCCCGAAGGCCACCGCCCACCAGGCTACCCCGCCGAGCAGAGCCCAGCCGTTCGCCCCGGGGATGAGCACGGACACGAACCCGGCAGCGGGTATGGCGGGAAGAGTCAAATGGTTCGGAAGGCGGGAGGTGCGGGCGTCAATAATAAAAAGGGCGATACCCCACGGCACGAAAGGCAGCAGCGGCCACCAGGAAAGAAGCTGGAATGCATTCACGCTTCGGAAGAATAGCCAGGCGCGCGGACAGACCCCGTGCGCACGGCCTCGAGAAAGTCCGGCCTGTGGATAGCGAAAAGTTATCCACAAGGGCGAGAAACTAGGCTTGCCCCTTGGCTCGCAGCACGGTATCCAGCATCAGCCCCTCCGGAGCCGGGTGGCCCGTGAACAGGCGGAACTGTTCCTCAGCCTGGCCCGCCAGCATGCGCAGACCGTCGGCGTGCGGGATCGACTTCGCCTTGGCCGCGGAAAGCAGCGGCGTGGGATAGGGATCGTATATCACGTCCACGATGCCCGCGGCCGCGCACAGCCCCTCGGCCAGCTCCTCGGCGGCATGGGCTGGGATCGTGGAGATCACGGCGGCGGCATCGGCGCAGATCCCAGCGATGTCGGCCTCCTCGAAGCGGGACCAGGAAAACTCCATGCCCATAGTTTCCACCACGGCCTGCAGGTTCAGGGCGCGCTCGGAACGCGCCAGTACCGTCATCTCGGTGACCCCGGCTGCCGCCAGTGCTGCAACGGCCGGGCGGGCAGTGCCTCCGTTGCCGACGATCACCGCTTTGGCACCCTGCAGAGCGGAAGTGTCCCCGTCGTAGAGGTGCTCCAGGCAGCGGGTCACACCGTCCACGTCCGTATTGTCGGCCAGCCACTGGCCATCGCCCTGCGGCACCAACGTGTTGGCGGAGCCGATCTCCTGGGCACGGTTCGTCGCCAAATCCGCCAACTCCAAGGCCGCCTGCTTGCCGGGCATCGTCACGGAGAAGCCGCGGACCTGATCGCCGGACTCGCTCAACAGGCGGCGAATATCGCGCGATTCCCCCGCCTCCACGCGGTAATAATCCATCTCCAGCCCCAGCGCGCCGTACCCGGCGCTGTGCAGCTGCGGGGACAGCGAGTGCTCGATCGGGCTGCCCAGCACCGCGCAGCGCATACCGGGCGTCTCCAGGAACTCATCTACCGACAGCACGTGGCCTGCGGCGGACATACAGATTCACCCTTTGCTTATGAAGATTGCTCTTGAGTCTCGGCTAGTTTTAGCCAGTGCTAGCTAGTTCTGGCTAGCTAGCGGTTTAGCTCGAAGACTAGCGGTTCGAATCCAACACACCGTTGCGGCGGGATTCCTCAATAGCCCGTTCGTGGGCATCGAAATCGCGGTTGAAGACCGTTCGACCGTCCTTGTCCACCGTAACGAAGTACAGCCAGTCGCCCTCGGCCGGGTTCTCGATTGCGTGCAGAGCCTGTAGGCCAGGCGAGGAAATCGGAGTTTCCGGCAGGCCCTCCTTGGCGTAGGTATTCCACGGGGTCGACCGCCTACGATCCTCGTCCGTGGTGGCGACCTCAACCTCGCTCAGGTCGTAGTTCACCGTCGAGTCGAACTCCAGCTTTTGGCTTTCGTGCAGGCGGTTCAGGATCACGCGGGCGACCTTGTCGAAGTCGCCTTCCGGAGCCTCGCGCTCCACCAGAGATGCCGCCACCAGCATATCGTAGGGGCTTAAGCCAACCTTTTCTGCGGAAGACAACAAGCCGGTGTTTTCGTACTGCTCCTTGGAAGTCTTCAGCAGAGTCTTGAGGATTTCTTCCGGGCTGCTGGTCGGGTCGAAGAGATGCACGCCGGGAGAAATCAAGCCCTCGATGCGCTTCGGATCATCGCCGCGCGCATTCACCTTATCCAAAGCCCAATCAGCGATCTCTAGCTGCTCCGGCGGGGTCTGTGCCGCCGCCTTCTGCAGATCCTCGACGGACACACAGTTTTGTTCGTCCTGGCAAGTCTGTTCGGAGACCAACGTGAAGATACCCTTGCGGTTATCTCCGTCTACCACCTGGACGTCATGGAGGGTCAGGCCATTCGGAATGTCAACCACGCCCCGGCGGCGTTCATCGCTAGACAGCCACTCCAGGGCCTTGTCGGCGGACATCTGCTCTTGCAGTGAGTAGTAGCCTGCCTGAAGCTCCGGTTCCTTACGCTCCGCAGCGGACATCAGCGCTCGGCGGGAACCCACCACGTCCTTTTCCACCAGCTGCTCTGACAAGCTATCCACAGAGTCACCGGGGCTCACGCGAACCATGACGACGTTGCCATTACCCTCACCCTCGTAGTCGCGCACAGCCACAACGTCGCGCTGGTACCAGACGTAGGCACATGTACCGATCAGGAGGACGACCAGAGCGAGAGCCAGCGCGGCGGCAAGCTGACGGCGCCGTCTAAACTTCGGCTGCATTTTACGGGTCGGTCCCATAGGTCAGTGTGGCCTTTCGTACCGGGTTAAACTCTTAGGTTTTCTCTTTGACGTCAGATACAAGCTGAGCCTGACGGTGTTAAGCGTCGCCGGTCATTTTCTCACGAATTGGTAAATTTTAGGAAAGCGCGCGCCGCCGCGTGTCTAACCACCCCTGCAGAATATGTACCGCTGCTGCCTGGTCGATCTTCTTTCTGCCTTTTTTACTATTGACGCCAGAGGCGTGAAACGCCTGCGTAGCGGCCATCGTAGACATTCTTTCGTCCACCATGCGCAGCGGAATGTCCGGCAATTCATCTTTAACCAAGCGGGCAAATTCCTCGGCATTAAGGGTGCTTTGTGTATGGTTCCCGCGCAGCGCGACCGGCAGACCAACAACGATCTCCACCACGAAATTCTCGCGGCAGATCTCCGCCACGCGCTGCACATCCGCGTCGTCCGCGGTGGCCTGGACGGTCTCCACGGGTGTGGCGAGGATGCAGTCCGGATCCGAGATCGCCACCCCAATGCGCACGGTGCCCACGTCGAGGCCGAGCCTCCGGCCACGGCCGGGGTCGGTGGCTGGGTCTGGCCTTTCGGTCTGCATCAGCGAAAACTCCCCGGCCGACTATCCGCGCAGCGCGCTCTTGACAGCCTCGATGCCGGCGGGGATGCCGGCGGCGTCCGAACCAGAGCCCTGCGCCATGGCCGGCTTACCGCCACCGCGACCGGCAACCTTCTCCCCGAAGGCCTTGACGAGCTCGCCGGCCTTGATGCCCTTGTCCACGGCAGCATCGTTCGCAGCGGCGACGAAAGGAACCTTCTCCCCGTCCACGGAGGCGAATACCACGACGGCGGGCTCGGAGCCCAGGCGGTTCTTCGCATCCATGGCGAGGGTGCGCAGGTCGCCTGCGGCCACGCCTTCCGGCAGCTCCTCGGCCAGGACCTTGACCTCGCCGATAGTCTCAGCCTTCTCTACCAGCTGGCCTACCTGCCCCTGCAGCTGCTGGGCGCGCAGCTGCTGGATCTGCTTCTCGGCGGCCTTCAACTTGGCGGTGAGCGCGTCGATGCGCTCCGGCAGTTCCTCGCTCGGGGTCTTCAGGCTGGTTGCCAGGCCGGCCACCAGAGACTTCTCGGTGCTGAGGAAGCGGAAGGAATCCATGCCGGTGTAGGCCTCGATGCGGCGCACGCCGGAGCCGACGGAGGACTCACCGAGTACAGAGATCGGGCCGACCTGGGAGGAGTGCTCCACGTGGATACCGCCGCACAGCTCCATGGAGAACGGTCCGCCGATCTCCACGACGCGCACCTCGGAACCGTAATTCTCGCCGAACAGAGCCATGGCGCCCATCGCCTTGGCTTCCTCCAGGGAGGTCTCGATGGTGTTCACCTGGTAGTCGCTATCCACGGCGCCGTTGGCGATCTCCTCGATCTGGTTCAGCTGGTGCTCGGTCAGCTGCTCGCCGTAGTTGAAGTCGAAGCGCAGGTAGCCCGGCTTGTTCATGGAGCCCGCCTGGACGGCTGTCGGCCCCAGCACCTCACGCAGGGCGGCGTGGATCAGGTGCGTGCCGGAGTGCGCCTGGCGTGCCTGGTGGCGCCACGCCTTGTCCACCGTGGCCTGCACCTTCTGCCCCACGGCCAGCTCGCCGCCGCTGACGGTCACGTGGTGTACCCAGACCTTCTTACCGACCTTCTGCACGTCCTCCACCCGGGCAGCACCGGAGGTGGTGGACAGCTCGCCGCGGTCGGCCATCTGGCCGCCGGCCTCGGCGTAGAACGGGGTGCGGTCCAGGATCACCTGAGCGGCAGCGCCCTCCGGGGCAGTCTCCACCAGTGCGCCGTCGCGGATGATGCCCAGCACGGAAGCTTCGTCAGCTAGGTTCTCGTAGCCGGTGAACACGGTCGGGTGGTTATCCACGAATGGACGGTAGATCGTCTGATCCACGTGGCCCAGCTTCTTGGCGTTGTTATCGGCCTTGGCGCGGGCCTTCTGCTCCGCCATCAGGTCGTGGAAGCCGTCGATGTCCACCTTCAGACCGGCCTCGGCGGCCATCTCCTGGGTCAGGTCGATCGGGAATCCGTGAGTGTCGTGCAGGGAGAAAGCAACGTCGTCCGGGACTGTATCCTCGCCGCGTTCCTTCGCGCCGTGGGCCCAGTTGTCGAACATCTGGGAGCCGGATTCCAGGGTCTTCAGGAAGGACTTCTCCTCGGACAGAGCTACGGCGCGAATGCGCTCGTAGTTCTCGGCGATTTCCGGGTAGGAGGGCGTCATGGTCTCCCGCACGGTGTCCATGAACTTCTCCAGGGTCTCCCCCGTTGCACCCAGCAGGCGGGCGGAGCGGATGATGCGGCGCAGCAGGCGGCGCAGAATGTAGCCGCGTCCCTCGTTGCCGGGGGTCACGCCGTCGAGCATCAGCATCAGACCGGTGCGGGAGTGGTCGGCGATCACGCGGAAGCGCACGTCGTTGGCCTGGTCTGCGCCGTACTTCGCGCCGGTGACCTCCTGGGCCACGTCGATGACGGGGCGCAGCAGGTCGGTCTCGTACACGTTGTCCACGTCCTGCAGGATGCAGGCGACGCGCTCGATGCCCAGGCCGGTATCGATGTTCTTCTTCGGCAGCTTGCCGACGATCTCGAAGTTGCCCTTGCCCAGGCCCTCGCCGCGCTCGTTCTCCATGAACACGAGGTTCCAGATCTCGATGTAGCGGGTGTCGTCGACGATCGGGCCACCCTCCTGGCCGTGCTCCGGGCCGCGGTCGTAGTAGATCTCCGAGCAGGGGCCGCACGGGCCGGGAATACCCATGGACCAGTAGTTATCCTCCATGCCGAGGCGCTGGATTTTGTGCTCGGGTACGCCGATCTTCTTGTTCCAGATCTCCGCAGCCTCGTCGTCGTCGGTAAAGACGGTGACCCACAACCGCTCCGGGTCGAGGCCCAGACCGCCTTCTTCCACCGGATCGGTCAGCAGCGTCCAGGCGTGCGTGATCGCACCTTCCTTGAAGTACGCGCCGAAGGAAAAGTTGCCCGCCATCTGGAAGAACGTGTTATGGCGGGTGGTAATGCCAACCTCGTCGATGTCCAAAGTGCGCACGCACTTCTGGATGGAGGTCGCCGTGCCGTTCTCAAACGGTGGGTTCTGCTGGCCCAGGAAGTAGGGCTTGAACGGAACCATGCCGGCGTTCACGAACAGAAGGTTCGGGTCGTCCAGGATCAGCGATGCGCTGGGTACCTCGGTGTGCCCGGCCTTGGTGAAGTGCTCGATGAAGCGCTGGCGGATCTCATGCGTTTGCACGGTGGCTTTACCTCGTAGAGTTCTATGTCGACTGTAAATGGAATGCGTACATTCTACCCCCGGGTCAGGAAGGAGCGAACGATAGCCCTAAGGCTACTCAAGCGCGCGGCAATGGTCTTTTCGTTGCCGTGGGTTGTCGGCCGGTAGTACACCGCGTCCTTCAGATCGTCCGGCAGGTACTGCTGCGGCACCACGCCCTTCGGATCGTCGTGCGGATAGACGTATCCCACCGCGTTACCCAGCGCCTTCGCCCCTTGGTAGTGGCCGTCGCGCAGGTGAGCCGGAACGGCCTCGCCTTTGCCCGCCTGCACGTCCCCAATGGCGGAGTTGATGGCCGCGATCACCCCGTTGGACTTCGGCGCGGTCGCCAGGTGGATCGTAGCCTGCGCCAGGTTGAGCCGTGCCTCCGGCATGCCGATGAAGCTCACCGCGTGATACGCCGCCACCGCCACCTGAAGCGCCTGCGGGTCGGCCATGCCGATGTCCTCGCTGGCGTGGATAACCAGCCTACGGGCGATGAAGCGCGGATCTTCGCCGCCTTCCAGCATGCGGGCTAGGTAGTGCAGCGCGGCGTCCGGATCCGAACCGCGGATGGATTTAATGAAGGCACTGGTGATGTCGTAGTGCTGGTCGCCGTCGCGGTCGTATCGCGCCACTGCCTTGTTAAGGGACTTTTTTACTTGTGACGCCACCAGCTCCGCCACTCCGTCCTCCCCTTCCGGCTCGACTCCCTCGGCCGCGGCCTCCAGGTACGTCAGGCTACGGCGGGCATCACCGGCAGCCATGGCGACGAGCTGGTCCATGGCCTCGGGGGTCACCCGCAGTCGGCCGGCGTATCCGCGCTCATCGTCGAGAGCGCGCTGCAGTACGGTGCGGATGTCGGCGTCACTAAGAGAAGAAAGTTGGACAAGCAACGACCGCGACAAGAGCGGCGAGACCACAGAGAACGAGGGGTTCTCGGTGGTGGCGGCGACCAGCAGCACGGTGCGGTTTTCGACGGCGGAGAGCAGCGCGTCCTGCTGGGTTTTGGAGAATCGGTGCACCTCGTCGATGAACAGCACGGTGTGCTCGCCCATGACCAGGCGCTTGCGGGCCTGCTCGATGATCGCGCGGACTTCCTTGACGCCGGAGTTCAGGGCGCTCAAGGCCTCGAAGCGGCGGCCGGAAGCCTGGGAGATGAGGCTGGCGATGGTGGTCTTGCCGGCGCCAGGCGGGCCGTAGAGGATGACGGAGGTATCGCCGTGGCCCTCGATCAGGCGGCGCAGCGGCGAGCCCGGGCCGAGAACCTTGTCCTGGCCGACCACCTCGTCGAGGCTGCGGGGGCGCATGCGAACCGCCAGTGGGGCGTGGGAGCCGGGGTGAAAGTAGGCCTCGGCGGAGTGTGCGCCGGATCCGTTTGTGGGATCGGCGCCGTTGCCTTGCTGACCTTGGGAAAACAGATCGTCCATCGGCTTTAGTCGGCGGGCGCTAGTCTTCGCGCTCGTTCGGGAAGGCTCCCAGCTGCGACAGCACCTTCAACAGAACCTGCGCAAACTCGCCGATCGCCGCGAAGCTCTTGGACTCGCGTCGGCGGGAGAAGCGCTGGATGGCCTCCACCGTCGTGGCCAAATCCTCAAGCTGCTCCTCCGACATGTGGCGGATAGAGCGCGAAACCTCCTGGTTGTCGGACTCTTCACCGAAGACGAACGAGGAGTGCTTGGCCATGGAAAGGCGACCGTAGTACATCATGATCAGCGACAAGAAAGCCCAGCCGATTAGCGCGGACATGACCCAGTCGTGGAAGACCTCGTCGTCGGAGATTGCAGGCCAGATCTGCTGCGCCTCCGCCCGCCAGGCAGCGAGGAACTCCGTGGTCTCCGGCTCATCCAAAGCCGGGGTGGAATTATCCTGCGGGAACCCCGCCACCACGCAGGCGACGTCGAAGGCCGCGTCTCGGAAGCCGGCCCACTCGTAGTCCAGCAGCACGATGTTGTCCGTGAGCATGACGTTGTCCGGCGCCAGGTCGAAGGGGGTGAAGACCAGGAACTCGGACTTGCTCTGCCGCTCGGCGGCCTTAGAGGCATAGCGCTGCACCACCGGGTCGATAGTCAGCCCGTTGGAAATCATGAGGTCCACGCCAGACTGAATGAGCTCGCCGACGTCGATGTCGGACTCTTCAATCACCTCGGGGCTGATGTTATGGCGCTGGCACTGGCGGCGCATCAGGGTGGAGTAAGACTGCGCGCCACCGAACGTGGCGGCGTGCATTTTGCCCAGCGAACGGCCGAGCTTACGCAGGGCTCCGATGCGGGACTTGGAATCTTGCAGGGTCAGCACGTCTGTAAAGCTCGTGCCATCGCCCGCGTCCGACAGCACCAGCAGGCGCTGGTCGATGTCATAAGCCAGCAGTACAGGGCCGGGGCGTACCGTCTCCGCCAGGGTGTTGGTGTACTGGTAGGCCACGACCTCACGGAGCATGCCCAGGGCATCCGGGCCGAACTCCCCTGCGTCGCCGGCACCCTCGTTGGAGCCATCGCCGGCCCCGCCGCTGCCATGAGCGTTCGCGGCGCCCGCGTCCCCTTCGCTTTCCGGCGGCAGCTGCTTGATAACCACCGTGCGTTCCTGCAGGAAGGGGTCGGCGGAAATCCGGCAGCGCAGAACCATCGAGGAGCCACTCCCACCCAGATCCTGCGGATCGCTGAGTTCGGGTGAACCTCCGAAGCGGTTCGCCAAAACCTGGGTTGCCGCCTCGACAGTGGACTCGACTGATTGCACTACTACTCGCCTACTTTTCCTTCTGGCCCTTGGGGCCCTTCTTCGGCTTGAAATCGATACCGGATTCCTTACGCTGCTCCGCGGAGATCTCGCCCGGGGCGTCGGTCAGCGGATCCACGCCGCCACCGGACTTCGGGAAGGCGATGACGTCGCGGATGGAATCGAAGCCGCCCAGCAGGGAGACGATGCGATCCCAACCGAAAGCGATGCCGCCGTGCGGCGGGGCGCCGAAGGCAAACGCATCCAGCAGGAAGCCGAACTTCTCGCGGGCTTCCTCTTCGGTGATTCCCATGACCTTGAACACGCGCTCCTGCACGTCCGGCTGGTGGATACGGATGGAACCGCCGCCGATCTCGTTGCCGTTACACACGATGTCGTAGGCGTAGGCCAGGGCCTCGCCCGGGTTCTCGTCGAAGCTATCCAGGTACTCCGGCTTCGGAGAGGTAAAGGCGTGGTGCACGGCAGTCCAGGCGGAGTGGCCCAGGGCCACGTCGCCCGACGCGGCGGCATCCGCAGCCGGTTCGAACAGTGGGGCGTCGACAACCCAGGTGAAGGCCCAGTCGCCCTCCTTGATCAGGCCCAGCTTATTAGCGATCTCGCCACGGGCAGCGCCCAGCAGGGCGCGGGACGGCTTGGCCTCGCCTGCGGCGAAGAAGATGCAGTCGCCCGGCTTGGCACCGACGTGCTCGGCAATGCCCGCACGCTCTTCGTCAGTGATGTTCTTGGCCACCGGGCCAGACAGCTCGCCGTCCTCGCCCACCAGAATGTAGGCCAGCCCCTTCGCGCCGCGCTGCTTAGCCCACTCCTGCCAGGCATCCAGCTGGCGGCGAGGCTGGTCAGCACCGCCGTCCATGACGACGGCGCCGACGTACTCATTCTGGAACACGCGGAAGGTGGTGTTCTTGAAGAAGTCGGTGCACTCGGTGATCTGGATGTCGAAGCGCAGGTCCGGCTTGTCGGAGCCGTAGTACTTCATGGCATCGGCGTAGGTCATGCGCGGGATCGGGGTGGAGATCTCGTAGCCGATCTCCTTCCAGATCGCCACCAGGATCTCCTCTGCCAGAGAGATCACGTCTTCCTGGTCCACGAAGGACATCTCGACGTCCAGCTGGGTGAACTCCGGCTGACGGTCGGCGCGGAAGTCCTCGTCGCGGTAGCAGCGGGCGATCTGGTAGTAGCGCTCCATGCCAGCCACCATCAGCAGCTGCTTAAACAGCTGCGGGGACTGCGGCAGGGCGTAGAACGTTCCCGGGCGCAGGCGTGCGGGTACCAGGAAGTCACGGGCGCCCTCCGGGGTGGAGCGGGTCAGCGTCGGGGTTTCGATCTCCGTGAAGTCGTGCTCGGCCAGAACCCCACGGGCAGCCTGGTTCACACGGGAGCGCAGGCGCAGCGCATCGCCCTGGGTCTTGCGGCGCAGATCCAGGTAGCGGTACCTCAGGCGGGTCTCTTCGCCTACCTCGCCGGAGGAAGATGGATCGTCGATCTGGAACGGCAGCGCCGCCGCCTCGTTCAGAACCTCCAACGCGGACACGTTGACCTCGATGCCGCCAGAGGCCAGGTTCGGGTTCTCGGAACCCTCCGGGCGAGCCTCGACCACGCCGGTTACCTTCAGGCAGTACTCGCTGCGCAGGTCGTGCGCACGCTCCGCCACCTCGGACTCGCGGAAGACGACTTGTGCCACGCCGCTGCGGTCGCGCAGGTCGATGAAAATGACGCCACCGTGGTCGCGTCGACGACCAACCCAGCCGGTCAGGGTCACTTCATCACCAATATTCTCTGGGCGCAGTTCGCCCGCCAGGTGTGTGCGCAGCACGTTCCTATAGTCCTTCCTCGATTTTTAGCCTTTTCGGCCTTACAGCTTACCTTGTCTGCAATAGGGTGTATACGTCGCCCGGGTATGGCACGATTCACATGTGACTTTTAACAACAATCTGAACAACTATTCCGATCGTGGGCAGCGCGGAGGCACGGGATCCGGCGGGGGCGGATTCGGCTTCGGCGGTGGGGGTGGCAATCAGGGTGGAGGTGGCGGCTTGTTCACCGGCCTGCTTTTTGGCGCCCTCGCCCGCCGCTTCGGCATTCCCGGAATCATCGTTGCCGCTGTTCTCGTGTTCCTCTTCAACGGTGGATTGGGAATGCTGAGCGGGAACAACAGCGCGGATCAACGTGCGGGCGTCAGCAACAGTCGCACGGGCGAAGGCTTCGAGCACTGCAAAACTGCCGAAGACGCCAACAACAACGACGATTGCCGTGTATTGGCCACGGCGAAGTCGGTCGACCAGTTCTGGAGCTCGGCTCTGCCCGAGGAGGCTGGCAAGAAGTACAGCGAGCCGGGCCTGGTGCTCGCCGAGGGGCAGACCAGCACCCGCTGTGGCTCTGCGAACCTCGCTAGTACCGGCCCGTTCTATTGCCCCGGCGACGAGACGGTCTACATGTCCGTCCCATTCTTCGACGAGCTGAAGCAAATGGGTGGATCCAACGGCCCATTCGCGCAGATGTACGTCACCGCCCACGAGTTCGGCCACCACATTCAGAACCTGGAGGGCACCCTGGGCTTGAGCGATTACGATAACCCGGGTGAGGATTCCAACGCGGTGAAAATGGAGGTCCAGGCCGACTGCTACGCCGGAGTGTGGGCCCAGAACGCCGACAAGGGCGAGGACGCTCTGTTGGAGCCCCTCACCCAGGAGCAGGTCGAGCAGGCCATCACTACTGCTCGCTCTATTGGCGATGACGCCATCCAGTCCAGCGCCGGACAAGAAGTAAATCCTGACAAGTGGACTCACGGGTCTTCCGAAATGCGCGTGGACTGGTTCATGCGCGGCTACCAGGGCGGCACCATGAAGTCCTGCCACCAGGACTTCCAGCGCTAAGCCCCGCACACGTAGCCCTGCGGCGCCCCGCCTGCAGCGCTCTTAACGCTGCGGTGGCAGGTACGGGCGCAGCCAGTTCGGCACTGCGCTGGCCGGGATCAGGTGGTTCACCCATCCCCACAGGCCCGCACCGGCGGCGCCCAGTCCGATAATGCCCAGGATGATCGTGGTGATGATGCCTGCCTTAGCGGAGCCGCTGAGCTCCGTCTTGGAACCACCCAAGGACCCGGTGGAACCAGTGGAACCCGAGGACCCGCCCGGCTTGTCCGGGTTGGTCGAGTCGTCAGGGGCCGGGCCTGGCTGCGGGGCCGCGCCCGGGGCGTTGAAGCCCACCTTGATCGGGTCGTGGTCCGAGGCACGGAACACGTTCGGCTCGTAGAAGTCCACTACGTTGTAGTTGCGGCGAGAGTACTCGAAGGCAACTGACTCGTCGGCGTTGATGTCCCACACGTCCGCGCCGGTGGCCATCTCGGTGGCCTTCTCGTTGGCTAGGACGTGGTCCAGGGAGCCCACTCGGCCACCGAATTGGTAGGAATGGCCGGCGTCGAATTTGGTCTCGAGGTTGGTGTAGCCGGCCTCCTCGATGAGGCGGATGGCATCCTCCTTCGCGTAGGCGTTGAAGTCGCCCAGGATGAACTGCGGCTTGTCCTTGAAGTCCGCGTCTTCGCTCAGCCACTTCACGAGCTGGCTGGACATTTCTGCGCGCAGCTGGGCGTTGTTGCCCTGACCATCTCCCTTATCCGCGTCGCCGCGAGCCACGCTGCCCTTGGACTTGTAGTGGTTCACGACGGCGACGAAAGCCTGCTCGTCCTTCGCACCCTTGTTCTTGAACTGCTGCGCCAGCGGCTGGCGAGCGATCTGGTCGAAAGCCTCTACGTCGAGGATCTTGGACTCCCCGACCGGCTCGACCTTGTCCGGCTGGTAGATGAAGGCCGTGCGGATGACATCCTCGTTCTTGGCGACTGTGGCCGGGCTCTTAACGTACTCCCACTTGCCACCGGCCGCGTTGAGCTCGTCGACCAGGTGCTTCAGCGCTGCGTCGCGGTCCTTGCCGAACTTGGCGGAGTTCTGGATCTCCTCCAAGCCCAGGACCGAAACATCCAGGGTGTTGATCGCCTTGACGATCTTGGCCTGCTGATCCTTGAACGCCTGCTCGGAGTAGGCACCGCGAACGTCGCACTTGTCGGCGGTAACAGGGTTCCCCTCGCGATCCTTGTAGGAGCCGCAGTTGCCTTGATCCTGACCCAGATCGGTGAAGTAGTTCAGAACGTTGAAGCTGGCGATGGAGTGGCTGCCGCCGACCTCTTCGGGGCCGTTCTCCTCGGCGGGGCGGGAGTCCTCCCAGCTGATCGGCAGATCCGCCTGCGCGGTTTCGCCCGTGATCTGGGAGGTTGGCTGCAGGGACCACTTGTTGAAGCCATAGGACAGCACCGTCGGCTGGGAGAAGCTCACCTGGTCGCCGGCGCGAAGGGACTTGATGCCCTCGGCGGTCTTCAGGTAGGGCTGCGGGGTGTTCTGCGCATCCTTGTTGCGGAAGAAATTCAGCGTAGCGCCGTCGTCGAGGGTGACTACGCGTTTGGCGTTCTCGGCCTCATAGTCCTGGGCTTCCTTCCCCGGTGCCACCTTGGAGGTCGCCTGGTACAGCGGCTCGTTACCCTCCACAAGATCTACGGAACCGTACTGGTTCAGCTCGTAGTTGTTGGTGACGGTGTAGGTAGCGGAAGGCTGGAACATCATGTGCTCGTTGGCCTCGCGGGTCGCCTCGTCCAAAGGAACAGCATCCGTGATCGGCTCCGGCTTCTCGCCGCAGTCCTTTGACGGGTTGTCGGACTCGGTGTACTCGGCAGAGCCGAGCTGGGTGGACTCGTAGTGCTCCCCCACCTCGCCGGTGACTACGACGCACTTGCCGAGGTCCGCCGGGGTGCCGCCCTTGCCGGTGTAGACGAACACTGCCTGGGATGCTTCGCCAGCCTTACGCAACTGTGTCGCGCCGCCCTCCTGGATGACGAAGCCATCCAGGCGACCCGAAGGGTAGCTTGCGGTGACCCAGCCGGCCGTCTTGACCTTCTTGTCCACCAGCGGGGACTTCTCCCCCGTTCCCTGAATATCGGAGATCTTGTGTTCCTCGGCGTCTCCCGGCTGCTCCGGTTCGCCAGGTTGCTTCGGGTTCTCCGGCTGCTCTGGGTTTTCTGGATTACCCGGATTGTCCGGGGCTTCCGCGTTCGGATCCAGGGCGTCGCCACCGCTGAAACGCGGCTTCGGATCGCCGACGGTGAAGTCGGCGCTGTTGTCGTCGGTGTCCTTCCCATCTCCATTACGGGCAGCAGCCGTGGTGTTAGAGAGAGCCGCGGTGCCAGCGGTCTCGTTCACCTGCGCATTGCCATAACCCACGATGTCGATTGCTGGGTTTCCAGCGGCCCACTTCTCGGAAGAGTCAGCCAGGACGACGGTGCCGTTCGTACCGCCCATGGCCAAATCGTCCCCGGTGGCGTCAGCAACAAAATCCTGGGTACCGCCCTTACCCGCAGCGCCCTTGATCAGATAGAAGCCCTTCGGCTGGATGGTGCCGGATAGCGCGATCGGCTTGCCGTTGTTGTTACCGCTGGCGGAGAGGTACTGGACGGTCCACCCATCGAGTTCGATCGGCTTATCGGTGGGGTTGAACAGCTCAACGTAGTCGTTCTTCAGGGTCGCGCCCTTGTTTCCGCCGCCGCCATAGACAGCGCTGATGACGACGTTATCGCCGTCCGGGGTAGCCAGGGCAGTCGGGACGGTGAGGACGTTGGCTCCCAGGGCCAGCGCGCTGAAGGTGGCCACGGAGGTGATGGTCTTGAAACGAGCCTTCATGGATCTAGATCCTGCTTTCTGGTGAAGATAGCTCCCGCTGGTGAAGCGGGAGCTAGATGTGATTGGGGATTTGGTTACGGCGGGTTAGATCTTCAGCAGGTCGCGGGCCCACTTCGGCAAGACATGAGTCGGAACGCCACCGTTGTTCTGCACCCATGCGATGGCCGTAGCACCACCAATGATCAAGGCGAGGATGCCCAGGATGGCGCCGATGATGCCGCCGGTGGAGGAACCGGATAGGGAGCCTTCTGCACCCGAGTTCTCGTCCGACGTTGCACCGCAGCCACGATCGACGTCGAGCTTGCCCTCAACCGAAATCGGATAGTTGAGCTTAGAGCCAGCATCGGTGGTGATCTGCAGGAACGCTGCCTCCTCTGGAACCGTCAGGTTGACTTTGGCCTTACCGGTTTCGTCAAGGCCATCGGTGATGGTGTTGTCGGTGTTGGCTGAGGCCTCGCCGACGGTGATGGCCTTCTCCCCCTCGCAGCGCAGGAATTTAGCGGTCGCCGTGGTCGGCTTCTTTTCCTTGCCGGTGTAAGCCAGAGAGCTGAGATTGACGGTGACGTCCTTTGTCGGAGCCAGTACGTTCCCGCGCAGGGCCTCATCGGAAATCTGCGCCTCATCCACGGCCGCGCCGGACAGCTGCACGCCGACGGAGGTCTGGTTCGGGCGAACGGCGATGTCCTTATTGTCCTTCAGGTAGCGGTTGAACACATCGATGTCCATCTGACCCGCGTCCTGGAACTTGCCGCCCTTGAATGCATCAAAACTGTCACCACCGTTCAGCAGAAAGCTGGACCCGGCCACGCGGTACTTTTTGCTCGGGTCAAGAGGCTTGCCATTGACGGAAACGTAGGTGATGCGCTTGCCTTGCTCGGCATCCGGGTCGTATGCGTACTGCACGTTCTTGGACAAGCCCAACGCCAGCATTGCGCGCTCCCCGCCCGGCTTCCACTGCTGTTCGAGGGCCTGCTTCAGCTGCTCACCGGTGATCTCCACAACACCCAGGGAGTTGCCGAAGGGCTGAACTGCGAAAGCCTCTGCGTAGGTCACGTCACCGGAGGCCAGGTCAGCGCGGACGCCACCGGCGTTCATCACGCCGAGGTCGGCCTTCAAGTCGGTCAGCTTGTTAACGCCGTACAGGGTGGCGTCCGCGATCATGGAGTTCAGGGAGGACTCGGTACCGCGGTTACCGCCGGATTCGCCGTCGGAGTTCGCGCCGCGGTAAAAGTCGTTCTTCAGGGTGGTAACGACCTTTTCGCCCTCGGTTTTCGCCGAGTCCTTTGCCGCGGAAACGATCTTCGCCACGTCCTCATCCGGAGTATCGCCACATACGTCCATCATGTCCTTGGCGCTGCGGTTTTCGGCGGTGACGGACACAACCTTCTTGGCCGCCTTGTCGTAAACGATGTCGATGTCGGCCAGATCCATGCCGTAGTTGGCCGGCTGCACCAGCACTGGCTTACCGTCGAGCTTGCGTAGCACATGGGTGTGGCCGGCAATAACTGCGTCCACGTCCTCGGAGAATTTAGTGTTGTCCATCCCCTCATGCACCAGGCCGATGACTACGTCCGCCTCACCAGATTCCTTCAGTCGCTTGGCTTCTGCGTTAGTCGCAGCCACCGGTTCGGAGAAGCTGAGACCTTGGATGCCGTCCGGAGAAACCAGGTTCGGGGTGTCCGCAGTGATGGTGCCGACGTATCCGATCTTCACGCCGCCTTTTTCGATAACCGTGGACGGCGCCATGTCGCTTCCCTTGACGTTTGCACCCAGGTAGGGGAACTTCGCAAGCTTGTCGCCGTCAACACCTACGCGATCCTTCAGGTCTGACCAGCCCTTATCGAACTCGTGGTTACCCACGGCGGAAGCCTCTAGTTCCATGGCGTTCAGCGCATCCAGGGTCGGCTTGTCCTTCAGAATGGAGGACTCGAAAGGAGAACCACCAATGTTGTCACCTGCGGAAACGAAGCTGGTGTTCGGGTTCTCTTTGCGTTCCTTGTTCACGTAGCAAGCCATCACGGCCGCGCCGGGCTCGCTGATCTCTCCCTTGCGATCTTTAGCCTGGGATAGGTGGCCGTGGAAGTCGGTGACGCCGATGATGTTAAGACTTACCTGGTCAGCCTCAGCGGCGTATGCGGGAACATTCAGCCCCGCGAGGGCCAGGGTCGGCGCCATGGCCAGGGTCATGACGGCACGGGAACTGCGGCGAGACAGCTTGAACACTTTGGGTTTCTCCTCGTTGAAACGAATCACTAAAGGTTGCGCAGCAAAGGCGTGCTGCAACGAAGGAGAGCTAACCACCGTTACCTGTTCTTGTCCGCGCAAACCTTTGCGCAAATTACACTGTGACCAGGCGCTTCACATAGAGTAATCAAAGACTTAAACTTTAATTCACCAAAAATACCCCCGCGTGGTGTTACGCGAGAGTAAGGATGTGACCGGTGTTACCTCGGTCTTGTGCTCAGCCGTTCTGCTAGACGCCAGCAGTTTTTTCTGCCGTCTTCTCGGCCAGCAGCTCCACGACGGCGGTCAGATCCACCTCGTGCTGTTCGTGAGCGCCGAGATCCTTCACCGTCACCGTGCCCTCGGCCAGCTCCTTATCCCCCAGCACCAGGGCATACAGCGCACCAGCACGGTCGGCGCCCTTCATGGCTCCCTTCAGCCCGCGGTCGCCGTAGGACATATCGGCGGCGACCCCACGCTCACGCAGGTCGTCCACGATGCCCACCATCCGCCGCTTGGCCTCCGCGCCGAGTGCCACGCCGTAGACATCGACCCTTCTTCCTGTTGACGCCCTCTTCTCCTCCGCTTCGAGCGCCAGCAACGCCCTATCAACTCCCAGCCCGAAGCCGATTCCGGAAAGATCCTGCCCGCCCAGCTGAGCCATCAGGCCGTCGTAGCGGCCACCGCCACCGATGCCGGACTGTGCGCCCAGGCCGTCGTGGACGAACTCAAAGCAGGTCTTCGTGTAGTAGTCCAGGCCGCGCACCATCCGCGGGTTGATGGTGTAACCCACGCCCAGGTCGTCCAGCAGCCCGGTCACGGTCTCGAAGTGTTCGCGGGAGGAATCGCTGAGGTGGTCCAGCATCAAGGGAGCCTCGGCCAGCATCTCCTGCATCTCGGGGCGCTTATCGTCCAGGACGCGCAGCGGATTCAGCTGCGCGCGACGCTCGGTCTCCTCGTCCAGCGGCAGCGTGGACAGGAAGTCCTGCAGCTTCTGCCGGTAAGCGGGGCGGTCGTCCCAGTCGCCCAGGCTGGTCAGCTCCAGACGAAAGCCGTTCAACCCGATTGAGGTAAAGCAGCGGTGCGCCAGTGCGATAACCTCGGCGTCCAGAGCCGGGTCGTCCACGCCGATAGCCTCCACACCCACCTGCTGCAGCTGGCGGTAGCGGCCGGCCTGGGGGCGCTCGTAGCGGAAGAAGGGGCCGTTGTAGACCAGCTTGACGGGGAGCTGGCCGCGGTCCAGGTTGTGCTCAATGACGGCACGCATGACGCCCGCCGTGCCCTCCGGCCGCAGGGTCACCGAACGGCCGCCCCGGTCGGCGAAGGTGTACATTTCCTTCGACACGACGTCGGTGGATTCGCCGACGCCACGGGCGAACAGAGAGGTCTCCTCGAAGATCGGCAGCTCCACGTGCTCGTAGCCTGCGGCGTGCGCGGCGGAGGTGAACGCATCCTTGACCGCCTTGAACTCCGCCGATGTTGGCGGCACGTAGTCCGGCACGCCCTTCGGCGCGCTGAGCGCCTTAAACTTCTCGGCCTTGTCTTTCTGAGCCTTCTGGGACTTCTGTTGCTTCTTCTCGCTCTCAGTCACAAGTAAACAGTCTACTAAACGGCTATTGCACTGCCGCCAGAAAGCTATTGGTGCGCTTTTCCTCCCCGATGGTCGTGTGCGGGCCGTGCCCCGGCAGCACAATGTCCTCGTCGGCGAAATCGGTGGTGAGCTTCTTGAGGCTCAGCATCATGTCCTCGGGCGAGCATCCCGGAAGGTCGGTGCGGCCCACTCCCCCGCGGAACAGCACATCGCCGCCGAAGATCAGCCCATTCGCGCGGAACATGACATGCCCCGGTGAGTGGCCCGGCATGTGATGAATCTCGAACTCCGCGCCGCCAATACTGATGGAATCTCCCAGGTGACGAATGTCCTCAATCGCCGGCATGTTGGCCACGTCGAAATGTTGTGACAGCGGCCCGGCGGACTGATCCATCTCTAGCATGAAGCGATCCAACTCGTGGACGTACACCGGCACCCCGAACGCTCCCGCGTCGCGGATGTGGTCGATGTGCCCGTGGGTCAGAACGACCTTCTCGACGAAGAACTTGTGCTCCTCGGCGAGCCTTTGGATGTTCTCGAACGCCCCCAACCCCGGGTCTATAACGACCGCCGGGGAGTTTTCTCCGCTGGTGGCGTCCGAACCATCAATCACCACATAGCAATTGGTTTCGAAAGGGCCGGCAGGAAAAGAAAGGATCTGCGTAGTATCCGGCAGGAGGGTTGCGTCTGTGCTCATGCCACTAAACCCTAGCGAAAACAGCAACGAGCCCGTGCCCCTTCACCCGAATCGGCCAGTACGTAGGGCATAATGGAGCACCGTATCTAGCACAAGAAAGGTCCTAGAAAAACGTGTCTGACAACAACTACCCGAACGCGGCCCAGCGTGACCAGGCGCTGTCGGAGCTAGAGAAAGCTCTAAAGTCCCGCGAGCGCAAGGCCAAAATCGCGCCGCTGGGCGTGGTCGCAGCAACCCTCGCCGTGCTGGTGGTCATCGTCGGCGGAATCTGGTTCGCCGCCACCTACTCCTCTGACGAAGAGGAAGACCAGGTCGCCGAGAGCGAGCAGCAGCAGTCCGAAGAGCCGGATGTGAAGCCCGTGGCGCTGCCGGCAGGCCCCAAGGAGCCCTACGGTGACACGGTGAAGTGCGAGTACAAGAAGGATCCGGAGGGCGAGCTCAGCGACGCCGGACTGCCCAACGGCGAGGACGTGACTGCCAAGGGAACCGAGAAGGTCACCCTGACCATGAACGGCCAGAAGGTCGGCCTGGAGCTGGCCAACGACAAGTCCCCGTGCTCCACCAACTCCTTCAAGCACCTGGTAGAGAAGAAGTTCTATGACTCCACCAAGTGCCACCGCTCCGTGAAGTCCGATTCCATGACGATCCTGCAGTGCGGCGATCCCGAGGGTACCGGCGCAGGCGGCCCGGGCTACTCCTTCGCGGATGAATTCCCGAGCAATGGCGTGGACGAGGACAAGGCCGACTCCCCGGCCAACTACAAGCGCGGCACCCTGGCGATGGCCAACAGCGGCCCGGATACCAACGGCAGCCAGTTCTTCCTGGTCACCGGCGACACCACCCTGCCGCCGAGCTACAACGTCTTCGGCACCATCGACGAGGCCGGATTGAAGGTGCTGGACAAGCTGATGGAAAAGGCGCCTGAGGGCGATGCCTCCCCGTCCGAGGACATCAACATCGAGTCTGCAGTGCTGGGTTAGTTTGCTGGGCTAGCCTTCTGGGCTAGCCGCCCGTCGTGACGCGATAGACGTCGTAGACACCCTCGACGTTTCGCAGCTGGTTCATCATGTAGCCCAGCTGCTTCGTATCCGACACCTCGAAGGTGAAGCGGATCGTCGCCACTCTATCGCCCGCGGTGTGCGAGTTCGTGGCGATGATCGGCACCTTCTGGTCAGAGACCACGCGCGTCACATCAGAGAGCAAACCGTTGCGATCCAGCCCCTCGATCTGGATCGTGACCATAAACACCGCATTGTGGAAGCTGCTGGCCCACGAGACCTCGATGATCCGCTGCGACTCCTGGTGCAGCTTCTCAGCGTTGGTGCAGTCCGTGCGGTGCACGCTTACACCACCGCCCTTGGTGATGAACCCGAAGATTTTATCGCCCGGCACCGGGGTGCAGCACTTCGCCAGCTTCGCGGAGAAATCCGCCTCGCCCTGCACCAGAATGCCGGAACCATCGCCGCGGCCTTCCTGCGGGGTGTTCGCAATCTTCGAGGTCGCCGAGCCCGACTGCAGAACATCATCGGCCTCGGATTCCGGCTCCATCCCCTCAACCAGTCGATGGCAGACGTGCCCGGCGGTGACCTCTCCCCGACCAATTGCTGTGTAGAGCGCCTCGACATCCTGGTAGTTCATGTCGCTGGCCAACAGGCGCAGGGATTCGTGAGTAAACAGGCGGTGCACCGCCAGGCCACCCCGCTGCGCTTCGGCGGCCAGCAGGTCGCGGCCCTTCTCCGCCGCTTCCTCGCGCCGCTCCTTGGCGAACCACTGGCGGATCTTCGCCTTCGCGCGCGGCGAAACGACGATATTCATCCAGTCCTTCGACGGCCCGGAGTTCTGGTCCTTGGAGGTAAAGACCTCCACCTTGTCGCCGGTGTTCAGCTTGGATTCCAGCGCCACCAGCTTGCCGTTGACCTTCGCACCAATGCAACGGTGCCCGATCTCCGTGTGCACCGCATAGGCAAAGTCGATCGGCGTGGAACCGTTCGGCAACGTAATGGCATCGCCCTTCGGCGTGAACACGAAGATCTGGTTCGTCGACAGATCGTAGCGCAGCGAATCCAGGAACTCGTTCGGATCCGCGGCCTCCTTCTGCCAGTCCAGCAGCTGGCGCATCCACGCCATCTGGTCCACCTCTGCGGACTCGCTGTTGTTGTTGCCGCGGGTTTCCTTGTATCGCCAGTGCGCCGCGATGCCGTATTCGGCGTTGTGGTGCATCTCGTGGGTGCGGATCTGCACTTCCAGCGGCTTAGTGTCCGGGCCGATCACGGTGGTGTGCAGCGACTGGTACACGCCGAAGCGCGGGGAGGAAATATAGTCCTTGAACCGCCCCGGCATCGGCTGATATAGGGTGTGGATGGCACCCACAGCCGCGTAGCAATCCTGCACGCTATCCACCAGGATGCGCACGCCCACCAGGTCAAAGATCTCGTCGAAGTCGCGGCCGCGGACGATCATCTTCTGGTAGATCGACCAGTAGTGCTTCGGGCGGCCCTCCACAGTGGCGTGCAGCGAACTGCGCGACATGGCCAGCTCGATCTCCTGCTTCACCTTCGCCAGGTACTGGTCGCGCTTCGGGGCGCGGTCGGCAACCAGGCGCACGATCTCGTCGTACTTCTTCGGGTAGAGGATGGCGAAAGCCAGATCCTCCAGCTCCCACTTCACAGTCGCCATGCCCAGGCGGTGGGCCAGCGGGGCAATAACTTCGAGCGTCTCGCGCGCCTTCTTCGCCTGCTTCTCCGGCGGCAGGAAGCGCATGGTGCGCATGTTGTGCAGGCGGTCGGAGACCTTGATCACCAGCACGCGCGGATCCTCCGCCATGGCGACGATCATCTTGCGGATGGTCTCCGCCTCCGCCGCGGATCCCAGCACCACCTTGTCCAGCTTCGTCACGCCGTCCACCAGGCGGGAGACCTCGCTGCCGAAGTCGCGGGAGAGCTCCTCCAGGGAGTAGTCCGTATCCTCCACCGTGTCGTGCAGCAGCGCCGCTACCACGGTGGTTGTGTCCATGCCGATCTCCGCGGCGATCGTCGCCACCGCCAGCGGGTGCGTGATGTAGGGCTCGCCGGACTTGCGCTTCACGCCCTCGTGCAGCTTCTCGGCGGTGGCATAAGCGCGGTTCAGCAGGGCGAGGTCGGCGCGCGGGTGAAAGCGCCTGTGCACGGAAATGAGCGGCCCCAGTACCGGGTTGATCTTTGGCTTACCGGTGCCGGTGAGGCTTCGCGCAATGCGAGCCGCCATCCACAGCGAACCCTTCTCGTTGCTCATAGCCGCTTAAAGTCCTGCCTGTTTCTTCTCTTCTTTTTATTGACGCCACCTGCGCCAATTACCCCTGAGGGCTATCAGACGGCCTGGTCGACCACGTAGAGCGGAAGATCCTTCAGACGATCGCGACCGTCCAACGCGGATACTTCGAGCACCACGCCGAGTCCGCAGACCTTTGCCCCGGCGTTTTCCAACAGCTCGCGCGAGGCAGCGAGCGTACCGCCCGTAGCGAGCACGTCGTCGATGAGGAAGACGTTCTTGCCCTGCAGCGGGATCGCGTTGTCAGCCGGGATCTCTAGTGAGGCCGTGCCGTACTCCAAAGCGTAGTCCACATGGTGGACAGGGGGCGGCAGTTTGCCGCCTTTTCGAACTGCCAGGATGCCCACGCCCAGCTCGTAGGCGACGGCACTTCCGAGCAGGAAGCCGCGGGCATCCAATCCGCCGATCAGATCGATGTCAAAATTGCGGCAGTGCTCCGCCAGGTCTTGCACCAAGAGCTTGAAAGAATGCGGATCTGCCAGCACGGGGGTCAGGTCTTCGAAAACAATGCCTCGCGAGGGAAAGTCCGGGACAACCCGGATGCTGCGGCGCAATGCGCTCGCCGCGCTTTCTGCTCGCTGCGGTTTGCTGTCTTGGCCGGCGTGGTCGGCGTGGGAGGCGGAAGTCAAGCTCTTGGGTCTCTTTCTCTCTTTTGGCTGCGAGGGATCTGCGGCGGCACGGGCATTTCCTACCTTAACGCCCCAGCCAGCCTTACAGGTGGGGGCTTACTTGCTGGGTTCTTCCTCTTCGGGAGCTACGGGGGGCTCACTAGCGTCCGTTCCCTCTGCCCCGTCGCTGCCTTCGTCAGAGGCACGGCCGGTCGCCACTGGCTCGTCGGACTCCACCCAGCGATCCATATTCCAGCTCACCCCAGTATCCGAGGAGCTATCCAGAATGTTAGCCGCATGAACCTCGGCCAGGATGGTGCGCGGCTCGGTGGCCAGCGGCAGGGTCATGGCGTCGTCAGCCAACGCAGTCTCCGCACCCCGGATCTCCTTGAGCCCGGAGCCCGGCGTGGCGTTCACCGCCGAATTCCGACCGTTAGCGGAACGGGTGTCGAGGGCAACGTCGTAATCCACGCCCAGCAGGCCGTAGTCATCGGCCGAGCGGGGCACGGGTTCAATGTTTACCCCTGCCTTGGCGCACTGGGACTTAAGGGCGTCAACAATCTTCTTATACCGCGGCACCGAATCGAGGAAGTCCAGGCGGATAGTCATCCCGTCGAGCTTAGAGCGAGCCGCATCGACATTGACCTTGGTGTTCCGCCCATTGATGTCGTCCAAGTAGGCGCGTAGCGGGTGCTCAGTGCCGATCACCCGCAGGCCGGTTGGCTGCACAGCGGCGCCGGCCTCCTCCTCCACGGCCTTAGCGATAGCCTCGCGGTCGATACAGGCATTCAGGGCCTTGCGAGTCTCGGGGGCTTGCAGCGGGCCCAGGTCGGAGATCCGCAGAGTATCCACGCGCTCCGAGTTGCTCTCAACCACGCGGAACTCATCACCGTTTAGCCCGAACTCCTCGGCCACCTTGCCAGGGGTTTCCCCGGCGCCGCGGTTAGTATCCACCACGGAAAGCTGATTGTGCTCCGCCAGCTCCTTTACGTCCGCCCCCTGCGGCCAGAGGTACACCGGAGACTGGGCGGGTTCCACGCCGTTCCACTCGGGATTCTTCTCCAGCTTCAGCGAGCCATCTACCTTCCGCGCGGTAATCTTGTACGGCCCGGAGGTCGGCACCCGAGAAGGATCAGTTTTCGAGAAGGTGAACACATCCTGCCAGGCCTTACCCAGCTCCGTCAGCGCTTGTTCGTCCTTATTTTCAATGGCGGATACAACGTCCTCCACCCCGGCCTTCTCGGCCACGGTATGGGAAGGCAGCACCGTGCCTGGACCGAACAGCTCGCGGTAACGTTCACCTCGCTTGTCGGCGAAGTGCACACTGAACTGCTTGGCGCCCGCTGCGCAATCAATCTTCTCCACCTGGCCGAACAACGGCATGTCAGAGCCGAAGAGATCCGGGCGAGAGTTGGCCTGCAAGCTCAGCAGAAAGTCATCGCAGACCACCGGCTTTGAATCCGAGTAGGTGGCCTTCTCGTTGATGGTGTAGTCCACCTGTCGAGGATTCCCGGGGGCCGGCTTAGCCGTCACCAAGTCGCCATTCGGCAGGTTCTGTCCGCGCGGCCCGGCGATGAAAGCTCCCGGGTAGAGGCGGGCGGAAACCTTCGCGGCATCCGTCGCCACCCCCACCGTCGTGCCCGCGTTGGAAGTCACCAGGTCGCTCGTGAGCACGTACCCAAACTGCTCCGGAGGGTTACTCAGCGGGGAGTCCCCGGAGCAGGCAGCCAGCCCGGCAGTAGCCAGGGCTGCGGTTAGCGTCAAGGCTGCGGTAGACCGTACTGCATGCCGCTTGCGGTTCACTGGTCGCCTTCCTTCTTCCAACACATCTAAACGTTTAGGGCCTGCGGATTTTCCCAGCTACATGCCAGGGCGCCAGGACCTTCCGGCATCTTCGTTGTGGGTCTCGCGCTTGAAGTCCTCCGTGGAATCATCTGCCAGGCGGGCATTCGGGCTGGATACACTACGCTTTCCGGCCTTCTTCGCCTCGTCTGCATCCGCGCCTGCGGCGGAAACGCTCACCTTTTCGCTGGTGTCTTCGGCAGTCTCCACGGCGGCGTCCTCATCAGAAGAACCCTCCTTCGACACCGCGAGGGAACGGGCGCGCTCTACTCGAGCCTCGTGCTGCTTGTACTTCTGCTGGCGCATCTTGAACGTCACTAGCAGCGGTGCAGCGAAGAAGATGGAGCTAAACGTACCGGCGATCACGCCGATGAACTGCACCAGAGCAAGATCCTTCAGCGTGCCCACACCCATGATGCCCACGGCCACGATCAGCAGCGAGGCAATCGGCACGAGGGAGAAGATGGATGTGTTGATCGAGCGCATGATCGTCTGGTTGATGGCGAGGTTCGTTTCCTCGGCATAGGTGGCGCGCGTCGAGCCAAACAGGCCGGACGTGTTTTCCTGCACCTTGTCGAACACCACGACCGTGTCGTAGAGCGAGTACGCCAGGATGGTCAGCAGGCCGATCACGGTAGCGGGCGAAACCTCGAAGCCGACCAGCGCGTAGATACCGGAGACGACAGTGAGGTCGATCAGCAGACAGATGATGGCCGCGGCGGCCATGTCGCGCTCCATGCGGACCGCGATGTAGAGGAACACCGCCAGCAGGAATACGCCCAAGGCAATGAGCATCTTCTTGGTGATGCTGCTACCCCACGACTCGGAGACGGTGGAATCGCTAATCGCATCCTGGGTTACTTCGCCCACATTGTTCTTCGGGTGGTACTCGTTAAACAGCGCCGAGCGGGCCTCGCGGATCTGCTCCTCGCTCAGGCGCTCGGAGGTGATCTCGATGGACTCGGCATCACCGCTACCGACAGTCTGAGTGGACTGCGGGGCGATGCCCGTGGCCTCCTCGAAGACCTCGGAAACGCTAGATTCGGTGGCCCCGCCTGCCGGTGGCATCGTCATGCGCGTACCGCCCTCGAAGTCGATGCCCAGCGAGAAGCCGCGCACCAGGATGGACAGCAGACAAGCTACTACCACCGCGACGAGGATGCCATAGAGGCGACCGCGGTTCTGCACAATGGCGAACCCGCCGTTGCCGTTATAGAGCTTCTCGAAGAAGCCCGCCGCCTCGGTATCGGGCGCGTCGACCGGGGTGGCTTCGGCCGCCAAAAGCTCCGCGGACTCCACGGCCTCGGACTCTTTCACGCTTAGGGTTTCGGGGTTACTCACTTACTTCCCCTCCTTGTCGTCGGTGGCCGGGGTGTCTGCCTTTGTGGACGCCTTAGATTGCGAATCATCCGGGTCTTCAGCCTTCTCTGGCTTCTCTGCCTTGTCGGCCTTATCAGCCTTCTTGGCCGACTTAGCCCGCACGGCGCGCTCGTGGGGCTTCCGCCCGTACTTGCGCTCCGCAACGCGGTAGGCCGCGCCCAGGCCGTTAAGCTTCGGCGAGGCGAAGTGCGGTCGGCGGGACATCAGGATCAGCAGCGGGGCGGTCAGCAGGAACGCCACCACCAGGTCGAACACGGTCGTCAGACCCAGGGTGAACGCGAAGCCCTTGACGTCTCCGACAGCCAAGAAGTACAGAATCACGGCGGCGATCAGGGAGACGATGTTACCCGTGACGATGGTGCTGCGGGCCCGCTGCCAGGCGCGTGGCACTGCGGAGCGGAACGTAGCGCCGTTCTTGATCTCGTCCTTGATCCTCTCGAAGTAGATCACGAAGGAGTCGGCCGTGGTGCCCAGGCCGATAATCAGGCCGGCGATGCCCGCCAGATCCAGGCTGTAGCCAATCCAACGCCCCAGCAGAACAATGAATCCGTACACCAGGGCGAACGCCGCGACGAGGGACACGATGGCCACAACACCCAGACCGCGGTAGTAGGCCAGTGCGTACAGGCCAACCAAAACCAGGCCCACCAGACCGGCGATGATGCCGGCCTTCAGGGAGGCGGCACCCAGCGATGGGGAGATCGTGGTGGTAGTGCCACCCGGCTCGCCGTTCTCACCGACGAAGCTCAGCGGCAGCGCGCCGTAGCGCAGGTTATTGGCCAGATCCTGGGCTTCCTTTTCGGAGAAGCTACCCGTGATCTGGGAGACCTCGCCCGGGGGCGTCGGCGACTGGATCTCAGGTGCGGAAATGACCTTGGAGTCCAGGGTGATGGCCACTCGCTTGCCCATCATCTGCTGGCCGAGTGCGTACCAGGTCTCGCCACCCGGGGTCTGCTCGCCGGTCTTGAACTTGAAGGTGATGGCCATCTGCGCCGAATTCGGTTGCAGGCCGCCGGTGATCTGCGAGTTCGTGTCGATCATCTCGCCGGTCAGGCGCTCGCCGTTCTTCTCGTCGGTCTCGCCTTTCAGCAGCGGCGCCGGGCCCAGAACCATGGGGCCCTGGTCGCTACAGGTGACCAACGGCTTGTCCGCATCGTCGGAGCCTGCCATGGGATCGTTAGCTTCACAGTCCAGCAGCGCACCGGCTGCCTGTTGTTTGTTTCCGTCCATGCTCTGGCGGTCTGCCTTCAGCACCTCGACCTGCTTGTCGCGGCGTTCCTGCTCCTCGACAGAATCCTTTGGCTCCGCCGGTGGCTTGGCGGAGACCTTCAGTTCCTTCGGCGCATCCTCCAGGCCGAGCTGTGGGAATGCCTTAACCATTTGCCCAAGGCGCTCGTTGGCGAATTCTGGGGTGATAATTCCGTTCTCCACCCAGCGGTTCGCCATCTTCTTCAAGGCCTGTGGGAAGTCCTTGCTGGGCTGCCCCGGCTGCGATTCGGGGCGGAACAGCAGCTGCGAGGTCTTGCCCAACGAGCGCGCCTCGCCCGCGTCCGATCCAGGAACGGTAATGACCAGGTTGTTGCCGTCGGTCACCACGGAGGCACCGGAAACGCCCATGCCGTTCACGCGGTTTTCCAGAATGGTGCGCGCCTGGCTCAGCTGATCCGGCGTGGGCGTATCCCCCTGCGGAACCAACGTCACTCGGGTACCGCCCTGCAGGTCGATACCCAGCTTGGGCTCGAAGGATTTGTTTCCCGTAAACATGATCAAGCCCAGTACGATGAGGACGAGCACCACGAATGCGGCGAGCGCCCGCTTCGGCCACGCGAAGCCGCCCTGTGCAGCAGTTCTCTTTTTCTTCTTTGCCACCGCTTTAAGTCTCCTGCAATCCAGCCGCGAACACGCGCGGCCGGTGTACTAAAAAATCTAACCCCGTGATACTAACGCCTGGGTTCGGACAAACGGAATACCGAACCAGCTAGTTAGTCTTCTTTTTCTTCGGTCAGCTGCGTCTCTTGCTGCGAGCCCGGCTCCACAGAGTCGACGGTCTCCAGGATGGAAACCTTCTCCCAGGTGGTCACCACGCCTGTCGCGATCTCCAGGTCGACGGTCGTATCCCCCACGTGGACCACGCGGCCGTGGAGGCCGGAGGTGGTCTTTACGACCATGCCCGGGCCCAGCTGATCCTGAAACTGGCGGATCTGCTGAATCCGCTTGTTCTGCTTGCGGATCTGGACCAGCGGCAAGCCGACGAACACAAGTAGGACAAGGACGATGAGAATAATTTCAAATGGCATAGTGACAATTTTGCCATATGCCCGTTCCACATCCTCTTTACCCCGCTATAGCCCGATTGTGCCCTCAGGCGGTTCCAAACCGATGTGCCGCCACGCCGCCGCCGTCGCTACGCGCCCTCGCGGGGTGCGGCTGACCATTCCGGCGCGCACGAGGTAGGGCTCGCAGACTTCCTCGACCGTTGACGGTTCTTCGCCTACCGCCAGCGCAAGGGTATTGACGCCCACAGGGCCACCACCGTGGCCTTTCACCAGGGCTTCGATGACCGCCCGGTCGAGCCTATCCAGACCAGATTCGTCCACGTCGAAGACCAGCAGCGCGGCACGCGCAACCTCGACGGTGATCTTTCCGTCGGCATTCACGTCCGCGAAGTCGCGCACCCGGCGCAGCAGTCGGTTGGCGATGCGCGGGGTTCCGCGGGAACGGGAGGCGATCTCCGCTGCGGCGTCACCAGTAATTTCTACCCCCAAGATTCCCGCAGCGCGCGTGACGACCCGGGTTAGATCGGCGGTGTCGTAGAACTCCATCTGGGCGGTGAAGCCGAAGCGGTCGCGCAACGGCCCGGTGAGCATTCCCGCACGGGTGGTGGCGCCCACCAGGGTGAACGGGGCGATCTCGATGGGGATGGAGGTGGCGCCCGGGCCCTTGCCAACGATCACGTCGATGCGGAAGTCCTCCATCGCCATGTAGAGCATCTCCTCGGCGGGGCGGGCCATGCGGTGAATCTCGTCGATAAACAGCACGTCGCCCTCCATCAGGTTGGAGAGCATGGCGGCCAAGTCGCCCGCGCGCTCGAGGGCGGGGCCGGAGGTCATGCGCAGCGAGCTGCCGAGCTCCTGGGCGATGATCATCGCCATGGTGGTCTTGCCCAACCCGGGCGGGCCGGCCAACAGCACGTGATCGGGGGCTACCCCGCGGGAGCGCGCGCCGCCCAACACCAGGTCCAGCTGCGTGCGCACCTTCGGCTGGCCGATGAACTCATCCAGTGACTTGGGGCGCAGCGAAGTATCAATGTCCGATTCCCCGGCGGACCGCTGCGGGTCCAGATCCGCGTTCTGTGCAAAGCCTTGGCCACCGGGTGCGGCGCCCGGCCCCACGCCCGGTGGAAGTTCAAACTCTGTGCGCTCGGTGTCGCTCATGGTCTCCAGTCTCCCCTATTCTTCGGCAGCGTACTTGGGCTTGCATGTGCCTATTTACATGTGCCTATTTAATTGCCGCCAGCGAGGCGCGCAGCAGCCCGGAAGCATCCGGGGCTTGCGGGGCGGACCATTGGGCCAATACTGCGTCGATGGTGGTACCGGCCTTGGACTCCGTGAACCCGAGCCCCACGAGCGCCTCGAGGACCTGTTCCCGCACGTCCGCCGCCACGGCCTGGCCATCCCCGGCAACGCCCGCGGCACCGGCCACTCCGTCACCCCCAGCATCTGCGATCTCTACCAGGTCCGCGACCTTGCCCTTCAGGTCCACAGCCATGCGTTCGGCCAAACGCTTGCCCACGCCGGGGGCCTTCTGCAGCTTCTTGTGGTCGCCGTTGGATACCGCCCGGGCGAGTTCCTGCGGGCTAATAACCGACAGGATCGCCAACGCCAGGCGTGCGCCCACGCCGGAGACGGACTGCAGGGTGGCGAAGGCGCGCTTCTCGTCCGCATCCTTGAACACGTACAGCGTCTGCGAGTCTTCGCGCACCACCATCGTGGTCGTCACGAAGACTTCCTCACCCCGCGGCAGCTCCGCGATGGTGGTGGCGGTGCCGGTGCACTGGTAGCCCACGCCCGCGCACTCGATGGTCACGTAGTCCAGGCCCTTATCAATCACAGTTCCGCGCAGCGATGCGATCATGGTTTCCCCTTTACTAGATGGTTCAGTGGCGCCCGCCAGCAATGGCATACGGCCAGCGCCAGCGCATCGGCCGCATCCGGCGGCTTGGGTGCTTCGCTCAGCCCCATGATACGGGTAATCATGCGCGTCATCTGCGCCTTATCCGCCCGGCCGTTGCCGCTGATGGACTTCTTCACCTCGCTGGGGGTGTACATGTGCACATCTACCCCGCGCTTGGCGGCGGCCAGCATCAACACACCGGAGGCGTGGGCGGTGTTCATCACCGTGGAAACATTGGAGCGCTCGAACACGCGCTCCAGCGCCACTACGTGCGGTTGGTAGTCGTCAAACCACTCCTCCACCGCGTCGAAGAGCTTGTTGAGGCGCCGCTCCACCGGCATGTCCGACGGAGTGCGCACCACCCCCACGGCCACGGGGTACACGGCCCGCCCCTTCCCCGCCTGCACCACGGATAGTCCGCAGCGCGTCAGCCCAGGGTCTATTCCCATCACGCGCAGCCCGGCCAGCGAGGTCGGGCCACCGGTGGGGCTACCCCAGGCGGAATTATGTGGAGTGTTCATCGTGTAGCTAAGAATAGCACACGTGTTTTAATTATTCGCTGTCCAGCTCCGCCAGCACGTCATCCGGCATGTTCATGTTGGTGAACACGTTCTGCACGTCGTCGGAATCCTCCAGCGCGTCGATCAGGTTGAACACCTTCTTCGCGGTGGTGGCGTCCGCCGGAACCTCCATGGACGCGCGGAAGTCCAGCTCGATGGAGTCGTAGTCGATCTCGGCATCCTTCAGCGCGTCTCGAACCGCGTTGATGTCGGAAGACTCGCACACGACCTCAAACTTCTCGCCGATGTCGTTGACCTCTTCCGCGCCGGCGTCCAGCACGGCGAGCAGGATGTCGTCCTCGGTGTTCTCGCCCTTGTCCAGCACTGCCACGCCCTTGCGGGTGAACAGGTAGGAAACGGAGCCCGCGTCCGCCATATTGCCGCCGTTCTTGTTCATGGCGGTGCGCACGTCGGTAGTGGCGCGGTTTCGGTTATCGGTCAGGCACTCGATGAGCATGGCCACACCGTTCGGGCCGTAGCCTTCGTACATCACGGTTTCCCAGTTAGCGCCGCCGGCCTCTTCACCGGAGCCGCGCTTGCGAGCGCGCTCGATGTTGTCGTTGGGCACCGAGGACTTCTTGGCCTTGGTGATCGCGTCCTGCAGCGTCGGGTTTGCGCTGGGGTCACCACCACCGGTACGGGCCGCCACTTCGATGTTCTTAATCAGCTTGGCGAATTCCTTGCCACGCTTTGCGTCGTTGGCAGCCTTCTTGTGCTTGGTAGTTGCCCATTTGGAGTGGCCGGCCATGATCCTCTTTCGGTAGTCGGGTTCGTCTGTTTCGCTTCCATACTAGACCCCTACGGTGTAGCCGCCGTCACGCACGTCGCTTTTTCTTTATGACGCCCCCACGTCCCAACCGCCGAAGCTATGCGGCAGCTATTCCACGCCGTACTGCTTAACCATCCGTAGGAAGTACTCGTGCACGCGGTCATCCTCGGAAAGCTCCGGGTGGAAGCTGCATCCCAGCACGTGCCCCTGCCGCACGCCGACGACCGTGCCATCCGGCAAAGTGGACACAACTTCTACCCCGTCGCCCACTTCCTCCACTTTGGGTGCGCGGATAAAAACGGCCTCGACGGGCGTGTCGATGTCCCCGAACGGCAGCTGGGTCTCGAAGGAGTCCACCTGCCGGCCGAAGGCGTTGCGCCGCACTGTGATGTCCATGGCGTGCAAGCTGTGGGCGTCACTACGAGTGTCCAAGACCCGATCGGCCAGCAGAATCAGCCCAGCGCATGTGCCGAACACGGGCAGGCCGTCGGCAACCAGCGTCCGCAGAGGCTCCAGCATTCCGCCGAGTTCCAGCAGCTTGGACATGGTGGTGGACTCGCCGCCGGGCATGATCAGCCCGTCGAGGCCTTCGAGGTGTTCGGGGCGGCGAACAGCACGGGCCTCGTGGCCCAGGCGCTCGATACTACGCATGTGCTCGACGAATCCGCCCTGCACGCTCAACACACCAATGATCATCTGCCTACTGCTCCTTTTGATCCTTCAACGGCACCGACTGGGCACCGTCGCGCAGGGTGCGGGTCAGCCCCTCCTGGGTGACCACGGCCACCAGGTCGCCCTGCTGGTTGAAGATCCTCCCGTGGGTCAGCGCACGGCCACCGTGGGCGGACGGGGAAACCTGGTCATACAACAGCCACTCGTCGGCGCGGAAGGGGCGCAGGAACCACATGGCGTGGTCCAGCGAGGCCTCCTGGAACTCCGCCGGGCGGTGCGGCACCAGCGCCGACGACAGCAGCGTCATGTCCGACATGTAGGCCAGGGTGCAGACGTGCAGGGTGTCGATATCCGGCAGCTTAGACTTCGTGCGGAACCACACCACCTGCTGGGAGGCCGTGTACTTGTTGTGCTCGTAGTCCTCCGACGGGACGATGCGCACGTCCCAGTCGGCCCATTCGTCGCGGAACAGGCGCTGGACGCTGGTTAGCGACTCGGTATCTATCGCAATCGACTCAGGATCCGGCACCGCGCGCATCTCGTCGGAGTGCTGCGGGCCGTGATCGTCGCGGATGTGAAAGCTGGCCTGCATGCTGAAGATCGCCTTGCCGTCCTGCACAACTTTCACAGAACGGGAGACGAAGGACCGACCGTCGCGGACACGGTCGACCAAGAACACCGTCGATGCATCGGGGTTGCCCGGGCCAACGAAGTAGCCGTGCAGGGAGTGCACGACGAAATCCTCGCTGACGGTGCGGGTGGCCGCGACCAGGGCCTGCGCGGCAACCTGGCCGCCGTACGTGCGCGCCAGCTTCGACGGCAGCGGGCTGCCGCGGAAGATGTCGCGGTCGATGCGCTCTAGATCCAGGACATCCAGGATCTTCGGACGGTGCGGAGACATTACCAGCCGCGCTCCGCCAGACGGTGCGGCTGCGGGATCTCGTCGACGTTGATGCCGACCATGGCCTCGCCCAGGCCGCGGGAGACCTTGGCGATGGTAGCCGGGTCGTCGTAGTTCTGGGTGGCCTGCACGATGGCGCGGGCGCGCTGCTCCGGGTTGCCGGACTTGAAGATGCCGGAGCCGACGAAGACACCCTCGGCGCCCAGCTGCATCATCATCGCAGCGTCAGCCGGGGTGGCGATGCCACCGGCGGTGAACAGAACGACCGGCAGCTTGCCATTGGCAGCAACCTCGCGCACCAGCTCGTAGGGAGCCTGCAGCTCCTTGGCGGCCACGTACAGCTCGTCCTCGGCCATGGAGGTCAGGCGGTTGATCTCCGCCCGGATGGTGCGCATGTGGGTGACTGCGTTAGAGACGTCACCGGTGCCGGCCTCGCCCTTGGAGCGGATCATGGCCGCACCCTCGTTAATGCGGCGCAGCGCCTCGCCCAGGTTCGTAGCGCCGCAGACGAAGGGAACCTCGAAGTCGAACTTGTCGATGTGGTTCTTGTAGTCGGCCGGGGTGAGTACCTCGGACTCGTCGATGAAGTCCACGCCCAGGGACTGCAGAACCTGTGCCTCGACGAAGTGGCCGATGCGGGCCTTGGCCATAACCGGGATCGAGACGGCATTAATGATGCCCTCAATCATGTCCGGGTCGGACATGCGGGAAACGCCACCTTCGGCGCGAATATCGGCGGGCACGCGCTCCAGCGCCATAACGGCGGTAGCGCCGGCATCCTCGGCGATCTTTGCCTGCTCCGGGGTAACGACGTCCATGATCACGCCGCCCTTGAGCATGTCGGCCAGGCCGCGCTTCACGCGAGCGGTACCGGTGTTCGCAGCAGAAGAGTTATTGGTCACGATGCTTAACTTCCCATCTATGAAGAGTTTTAGATCGGCTCTAGTCTAACCTGTCTACTTTCCAATCCCACTATCGGGATTGGATTAGAACTTACCCTCCGCTGAGCCCCCGTTATCGGCGGAATCTTCGTTGGGTGCGGGGCTGGACAGAAGGGCTTCGTAATACTCCGGCAGCGGCGCCCGGCCGGCCAGGCGCAGGGCGCGCACCAGCGGGCGGGAACGCACACTCAAGGTATCGGAGACCGCATCGTTGTAGAAGCGGGCCGCCAGATCTACCTTCGCCGAGGCTTCCAGGAAGTTCGGGTTGGTCCACACTTGCGAATCCAGCTCGCTCAGCAGCTCGTTCTCCGCCTCGCTCCGCGCGCCCATGTCGGTGGCCCGCAGTGCCACGCGGTTCACGTGCGCCACGTCCTGCCCTAGCTCCGGCTGCAGCGTGGCAACCACGCTCGAGCGGGAGTGCAGCGCCCCCTCCAGACTCACGCGCGCGGAGTCCGTGCGGATGTGCAACCGGTTCAGCCGGCTGGCCATCCCTGAAGCCCACACGCCCGCAACGATCGCGAGGATCAAAACCACCGCGACAATGAAGCCCCACACGGGAATCGTGATCATGCGAGTGTCACCTTTCGCCCCTTGACCGTCACCGTGTCATACACCTGCTCCACCTGGTCGGTGACCGTCTGCCAATCGAAATCTACGGCGCGCTGCGCCCCGGCCGCGATGAGTTTGCCTCGGCCCGCGTCGTCGCGCAGCAGGCCGATAGCCTTCTCGGCCAGGTCCTCGGCCGAACCATTGCGGAACAGGCGCGCAGACCTTCCGTGCTGGCCGACGGCTTCAAAGGCCGGGATGTCGCTGGCCAGCACCGCCGCCCCAGCCGCCATGCCCTCCACCAGGACGATGCCGAAGCTCTCGCCGCCCGTATTCGGAGCCACGTAGACATCGCTTGCGCTCAGCGCGCTGGCCTTGTCCGCGTCGCTGACACGCCCGAGAACGCGCACGTGGGTGTCACTAGGTTTAGCGCTGGACCCCAACCCCACACAGACGGACAGACCGAGTTTCCGCACGCGCTCAACCAGGGCGTCAATGTCGCCGCCACCGGCGATCAGCAGTTCCACGTCCGGCACCTCCGCGACGATCCGCGGCATGGCCTCCAACAGGATCTGCAGGCCCTTGCGGGGTTCCTCGAAACGGCCCAAGAACATCAGGCGCGGACGCGGCCGGGGCTGCCCAGTTGTTCCCAGCCCGGCCAGGGGTTCAGCGTTCCGGTAGACGGAGGTCTCCACGCCGTTGGGGATCAGCACCGGGTCGCCCGCCAGGTTCTCCACCTGCCAGCGGCGGGCCTCCTCGGAAACCGCGATGCCACCGTGGATGCGCTCCAGGTACGGGCGAAGGAAAGGCAGCGCCACTTTAAGGATCTTCGACTCGCTGGCCGAGGCGTGATACGTCGCCACGATCGGCCCTTCCGCCACGGCCATGGCCATCATCGAATAGGACGGGGAGTTCGGCTCGTGGATGTGCAAAAGGTCGAACTGGTTATCGCGGATCCACTGCTTCAGGTGCTTCTTCGTCCGCGGGCCGAAGCTCAGGCGTGCGACCGAGCCGTTGTAGCGAATCGGAATGCTGGAACCACCCAGCTCCACAAAATCCGGCAGCCCCTCGGTGGATTTGCCGGGGCCGATCAGGCTGACTTCGTGTCCGCGCTTGCGCAGCTCCGTGCACAGGTCGATGGCGTGGATCTGCACGCCGCCCGGTTCGTCGAAGGAGTACGGGCAAACCATTCCTACCCTCATTGGCCCTGCCCTTCCGGCTGGTCTTCTTCACCCAACCCCAGGCGCTTGCGGCGCGCCTCCGATAGGTCCGAGAACCACAGCGGCTGCAGCATGTGCCAATCCTGCGGATCCATGGCGATGCCGCGGGCAAAGTTATCCGCCATCTGCTGGACGATCTGCTGCAGGCTCCGCCCTTCCACCTCTACGGGAGTGACCTCGTGCTCCCAGGTCTCCGGCGTGCCTCGACGCTCGGGACGGGGGTCCGTGGACCCGCCGCGGAACGCCACTCGCGCGGTGAACAGGTTCGCCCCGGTGCGCTGTGCCAGCAGCGCCGCCCCGGCAGGCATGGAGGTCTTCTCCCCGAAGAACTCCACCTCTATCCCGTGGCCGGTCAGGTCGCGCTCCCCCATCAGGCACACGGTCCCGCCGCCGCGCAGCACTTCCTCCATCCGCTCCAAGGGCGGCACGTCCGCGCCCGTCAGCGCGATGATCTCAAAGCCCAGCGACTCGCGATAATCCACGAAAGCCTCGAACAGGATCTCCGGCTTCAGGCGCTCGGCCACGGTGGTGAAGGTCCCGTAGTGGTGCACCAGCCACACCCCGGCCATGTCCCAGTTGCCCGCGTGCGGCAAGGCGATGACGGTGCCCCGGCCGGATTCGGCACTCGCGTGCAGTAGCCCCAGCGAGCCGGGCACGAAGTTTCGGTTGAGCTCCTCCGCCAGCTCGCGTCCGGCCATCGCCGGCAGCTGGAAGGCCTCGCGCCAATAGCGCATGTAGCTGCGCATGGAGCGGCGCACCAGGTCGCGCGTGACGTTCTCCGGCCCGACGATTCGGGCGAGGTTGCGGCGCAGTTGTTCTGGGCCTTTGCCCTTTTTGGACGCCACGTCCGCGCCCCATTCGAACAATGCTTTCGCCACCGGCTTCGGCAGCTTGGAGGTTATCTTCCAGCCAGCGATATACGCCGCGGCGGATAGCCGCTCGCCCATTAACCCTCACTCCCCTCGGCGGGGAACTCGCGGGCCCCTTCTGGGGCGGCGATGGTCTGGGACGCGGCGTCCGAACGAGCAACAATCACCAACCGCTCGACAACCGTGTACAGCGAACCAGCGGCGAGGATCCACAGCCCCCACGCCAGAACGTGAGGCACGCCGAGGCCGCCGATACCGACGGCGACCAGGGAAATAATGAGGCGTTCCGGCCGCTCGATGAGCCCTCCCACGACCTTGATGCCCGAGGCCTCCGCGCGGGCTTTGACGTAGCTGGTGACCTGGCTGGCGACAAGGATGACCAGGCAGACGCTCATCATCACCACGTTCGCGGGCTCCTGCAGGCCAAACCAGAGAACCAGGGCGCCGAAGATGGCGCCGTCGCTGAGGCGGTCGCAGGTGGCATCTAGCGTGGCGCCGAAGCGGGTGCCGCCGCCGCGCATGCGAGCCATCGTGCCGTCCACCATGTCGGTGGCGACCGTCAGACCGATGAGTACGGCGGCGGCGAAGTGGTGACCAGAGGGAATCAGCCAGAGCGCGAAACCGATCGCCAGCAGGGTGCCGAAAACGGTCACTGCATTGGGGGTAATCCCCATCTTGTGCAGCACCCGGGCGATCGGTTCAATGATGACCGCGGCGGGGCCACGGCCGTGCACGCTAAGCATCGCTGAAGTTATTCTCCCTAATGGTTTGAACCGCTAGTCGGTGGAACGGGTAACGCTTTCCCAGGCCTTCGCCAGCAGCGCACGGGTCTCCCGCAGCGTCTGTGGCAACACCTTGGTGCCCGTCATGACTGTCATGAAGTTAGCATCACCGGCCCACCTGGGCACTATATGTTGGTGCAGGTGTGTCGGAATGGAGCCTCCGGAGGCCTTGCCCAAATTGAGGCCAACGTTCACCGCATCGGGCTTGGAAACCGCCCGCAGTGCCTTCAGCGCAATCTTCGTAAACTCCGCCAGCTCTGCGGTTTCTGCGTCACTGAGCTCCGTGTAATCGGCCACTTGGCGATAAGGAACCACCAGCATATGGCCGGGGTTATACGGGTACAGGTTCAGCACGCAGTAGACGGACTTGCCGCGGGCGACAATCAGCGCCTCCTCGTCCGAAAGCTCCGGCAGCGTGGCGAAGGGGTCGGCAGATCGCTTGGATTTGGCGATGTACTGGGAGCGGTAGGGCGCCCACAGTCGCTCCAGCCCGCCTTGCAGGTCGGGTTGGGAGCCCACGCCTAAGTCCACATACGCTTCGGTCTGCTGTTGCTGCTGCTCCACTGCGGTGTTAAGCCTCCACCAACGGCTGGACCAGCTCCGAGCTTGGCTGGTCGTTGCGGCGCTCAGCGATCCAGGTGGAGATGATGCGCAGCGCATCCTCGCGCGGCACGCCATTGACCTGGGTACCGTCCAGGAAGCGGAAGCTCACCGCGTTCGCCTCCACATCGCGCCCACCGACCAGCAGCATGAAAGGCACCTTGCCGGTGGTGTGGTTGCGGATTTTCTTCTGCATGCGGTCGTCGGAGGTATCGACCTCCGCGCGGATGCCCTGAGCCCGCAGGTCTGCGGCGAAGTTCTCCAGGTACTCGTTGAACTCGTCGGCGACCGGGATGCCCACGACCTGATGCGGGGCCAGCCATGCAGGGAACGCACCGGCGTAGTGCTCCAGCAGCACGCCGAAGAAGCGCTCGATGGAGCCGAAAAGCGCACGGTGAAGCATGATCGGGCGCTGCTTGGAGCCGTCCGGCGCGGTGTACTCCAGGTTGAAGCGCTCCGGCAGGTTGAAGTCCAACTGCACGGTGGACATCTGCCAGGTACGCCCGATGGCGTCGCGGGCCTGGACGGAGATCTTCGGGCCGTAGAAGGCCGCGCCTGCCGGGTCCGGCACCAGCTCCAGGCCGGACTTGGTGGCCACGCGCTCCAGGATCTGCGTGGAACGCTCCCAGATCTCATCGGTACCCACGAACTTGTTCGGATCCTTGGTGGATAGCTCCAGGTAGAAGTCATCCAGTCCGTAGTCGCGCAGCAGGGAGATGATGAACTCCAGCACGGTGGTCAGCTCCTGCTCCAGCTGATCCTCGGTGCAGTAGATGTGCGCGTCGTCCTGGGTGAAACCACGGGCACGGGTGAGGCCATGAATCACACCGGACTTCTCGTAGCGGTACACCGTGCCGAACTCGAACAGTCGCAGCGGTAGCTCGCGGTAGGAGCGCCCGCGCGAGGCGAAGATCAGGTTGTGCATCGGGCAGTTCATGGGCTTGGCGTAGTAGTCCTGCGCCGGCTTGGTGACGTTGCCCTCGTCGTCGGTTTCCCCATCCAGCTGCATGGGCGGGAACATGCCGTCGGAGTAGAAATCCAGGTGGCCGGACTTCTGGAACAGGTCGCCCTTCGTGATGTGCGGGGTATTGACGAAGCTGTAGCCGGAGGCGATGTGGCGCTTGCGGGAGTGCTCCTCCATCTCCAGGCGCACGATGCCGCCGTCCGGGTGAAATACCGGGAAGCCGGAGCCGATCTCGTCGGGGAAGCTGAACAGGTCCAGCTCCTGGCCCAGGCGACGGTGGTCGCGCTTCTCGGCCTCTTCCATCATCGTCTGGTATTCCGCCAGGGCTTCCTTCGACTCCCAGGCCGTGCCGTAGATGCGCTGCAGCCCGGCCTTGGACTGGTCACCGCGCCAGTAGGCGGCGGAGGAACGGGTCAGGGCGAAAGCCGGGATGTAGCGGGTGGTCGGCACGTGCGGGCCGCGGCAGAGGTCGTACCACTCGACCTCCCCGGTGCGCGGGTTTACGTTGCTGTAGGCGGTCAGCTCGCCGGTTCCGACCTCAGTGGCTTCGTCGGAGTCCGGATCCACGTTGCCCTTGTCGGCAATCAGTTCGGTCTTGAAGGGCTCGTCTGCGTACTCCGCGCGAGCCTGCTCTGCGTCGGCATAAGCCTTGCGCTCGAACTTCTGGCCGGACTTAATGATCTTCTTCATCGTCTTTTCCAGCTTGTTCAGATCCTCCGGGGTGAAGGGCTCTGCAACCTGGAAGTCGTAGTAGAAGCCATTGTCGATGGCCGGGCCGATTCCCAGCTTGGTGCCGGGGAATTCCTTCTGCACTGCCTGCGCGAGCACGTGGGCGCAGGAGTGGCGGATTACGCCGCGCCCCTCATCGGTGTTCGCCGGAACGGCGGCGACTTCCGCATCCTGCTGGGGCGCCCAGGAGAGGTCGCGCAGCTGGCCGGCATCCTCCCCCTCGGTCTCCTTCACACAAACGATGGCTTCCGGACCCTTGTTGGGAAGGCCCAGCTCGCGCATGGCGGCTCCGGCCGGGGTGCCGGCCGGAACGCGGAAAGTAACGGCGACTGGGGTGATTTCGGGGGTACTCACTTGTGGATCGTGCTCCTTCTCGGGCTTTAGTGACGGTCACATACCTGGTGACAGTCCTCAACGCCCGTAGATTCTACCCCTCCAGGATCTCTTGCCCCCAGTACGCCCCGTTTTGCGTGCCGGGAAGTACCCAGAACACCGCTGAACCGACGTGGGTGATCCACGTATTCAACCGGTCCTTCTCCGCGAGGCGCTTCTGCAGAGGCGTGAATGCCTCGTCCGGGTCGGCCTGGAAGCAGATGAAAATCAGCCCGCTGTTGCCCAGGGGCGTGACTTCGTTGTCCCAGTTGTAGGCGCGGCGCCGCATATGGGTGCCCTCGCCTGCGGAGATGCCCACGTGGCTGCGCTCATCGATCATCGGCAAACCATCATCGCCGGTCTTGTTCAGATCCACCGGGTCGAACTCGTCCTTCGCTCCCGCCGGTGCACCAGTGTCTGCGTGCCGTCCGAACACGACCTCGCGGGACTTGCGATCCAGCTGCTCCCACCCCGGCATGTCGAACACGATCCGGCGGACAACCATGGCGCTGCCGCCCTGATCGTCCCAGATAGATTCGTCGTATTCTTCGTCGGTGCGGGGAATGGCGGTGCCATCCTTGAAGCCCAGCAGGTTGCGCGGGGTTTCGCCTGTCGGCGAGTCCACGAATCCGCGCTGGGTCCACTTCGGCGTCGCATAGTCACGACCGCCACGGGTCAGCACGCGCGCGGCATGGCTCACGGCCGTTAGGTCGTCGCCACAGATCTGCAGGACCACGTCGGCGCCACCAAAGTCCGGGTCGAGCTTGTCTCCCTTGAACTTCGGCAGCCCATTGAGGTTTTTCTTCACCCAGGAAGGAGCCTCGTCGATCAAGCCCGCATCCTTGATCAACTTGGGGCCCCACCCCGCAGTCACCGTTAGATTCTGCGGAGCGATCGATAGCTCGTGCTCCAGATCCGCCAGGGCGACCTGCCCCTGAGTCATGGAGCGCGCATCACCGGTCCAAATGCGCATCAGGCGTTCCAGGTTCTTCTTCAGCCCACCGCGCGGTAGCCCGTCCCTCTTGAGGTTAAAGGCCACCAACAGCGCGTGGTTCTGCGAGTCTTCCCGGATGCCCGCCTGGTGCGGGCCGTCGAAATCAATCTTTCTTATTGACGCCCCATCGCCAGCACCACCATTGCCAGCTGTTCCAGCAGAGTCTTCTGCCGTGCTGCAAGCTGCCAGGACGGATGCGGCGCCGGTCATTCCCAGTCCCGCAAAGAAGCCGCGGCGAGTGACTTTCACACCTTGGGCAGGCTCGGGGGTGGGGGCGTCAGAAATGGAAGAACGAAAACGTGCGGGGTCATGCATGGGTATTAGTGCTCGTGTCCGTGCTCTTCGCCGTGCTGCATGCCGTCCATGCCTTCCATGTTGCCGCCGTGCTCCATGCCTTCCATGTTGCCGCCATCTTCGTCACCGTAGTGCTCGTGGGTGGACTGCTGGACACGCACCGGAACGTTCTCCAGCTTGTATTCATTGCCGTCCTCGTCGACCAGGGTGAAGGACAGAGCATCGCCGGCGGCGATCTCGTCGGAGACGTCCATGATCATGATGTGGTTTCCGCCCGGCTCCAGCACGCTATCCTCGCCCGCGGGGATAGTCAGGCTGGAGATCTGCTGCATCTCACCGTCAGCGTTGACCTCGTGCAGCTCGTACTTCGCACCGTCAATGTCGCCCTTCACCTCGGTGATGGTGATGTCCTTGTCGGTGGTGTTGTGCAGAGTGCCAAACACAGACGTCATGTTCTTGTCTGCAGGCTTGGCGGTGACATAGGAGTCCTCGAACTCCAGCGCCTGCTCGTCGGCAGCCTTGTCGTCCGCGGACCCAGCAGATTCAGTGGACTCTGCGGACTCAGTAGCCTCCGCCGAGGTGGAAGCGTCGTTCTTGTCTTCCCCATCGTCCGAGCACGCGGAAAGGAACAGCGCACTGCTCAAGGCGACGGCGGCCACGGCTGCGGCGCGCTTCTTGGTGTTATTCAGGGAGGTCAGGGACATAACAAACCTTTCAATTAAAAGGCGTGCGGGCTTCCCAACCATTGCCGTGTCCGGGGCTCAATCCCGGACACGCTATACGCGATCTCTAGCGTTTCGCGTGCTAGTTGGTGGCACCCGACGCGGATGCTGCGCCGGTGGCGGTTGCCTCGGCGTTATCGGTGGCCACTTCAGCGCCGTCCATCTCAGTCTCTACGGAAGCGTCGGTCTCCTCCGCATCGGTAGCGTCGGTCTCTTCAGCCTCGGACTCGGACGAGTCGGTAGCTGCTTCCTCGGTGGACTGGATGCTCGGGCTAGCCGGGCCGGTGGTTGCGGTGTCCTCGCGCTGGTCGCCGTCATTCTCATTAGGAGGGGTGCAAGCGGACAGTGCAAGGGCGGTGGTCAGAGCCAGAGCGGCAGCGGTTGCAGAGCGGAACTTCTTCACGGGAAATCTCCTGATCAGGTAATCGTCAACTAATCGGACATGAGGAACGCTCTACCCTACTGTCGGCTAGTCGTCCTTCAAGTCGCGAAAGCGTGCGATGGCGATTGCCAAAGCACCCACAACTACGACGATACCGCCCAAAGGCAATAACCAAGAAGGAACACTCAGGGACTGCTCCCCCTGTGCCCCCTCCTCGGAGCCCCCTTCGGACTGGCTTCCGCCGCTGCTGCTACCTTCGCCGCCATCCGCGGAAGCCAGATTGAACTTCAGGCTGCCACGGGTGGAGTGACCGTCGGAGCTAGTGATCTGGTAGCCAACGGTGTACTCGCCACCGTCCTTCTTCTCCTGCACATCAGCCGGAACATCGACGGACAACTCCCGGCCATCGGCCGTCGGCTCGTCGCGGAAAAGCACCTCACCATCGTGCGACAGCGCGATGGTGTTGAAGCCCTCCTGCGGCTCGCCCGAGAAATTCAGGACGATCTTTTCCGGCAGATGATCGACCGTGGAGTTGGCCTCCGGGGTGGACTTCACCACGACGTCATGGGCAGAGGCTGGAGCACTGAAACCCACGGAAACGGCGGCAACCATTCCAGACGCCGCGAGGATGCGGGCGAAGGGGCGTCCAAAAGAAGAAAAACGGCGAGGCATGTAAACGGTGAACCTTTCTGTCACGACACTGCTGACACCATAGCGCCGAAAAGACTGAGCTCAATCCTGCGAGTTTTCCCGGCGCTACCCAAGTAGTCGGGCGCCGCGGGCAAAGAGTTCCCAGGCCATACCCCCCTCGGGGGCACCTGGGGGAGAAAAAGAAAACCGCCCAGCGAGAATGCCAGGCGGTGAATTGTGGTTCCAACTGGGTTCGAACCAGCGACCTTTCCGGTGTGAGCGGAACGCTCTTCCACTGAGCTATGGAACCTTCAAGAGAGAAAGGTACCACTAGGCGCTAAACAAGACCAAAACCCGTAGGCAGGTGCCACTTTCTAGCCGCCCTCGTGCCACATCGTTGAATTGCAAGACTGTAGTTCAGCGGTGTTTAATCGGCGCGAGAGCAGCCTCCCGAAGCCCTTATCTACCTGGGGATTTGTGAACTAGGCGACTAACAGGCTAGTGTTTGTTGTCGCAGCGACGAAGAATTGCTTTTTAGCGTTCGAGGTCGCTTATGCGGATGTAGCGCAGTTGGTAGCGCATCACCTTGCCAAGGTGAGGGTCGCGAGTTCGAGTCTCGTCATCCGCTCCACGCTCAAGCAATATCCCGAGCTAGTTTCGGGGCTTGGGTTGTTGTTTTAGCGCGTTTAGCTCAGCGGGAGAGCGCTTCCCTGACACGGAAGAGGTCACTGGTTCGATCCCAGTATCGCGCACAGGATCTTCGGATCCACCTGCGAAGGCTTTAAACCCTTTCGCACGCGGATGTAGCGCAGTTGGTAGCGCATCACCTTGCCAAGGTGAGGGTCGCGAGTTCGAGTCTCGTCATCCGCTCCACGGTTCACTAAAGTGGGCCACGAGCAAGAATCTCTTGCCGCGGTGGAATGGCTGAGTGGCTTAGGCAACGGTCTGCAAAACCGTGTACACGGGTTCGATTCCCGTTTCCACCTCCACATTCTTTTACACATAGTGAACTTTAGGCGCGTTTAGCTCAGCGGGAGAGCGCTTCCCTGACACGGAAGAGGTCACTGGTTCGATCCCAGTATCGCGCACAGGATCTTCGGATCCACCTGCGAAAGATTAGAACCTTTCGCACGCGGATGTAGCGCAGTTGGTAGCGCATCACCTTGCCAAGGTGAGGGTCGCGAGTTCGAGTCTCGTCATCCGCTCCAAACTTTTTTGGGGCCCGCGGGCCCCTTTTTCATCTCTCAGCAGCGGCGTGGCAGCGCTCCCGGGGAGATTCGGGGGCTAAAATTAGTCGGCGATGAACGCCGAGAAATCTTCCTCTACACGTGCAGAAAGCCGCGTGGACACCTCCCAGATCCTCTGCTGGGTGTTCTGGCCGCTGGCTGTAATGACCTTTATCCATCGCGTATTCGTTCACCCTTGGAACTCGCGACTCACCGACGACTTCGGCACGGTTATCTCAGCGCTGTACAAGTTCCGCGCCCAGGAGGCGATCTACGACCAGGACTACTCCTCCACGGATCCGCACTACCTCTACTCCCCCGGCGCCACGCTGCTGCTGAGCCCCCTGTCGTTGCTAACGAACGTCGACCTCGCGCGGGCCGTGTACGTGGTCGGCAACGGCGTTGCGGCGGTGCTGGCGGTCGTGGTGCTCACGAAGCTCTTTGATTATTCCCTGCGCTCCTGGGTTCTGCCCGTCGGCATCTTCTTCCTCTTCAGCTCCGAATCGATCGCCAACACCCTCGGGTTCGGCAACATCAACGGTGTACTGTTGCTGGCCGAGGCACTGTTCCTGTGGCTGCTTATCAACAACCGAGGCGTGCTGGCGGGTATTGTCATCGGCCTAGCCATTACGATCAAGCCGCAGTTCCTGCCGCTGCTCTTCATTCCCCTGATGCGCCGCCAGCTGTCCACCATCGCCACTGGACTGGCGATCCCGGTCGCCATGAACGTCATCGCCTGGCCGCTCACCACAAACGCGGGCGATTACATCGACAAGCTACTGCCCTACCTCGGCGGGGTGCGGGATTTCGCCAATTCGTCGATCCCCGGCGTGGGCGTGTATTTCGGCTTCCCGGACTGGACGATCTGGCTGTGGCGCATCCTGGCCGAGATCTGCGTCCTCGTGGCGCTGGCGATGCTGCTGCGCTTCCGCGACCGTGATCCGGTGATGTGGGCCGCAAGCACCGCCGGCGTGCTTCTGACGGGCGTGTTCCTGATTAGCAGCCTGGGCCAGATGTACTACTCTATGCTGCTGCTGCCGCTGCTCTTCACGGTTCTGTCCCCCCGCTCCGTGATGCACACCCCCGTGGCGTGGCTGGGGGTGTACTTCTTCTTCAGCCACGACTCCTGGTCCTCGGATCGGTGGGTCAACTACGGCCGGGTGGCGGAATATACGCGCGGCACTATTGGTTGGTCACTGTTACTGGTCGCCGCTGCGGTGGTCTCTACGATGTGGTTCTTTAGGGAACGACGCCACAACGTCCACCCCCTAGGCGATGTACACACGAACGGTCTTTTCTACCGGGACAAGACTAGGACAGGAGAAGATACTGATGGCTGAGTTGAACCCGACCGCTGATTTCCGCAAGCTCACTGACGAGCAGTGGCGCGAGCGTCTGACCCCCGAGGAGTTCGCTGTGCTCCGCCGGGCCGGGACTGAGGCCCCCTTCAAGGGCGAATACACGGACACGGAGACGGAGGGTGTGTACGCCTGCAAGGGCTGCGGGGCAGAGCTGTTCCGCTCGACCGAGAAGTTCCATTCGCACTGCGGCTGGCCGAGCTTTTTTGACCCGAAGGATTCGGAAGCGGTCATTACCCGCGTCGACGATTCCCTCGGCATGCGCCGCATCGAGGTTCTCTGTGCGCAGTGCGAGGGCCACCTGGGCCACGTTTTCGAGGGCGAGGGTTACCCCACGCCCACCGATCTGCGCTATTGCATCAACAGCATTGCTTTGACGCTGCAGCCGGCCGAAGATCCGGCCGATTAGTTAGGCGGCTAGGCCAGCGACTCCACGAAGCTGGCCAGCTCCTCCTTATCGCCGTTGACACGGCGGCCGGTGAAGAACGGGATTTCCTCGCGCACGTGGTGACGCGCCTCCGTGTAGCGCATCTTGTACATAAGCTCGACGATGCGCTCCAGCGTCGGGGACTCGAAGGCCAGGATCCACTCGTAGTCACCCAGTGCGAAGGCGGGGACGGTGTTAGCACGAACCTCGTCGAAGCCCAGGGCGGCCTTGCCGTGCTCGCGCAGCAAGCGGGAGCGCTCCGCACGATCCATGGTGTACCACTCGTAGCTGCGGACGAACGGGTAGACGCAAATCCAATCGCCCGGCTCCTCGCCCATAATGAAGGACGGCAGGTGAGCCTTGTTGAACTCGCTCGGGCGGTGCAGGCAGGTGTTGGACCATACCGGCTCGCAGGCCTGCCCCAGCTTGGTTTCCTTGAGGAAGCGGCGGTAGGCCACCTGCAGATCCTGCATCTTCTCCGCGTGCCACCAGATCATGACGTCGGCCTCGGCGCGCAGTGCGGACAGGTCGTAGACACCGCGGATAACCAGGTCCTCATCCTCAAAGGAATCAATGAATGCCTGAAAATCAGCAGCTACCTCCGCGCGATCCCCCAGCACGCCCGGCTCGATCTTGAAGACCGAGTAGGTGGCGAAGCGAACGACGGCGTTGAGACGCTTGATTTCCTGCGCGTTCAGTTCAGTCATGGTGTTTAGCCTCTTTAGCCTTTCTGAGTTCCATTCATAGGTTCTATGGCAGCCGTTAACGGCTTATACCAAATCCAATCTACGCGAGATCACCCTCCGGAGGAGCTAGGCGTGGGGTGGATCACGCCATCTCGCGGATGATCTCCCGCGCGGCCTCCACGCCCGAAGCGGCGGTTGCGGGCACGCCCACGCCGTTGAGCATCGAACCGGCCAATGCCAGCCCGCGAATGTCCAACACCTCGGCGTAAGCCTTGGACATTGCATCCATGTAGCCCACGCCATAGCGCGGCAGGCCACCCCACCAGCGCTGGACGAAGTATTCCTCCGGGGTCTTCCGCTCGCCGGTGATGCGCTCCAGATCCTCAACCGCGAAGCTCAGCAGGGCTCGGTTATCTACGTCCAAGTGCCACGGGTTGCCAAAGCTGCCGAAGCTAGCCCGCACAAAGGCGCCCCCGCGCTCGGCCAGGTGCGGCCACTTACGAGACGAGAACGTGAAGGCCTTCGCCTCCGTAGGGGCGTCACTACCCAAAAGAACCCCCGAACGCTCCGGGATGCCGTGGGCGGAAGCCATGCGCATGCCGACGACTACGCTGCTGGCGAGATCGATCTCACCCAGCACGCCCGCGGCGGTGGGAGCCATGTACTGCAAGATGGCCGACGCGGTGGGCGCCGGGGTGGCGACGATGACGGCATCGAACTCGCCGATCGGATCGATGTAGTACCCGCCGCGAGTCCGGCCGATGGATTCCACGGCGGTGTTGCGCAGGAGCTCCGGATTTGCGTGGCGCACCAGCGCGTCTACCAGGCTGGCGTAACCCCCGCGCAGGCTGCGGAAGACGGGCTTCGGCTTCTCGCCCTCCTGGGGCTCGGGGCGTTGGGAAAGAAGGTGCTCGATGGTATCGACCAGGAAGAACGGCTGGCCCTCCGCGCCACGGCGATCCAACTCCGCCGCCAGCTGCGGAAGCGTGGCGCGGACTCCCAGGTCGAAAGCATTGCAGGAATACACGCCGCCCAGCAGCGGGGAGACCAAACGGTCGACCACGATGCGGCCCAAGCGGGCTTCCACCAACTGTCCGACCGACGTGTCCTGCCCCGGCGTCCAGGTCATCGGCTGGCCGTTACGCTCGCCGTCGATGCGCGCAGCACCGTCTTGCCCCACGACCTCGGAAACGTCGGCACCGCGGGAAGGGATGCCCATCAACGTGCGCCGCGGAATATCCACCAGCGCGCCGTCCACATAGAAACCGCTCGGCAGGCCAGAGGGCACGCACAGCTGATCCCCCAGCCCAACGGATTCAACCAGTTCAGTGAAGTCCTCGCGGAAGCCCATGTAGGCCTCCGCTCCCATGTCCACTGGACCGTTGGCGTAGTTCACGGTCTTGAGCTTCCCGCCCAGGCGGTCGTAGGCCTCGGTCAGCAGGATGCGGGCGTTCGGACCCAGCTGGCGGCGCAGCTCCCAGGCCGCGGCCAGACCCGCGATGCCGCCGCCGATCACGGCGACGCGCATCCCCTCAAGACCGGACGTGTCTAGCTTCTCGAAGTGGCAGGAAAACTGGTTGGCCTTCATCGCTTGTGAACCTCCTCGAAGGCGCAGGTGATGGCATCGGGATCGGTGTTCGGCAAAACGCCGTGGCCCAGGTTGAAGATATGTCCGCGTGCCTGGCCGCGCTCGATGGCGCGGTCGGCCTCGGCACAGATGCGTCCGATCTGCGCCTCTACAACGTCCGAACCGGCGAACAGTACGGCCGGGTCCAGGTTGCCCTGCAGCGCCTTGGCGCGGGTGGCCGGCTCCGCAGTCGGGTCGGCCTCCTGCAGCGCGGCGGATACGCGCGTGGCGGCGGAATCCAGCGGCACGCGCCAATCCACGCCCACCACGTCGGGGCCGGCCAGAGCCATGTCGCCCAACAGCTCCCCGGTGCCCACTCCGAAATGGATCATCGGCACGCCGTAGGCGCGCATCGCATTGAAAATCTCGGTGGAGTACGGGCGGACGAACTCACGGTAGTCCCGCGCAGTCAGGTAGCCGGCCCAGGAGTCAAACAACTGCAGGGCATCCACGCCAGCCTCCGCCTGAACCTGCAGGAAGCGGATAATAGTTGGCGTCAATCGGCGCATCAGGGCGTGCCACACATCCGGCTGCGAGTACATCAGAGCCTTCGTGACCTCGTGGTTCTTCGAGGGGCCACCCTCAACGAGATAAGAGGCGAGGGTAAAGGGCGCGCCTGCGAAACCGATGAGAACCTGGTCGTCACGCAGTCCCTGTAGCACACCGCCGATACCTTCGACGATGCTGTCGAGCTGACTGCTCTCTACGATCGGCAGGGCAGCTGCCTCCTCTGCCGTGCGCACCGGATGCTCCACAACAGGGCCGCGGCCGGCAACGATATCCAAGTCCACGCCTGCCGCCTTTAGCGGTACCACGATGTCGGAGAACAGAATCGCAGCGTCAGCGTCGTGCCGGCGAACCGGCTGCAAGGTAATCTCCGCAAGCAGCTCCGGATTAAAGCACGATTCCAACATGCCGTAATCCTTACGGATCTCGCGGTACTCCGGCAGGGAGCGGCCGGCCTGGCGCATCATCCACACCGGGCGGCGACTTGGGGTTTCTCCGCGCGCTGCGGCGAGGAACGGCGCGTCCTTGTGGGCGCGACGCCGCGACTCCGCGGCAGCAGTATCAGCTTGGATGGGGCAATCAAAAGGCTCACTCGTCATAGATGCCATTATGCCAGCGCCCTCGGCGCGCCTCACAAACGCGACAAACCTTAAAGGCTAGGTTTAGGCCTTGTGAGCCAAGAGACTGAGATCCCAGAGTACTTCCACGAAGCGGTGCGCTCCATGTCGGAAGCACAAGTGCGTCGTGGCATCAGCGTCGGAGACATCCGACCACCCCGCAACCTCGCACCCCTCAGCCACGCCATCGGCCTCGAGGTGCTGCCCGCCGACGAAGACAGCGACGAGAGCACCGGAACCCCCGCCGGCGATGCCTTCGGCCGCCTGATCCTGCTGCACGACCCGCAGGGCGAGGAGCAGTGGCAGGGCAAGCGCATGCGCATGGTCGCCTACATCCAGGCGGACATGGATGCCGCCGTGGCCTCCGACCCCCTGCTGCCGGACGTGGCGTGGGACTGGCTCAAGGAGCAGTTGGACTCCCCCAGCTGCGAATACACCGACCTCGGCGGCACGGTGACCTCCACCGCTTCCGTCCGCTACGGCGAGATCGGCGGCCCGCCGCGCGCCTTCCAGCTGGAGATGCGCGCCTCCTGGACCGCCACCGGTTCCGACCTCACCGGCCACGTCCAAGCCTTCGCGGAGGTGCTGGCTAACGTCGCAGGTCTGCCGCCCGAGGGCGTGACCAGCCTGGCTTTCGGCGCCCGCCCCGCAAGCACCGCGGCCGCAAACGACTCCTAGTACCGGCGAGAGGCTCCGGGGCGAGCCAGCCGGCGGGCTGACGTATCGTTATAGCCGTGAGTTTTGTCTCTGTCCCCGCCACCGGCACCCCGGTTCTGCGGGATACCCCGCAGCACATCGACGACGTCGCCCGCGCACTCGCCGCGGGCACTGGCCCCATCGCCATCGACACGGAGCGCGCCTCTGCCTACCGCTACGACGATCGCGCGTTCGTGATCCAACTGCGCCGCCACGGCTCCGGCACTTTCCTGATTGATCCCGAGGCTGAACCCCGAGCTACCCGCGACATGGCCAAGGTCGTGAACGAAGCCGAATGGGTGCTCCACGCAGCGCACACCGACCTGCCCTGCCTGCTGGCCTTGGATTGGCACCCACAGGTACTGCACGACACGCAGATTGCCGGGCAGATCCTCGGTGCCGAGCGCATTGGTCTTTCCGGCATGCTGAAGGCCTACTTCGACATTGAGGTGCCCAAGGATAAGGGCAACGCGGACTGGTCGCGCAGGCCGCTGAGCGAGGCGATGCTGAACTACGCCGCCCTGGACGTCGAATGGCTGCTGGAGCTGCTGGAACGCTGCCTGGATGACCTCGCCGAGACCGGCCGCACCGAGTGGTATGCCCAGGAGTGCGCACACGTGCTGGCCTCTGCCTCTCCCCTGTCCGCCAACGACTGGACGGGCCTCAAGGGTTTGAGTTCGCTGCGCCGCGCCCTGCCCCGCCGGATCGCCCACGACCTCTGGGAATCCCGTGATGTCATGGCCCGCCGCGGCGACATCTCCCCGGAGGCTATCCTGCGCAGCCGCGACCTCGTGGACATCGCCGGCCGCGCCGATCGGGACCGGGCCGGTGCGCTGCGGCAGTTAAACTCCTGCCTGCATCACTCCCGGGCGCGCATGAAACCTCGGGCTCGCAGGCAATTGGCCGAGCTTCTTTCGGACGCCCTCATGTCCGATCCCCAGGATCTCGAGACCCAACAGTTCCTGCCGCCGCGAAACCCCACGCGCGGCATCCCGGACCACAAGGTCTGGCCTGAGGAATACCCCCGCGCGGCTGCCTACTCCGAAGCGATTCTCTCCGCGGCCGATAACGCAGCGGATGCCTTACAGATCCGCCTGGACACGATTGTGACGAGGAAGAATCTGCGCCAAGCCGCCTGGTCTTGCTGGCTGGCCGAAGATACCGGCGCGCTGGAAGGCGCCGAGGACCCGGTCGCGGAATGGGAGCAACTACTCGGCGACAAGTGGACCGCCCTGGGCCTGCGGCCCTGGCAGGTGGAGGTGTTGCTTAACGCAACAACGCCCGCCGTCGCGGCGGTGTACGCGGGCTAGAGCTTCTCCGCGTATCCAACGACGGTCTGGGCGACCGTCTCGACGTCCAGGCCAAGCTCCTCCAGCACCTCGCCGCGCGAGGCATGGGCCAGGAATTCCTGCGGCACGCCCAGGTTGCGGACGGGCACGTCGATGCCCGCCTGGGACAGGTCGTAGTGCAGGCGACTGCCCGCTCCGCCGTGCACGCCGTTGTCCTCGATCGTGACGATGAGGTCGAAGTCGCGGGCGAGCTCCAGCAAGCTTTCCGCAGTGGGGACTACCCAGTGGGGATCCACGACGGTGGCGGAGAAGTTGGCGTCACAAAGAGCCTGCGCAGCGCCCAAAGCCTGGTCCGTAAGAGCTCCGAAAGAGACAATGAGCACGCGACCGTCGGTCTGCTCGCCGCCCTGCTCGAACAGCAGGTCGTAGTCGGCTTCTTCTCGGACCGCGGGCACGTCGGCGGGGGCATTGCCCTTCGGGAAGCGCACGACAGTCGGAGCATCGTCGATGGCCACTGCGCGGTCGAGGGCCAGCTCCAGGGTTCGCGCGTCTCGCGGGGCGGCGACGTGGATGCCGGGGACGATGCCGGTGATCGACAGATCCCACATGCCGTTGTGGCTGGCGCCGTCGGAGCCCGTGATGCCCGCGCGGTCGAGGACGAGGGTGACGCCCAGCTTCAGCAGGGCGACGTCCATCAAGAGCTGGTCGAACGCGCGATTGAGGAACGTCGAGTAGACGGCCACCACCGGGTGCAGACCACCGAGAGCCAGGCCGGCGGCGGAGGTCACCGCGTGCTGCTCGGCGATACCGACGTCGTAGGTGCGGCTGGGGTGCACCTTCGCGAAGTCGGCCAGGCCGGTCGGACCAGCCATGGCGGCGGTGATGGCGACGATATCCTCGCGCTCGTTGGCAATGTCGATCAGATGGTTGGAGAACACCTTGGTCCAGCTGATCGCGCCCTCGGTCTTCTTCGCCATCGACTCACCGGTGATCGGGTCGATCACGCCGGTGGAGTGCATCTGGTCGGCCTCGTCCTGCTCGGCGGGGTCAAAGCCCTTGCCCTTCTGCGTGACGGTGTGGACGATCACGGGGCCGCCGTAGTCCTTGGCGTAGCGCAGAGCGTTCTCGACCTGTTTGAGGTCGTGGCCATCGACGGGGCCAATGTACTTCAGGCCCAGCTCCGGGAACATCTCGTGCGGGATGACGGTGTGCTTCACGCCCTCCTTGAGGCCGTGAATCACCTGGAAGGCGCGGTCGCCCACCCAGCCCATTCGACCCAGGGCGTACTTGCCGGTATCCATCACCCGGTCGTACATCGGCTGCAGGCGCAGCGCGGCCAGGTTCTCGGCGAGACCGCCGATCGTGGGCGAATAGGAGCGGCCGTTGTCGTTGACGACGATGACTAGGCTGCGCTTCTTCGCGGCGGCGATATTGTTCAGCGCCTCCCACGTCATGCCACCGGTCAACGCGCCATCGCCAACTAGGGCGACAACGTGGCGGTGGACCTGGCCGGTCAGCTCGAAAGCCTTGGCCAGACCATCGGCGTAGGACAGCGAGGCGGAAGCGTGGGAGGACTCAGTCCAGTCGTGTGGAGACTCCGCCCGATCCGGGTAGCCGGAGAGCCCGTCCTTTTGACGCAGCGTGTCGAATAGATCCCGGCGACCAGTCAAGATCTTGTGCACGTAGGACTGGTGGCCGGTGTCGAAAATCAACGGGTCCGAAGGCGAGTCGAATACCCGGTGCATGGCGATCGTCAGCTCTACAACGCCCAGGTTTGGTCCCAGGTGGCCGCCGGTTGCGGAGACCTTCTGGATAAGAAACTCGCGGATCTCCGCGGCCAGCTGCTCTAGCTGGTCTGTGTCCAGCCCCTTGAGGTCAGCGGGCGAAGACACCTTATCGAGAATTCCCATGTGAAACTACTCTTCTCCGTCCTCATGTCTCGCGCCGAATGTTGTGTCCGTCCATTCTAACTGCGCTCAAGTGTTTTGAAAGAATCCCCCACCGGGGTTTAAGAGCCGGCGCGACCGCGGCGGTCCGGAACCAAATATGCCAGCAGTTCTACGTGGTGGTTAAGGCCGAAGGCATCCACCACGCACAGCTCCTTAATTGCGTAGCCGTTGTCGATCCAAGCGGCGAGGTCGCGGGCGGCGGTGGCCGGGTCGCATCCCACGTGAACGACGTGCCGCGGGCGGGCCTTGGCAATATCGGCAACCGTCTGCGTGCCCGCACCCGTGCGCGGCGGGTCCAGAACCACAGCGTGCACGGATCCTCCGCTTGGCAGTTGGGGAACCAGACCCGCCACGTCACCGCCGACGAACTCAACATTGTCGATGCCAGCTGCCGCCAGGGCCCGTGCCCCCGCCTCGCTGGCGCTGCCTGCCACGTCCACACAGATAACCCGGTCGGCCTTGCGGGACAGTGCCGCGCTGAATACCCCGGCGCCGCCGTACAGATCCCACGCAATCGACTGCTTAGGCTTTGCCCCTTGCGTTTTCTCCCCCTGCGCCACCGGCGGGATGTGGCGGGCGATCCAGGCGGAGTAGAACTCCGGAGCGGCGCGGTGCGCCTGCCAGAAATCCTGCACCTGGCTCTCCCACCGCACGTCGAACTCCCTGTCAAGGCCGGCACCAAAGTGCACGGTACGGGAAACGGTGGGAATCTCACCCGCACCATCAGTGGCCTTGCCCCGCAGCTGCACCATCTTCCGGGTGCCGTCGTCTGCCACGGCGACGGCGATCTCGGAGTTGAAAACCAGCTTCCCGGCCGCTCGCAGCTGTTCGATCTCCTCCGCCAGCCCCTTTCGCAGGGCTTCGCTCCACTGCGCGCAGGGGTTCTCCACCGGCACCACCTGGTGCGAGCCACGCGCCCGCTGGCCGACGTTGCCCTCCCCATCCACGGCGAGACGCACGCGCGTGCGCGAGCCTGCGAAGGGCTGCAGGCTCTCGGCGTTGACCGTGACCTCTTGCAAGGCTTCGGCATCAATCTTCCCCACGCGAGCCAGCTGATCCAGCACCACTTGCTTCTTATAGTCCAGCGACCCGGCGGCGTCCACGAAATCCAGGTCGCAGCATCCCGCCCCGGCCTGCGCTGCCGGGCATGCCGGGGACACACGGTGGGGGCTCGGCTGTCCGATGGCTACAGCCTCGCCGTTGCGGAAACCTTTCTTAGACTTCGAGTTCCGCGCCGGATCCAGCGCCACCGTCACATCCTTCTCGCCCGGCAGTCCACCGCGCACGAACACGATTTGCCCGTCCAGTCGGCCGATCACGGTGCCGCCGTTCGCCGGACCCGCCAGGTCGATCACTACTTCTTCCTTCTTAGTGACGCCCATCGGTCTCCACCTCTTCGATACCTTCTTCCATGCTTTCCGCCTCGACCTGCTGTAGGTCTTGCGTGTCTTCGCCCGGCTTCTCCGAGTGCCGCCCCTCCGCTCGGTTCGCTGCCTTCACTGCCCAAACGGTGACCGCCACTGCTACCAGCGTCAGGGGCCATCCCATTGCGATGCGGGTGTACCCGAGGGCGTCAGTCTTATCGCCAGCATAGAGCCACTGCTGAACGGCAAAGCGGGCGAAGAACACCACGGCCCATGCAAGGGTGGCAATGTTGAAGGCCCGCACTGCTCGGCGGTTCGTGCGCCAGCGGTGATCGTCACCATTGATGCCGCGCCATACCGCGCCGACCAGCGGCCAGCGAACAAAGATCGAAATAATGGATGCGATGCCCGCCACCAGCGAGTACCAGATGCCGTAGGCGAAATAGCCCTTTGCATCCCCCATGATCCAGGCGATCGCTGCGCACAGCGCGACCGCGAGGAAGCCGGAGATCGCCGGCTGCAGGTTCTCCTTGCGCGCTACGCGCCACACCAGAATCAACACTGCAACCGCCAGCGCAGAAATCAGCGCGGGTCCCAGACCCCACTGGCTGTTTACCGGCACCAGAACCAGCACGGGCAACGTGGAGGAGACCAGTCCGGACAGGCCTCCCATTTGCTCCAGCAGGGTGGCCTGGGCTGCATCGCCGCCCTGTTGCGGCTCTGTCTTTCCTGCCATTACTGCAGATCCTCGCCCAGATTCCGGGTAGCTCCCTGGGATTCGGCATTCTGGCGGTGGGCCAGCTCCTGCAGCTGCTCCTGCAGAGCATCCGCCATGGCCTGCGGCATCAACACCGGCAAAGGCTGGCCGGCCGGAATTGGGTCGCTGCCGCGGCGGATAAAGGTACGTGCGATGATCTCCCGGCCCACCTTGGCCAACTCGTCCGCCTTGGACTTCTCTCCGGCCAGCGTCGCCCGGAACATCCAACGTGGACCGTTCACGCCGATCAGGCGCATCTGCCCCTCACCGGCTACCGCGCAGATCTCCTGGCCCCACGGGCCGTCCTCGACGTGAACGTCCAGGCCGTCCTTCGTCATGCCCGCGACCGTCTCCTCGACAGATTCGGCCCACAGGTCACCGTTTCGCGGTGCAGCGAAGGCAATCGGGGTAATGCGCCCACCGTCGATCTCCAGGTGAATCATCTGCGGCCCCTCCGGCCCCATATCCACCTTGACCTCACCGCCGTGCGGCACCGGAATGAGCATGGAGCCCAGATCCAAAGCTCCCGCGGCAAAATCCGAGAAGTCGAAGTCCTGGAAGTTCACCGTGTCGCCGTCAAACGGACCAAAGTCGTTTTCTGGCTGATCCTGCTGCGGCTGAACAGCTTCCTCTACTTGATTCTTGTCGTCGTTACTCTTGCGACCAAACATCTCAAAACTCCGTCTTCTGTTGGCTTCTTAAGTTACTTCGAGTGCAGCTAAGCGTTGCGAGTCTAAACCCCAGTGGAGCCATAGCCGGACTCGCCCCGCACGGTCTCCCCCAGTTGCTCTACGCTCTCGACCTCTTCGACGTCGCACAGGCTGACTTCCTGCACCAGCAGCTGTGCAATCCGCTCCCCGCGCGCCAATTCAATGGGCTGCTCAGGATCCAGGTTGATCAGGCATACCTTGATCTCCCCGCGATAGTCCGCATCAATCGTCCCCGGGGCATTGACGATGGAAAGCCCCTTCTTCAGCGCGAGCCCACTGCGCGGGTGCACCAGCCCCACTGTGCCTACAGGCAATGCGATGGCGATGCCTGTGCCGACCAGCTCCCGGTGCCCAGGGGCAATGGTCACATCCTGGGCCGTGTAGAGGTCTATGCCGGCATCCGTCGGGTGGGCGCGGCGCGGCAAGGGCAGCTCCTTGTCCAGGCGAACGATACGCAGCGGGGCGTCATTTCCGGTTTGTCCATTTTGCTTAAGGGTCACGGTCACCAAGACTACAAGTACCCAACCGAAGTTACGATGTCCGAACCCCCACGGGCTAGAATTACTAGGCAGCACGCAAAGCGAACAGATCTATCAGGAGATATTCAATTGGCATCGGACACTCAGCAGGAAAAGCTGCTGTATTCGGAGCACCAGCGCGTACCCCTAGTGTGGTGGCTGTTCGCCGCGGGCGTAGTCGCAATCATTGCGTGGCAGGCGCAAATGGGCCGTCCGATGTGGGCCTTCTACGTCGCCCTCGTGGTTTCCGGCGCGCTGGCAGTGTGGGCGCTTATTTACTTCTCCCGCACGAAGGTGGAGGTCACGGAAGATAGCTCCGGCGAGCGTTGGTTGCATGTCGGCCCGGCAAGACTCCCCGCAAGTGTGGTCAGCCGCAGCCTAGTTATTCCCCCTACCGCCAAGCGCGCCGCTATGGGCCGCCAGCTGGATCCGGCCGCCTATGTTGTGCACAAGAACTGGATCCCGACGATGGCGATGCTCGTCCTGGACGATCCGGACGACCCAACCCCCTACTGGCTGATCTCCACTAAGGAACCTCAGGAGGTTCTGGAGCAGCTTGGTCGCCCGATCTACTAACGCAGCTTAAGCGCAGTCCTTGCAGATGTACTCGCCGTCGGCGACGGTTTCTGCAATGCAGCTGCGGTGCTGCACCAGGAAGCACACGCTGCAGGTGAACTCGTCGCTCTGGCGCGGGATTACAGAGCCGGACAGCTCCTCGCCGGAAAGATCCGCCATGGGTACGTCGAAGGGCTCGACGATCTCTCCATCATCCGTATCGGAAACGGCCGGTTCGGCCTTCTCTGCGGCCTTCAGGCCTTCCAGGGAGTCGGTCTCGATGTCGTCTTCGGAACGTCGGCGCGGCGCGTCGTAGTCAGTGGCCATATTGGGTCCTTACTCACGTCGGTTGTGTCGATCAGATGGAGTGCAAAACAGCCAGCAGGGCTGGCTGAAAATTGCCTTAGTTCGTCTCACTGTTCGCGGATCCTAGAGCACATGCACGCCCCTTGTCACCTTCACGCGCGCACTGGCGCCCGATAGGGGTAAATGGCTCCCCCCGCGGCTATTCCACCAGCAGTTCAGCCAGCTCCGCAGCCACCCCCGGCTTCACTGCCAATACAAGCGCCTTCGCCTCCTTCGTCACGTCATAATCCGGGGCCACGCTAATGGCTCCGGCACGCGCGGCAATCAGGCACCCCGCAGCGTGGTCCCACGGGCCCAACCCGTGTTCAAAGTAGGCATCTACTTCCCCACTTGCCACACGGCACAGGTCCAGTGCGGCCGAGCCGATCCGTCGAATGTCGCGGACTTGCGGCAGCAGGCGGGTCAGCCGCTCCGCCTGGCGGCGGCGATCCTCAGCCACGTACGAAAAGCCGGTTGCAACCAGCGCCTTCCCCAGTGCTCCACCAGGCGCTGCCTCCTGCTCCGCCGGTTCCACGCGCAGAGTAACGGCCGCGCCCTTATCGGCAATGTCCTTCAAGCGCCGCGCCGGCCCGCCCGCATGCGCCACGTAGGCAACCTGGCCTGTCACGTCCACCACCACTCCGGCTACTGGCTGACCGTTCACCACTGCGGCGATGCTCACGGCATAGGCCGGAACCCCGTAGAGGAAGTTCACTGTTCCATCGATCGGATCGACGATCCATAGAACCTCCCCCGGGGCACTGTCCTCGCTACTCAAGCCGCTTTCCTCACCGAGCACGCGGGATCCGGGCACCCGCTGCAGCAGCTGCTCTGTAATGAGTTTCTCGCTGGCCTGGTCTACCTCCGTCACCGGATCCACCTCGGAGGTCTTCGTCCCCACCACGCCGACGTGACCGTGCTCGTCGGCGAGTTCGCCACGACGGCGTCGAATAAGGACAGCCGCCTCGCGCGCCACCTCGAGGGCTACTGCCTCCAGGTCGGCAGGGCTAAGGGTTTTTTCTCTTGTGGACGCCCCAGCCTCCCCCGCCGTCGACACCTCGTCGAACACTCGCAGGGGCGCCTGGTTGGATTCTGCCCGCTGGAGAATCGTCGCTACCTCACGCGCCTTAGCGCTCATACTTGCTGAACCCGTGTTTTCCATGTTCTCCACCTTGCCATTCCTGATCACTCTTCACAGCCACCTTCCACGGGGCAGACTGCTAGACCCCGATGCCGAGCGCAGCCCAATATCTTCAAGGTAGTGTTATGGGCATGACTGAGGACAAGGCAGAGCAGAACCTGAGTTTCGGCGTAGACATCGGTGGATCCGGAGTGAAAGGCGCCGTAGTAGACCTCAACACCGGCGAGCTGGTCACCGAGCGTTTTAAGATCCTCACCCCGAAGCCCTCCACCCCGGATGCAGTGGCGGAGGTCGTGCGCAAGCTGATGGACATGGCCGAATGGGATGGCCCTGTGGGCGTAACGGTGCCCGCCGTGGTCAAGGATCAGAAGGCTCGCTCCGCGGCGAACATCGACAAGTCGTGGATCGATACCGATATGCAGGAGCTGTTCAAGCGCCACCTCGGCGAGCGGGAGATCGCTGTTCTTAATGACGCCGACGCAGCCGGACTGGCCGAGGTCAAGTACGGCGAGGAAAGCGCAAAGGAAGGCGCGGTGCTGATGCTCACTTTCGGAACCGGCATCGGCTCGGCCATGCTGTGTGATGGAAACCTGTTCCCCAACTCCGAGCTCGGCCACCTGCCCCACGACGAGAACGGTGACGTCGAGTGGTATGCCAGCTCCGCGGCGAAGGATCGCGAGGAGTTGTCCTATAAGAAGTGGGCCGCGCGCGTGGACGAGGTTCTGCACGCCTACAGCGCTCTGTTCAGCCCGAAGACGTTTATCGTCGGCGGCGGTATTTCTCGCAAGGCCGACAAGTGGGTTCCGCTGCTGACTGTCGAAGAGGAAGTTATCCCGGCGAAGCTGCGCAATCAGGCGGGCATTATCGGCGCTGCAATGGCCGTACAAGATGGCATCAAGCCCTAGTACCCGCTAGAAAGCAACCGCTTCGTACCAGGGATGGTTGCAACGCCATGCTGCAATTTGAGTTATAATGGGCGGTCGATTAGCACAGCAGGGGTTTCAACGACCCTCCTAGACCATCCGGTTGCGGGTATGCCGCAACCCGGTGCACCCTAATTCCTTTTAGGAATGTGGCCTTTTAGGGAGGCCATTTCAGTGCACCATGCAATACGAGTGAAAGGGCTTCCGTGGCAGCGAACGACTCGACCACCACCGGCGAAGACAGCACCGAGGGTGTTGTGCGCAAGGTTGCAAAGAAGACGGCAGCGAAGAAAACTGCCCGAAAGGTGGCGAAGAAGTCGACGGTTGCCAAGAAGGCCACCGCGCGGAAGGCTACGGCAAAGGCTGCTGAATCTGTTGCCGAGCAGGAGGAGCAGGCGTCCACTCCCGTAAAGAAGGCGGCGAAGAAAACCGCAAAGAAGGCTGCCAAGAAGACTGCGCGCAAGGCCGCGAAGAAGACGGCCAAGAAGGCAACCAAGAAAACCGCGAAGAAGACCACGCGCAAGGTTGCCAAGAAGACGGCGAAGAAGACTACCGCGAAGCGCGGCACCAAGGCGGCAAAGGCGGCTGAGGAGGTCCTCGAGGAGGACGTAGCTGCAGCCGGCACCGCCGCTACTTCGGCCAAGCAGCAGGATGCGCCGGATAGCGTAGAAGAACGGGACGACTTCGACGATGACGAGGACGCAGATGCTCCGGATGACCTCGATGCGCTCGAGGACATGGATGAGGACGAAGACCTCGACGACCTGGAGGATCTCGACGATCTCGAGGACGATGACGACGACCTCGACGATGATGACGAGGACGACGAAGACTCCGAGGATTCCGACGAGGAAGACGACAAGAAGGACGGCAGCTTCGTCTGGGATGAAGACGAATCCGCAGCGCTGCGTCAGGCTCGAAAGGATGCCGAGCTCACGGCTTCCGCGGACTCGGTGCGTGCGTACCTGAAGCAGATCGGCAAGGTCGCGCTGCTGAACGCGGAGCAAGAGGTCTCCCTGGCCAAGCGCATCGAGGCCGGCCTGTACGCCGCTTATCGTCTGCAGGAGATCAAGGAGTCGGGCGAGAAGCTCTCCCCGATGCACCGCCGCGACCTGCGCGAAATCGACCGCGACGGGCGCCGCGCTAAGAACCACTTGCTGGAGGCCAACCTGCGCCTCGTGGTGTCCCTGGCCAAGCGTTACACCGGCCGCGGCATGGCGTTCCTGGATCTGATCCAGGAGGGCAACTTGGGTCTTATCCGCGCAGTCGAGAAGTTCGACTACGTGAAGGGCTACAAGTTCTCCACGTACGCCACCTGGTGGATTCGCCAGGCGATCACCCGCGCCATGGCCGACCAGGCCCGCACCATCCGCATCCCGGTGCACATGGTCGAGGTCATCAACAAGCTGGGCCGCATTCAGCGCGAGCTGCTGCAGGACCTGGGTCGCGAGCCCACTCCGGAGGAGCTGGCGCGCGAGATGGACATCACCGTGGACAAGGTGCTGGAGATCCAGCAGTACGCCCGCGAGCCGATTTCCCTGGACCAGACCATCGGCGACGAGGGCGATTCCCAGCTGGGCGACTTCATCGAGGACTCGGAGGCCGTCGTGGCCGTCGACGCGGTCTCGTTCACCCTGCTGCAGGATCAGCTGCAGGATGTGCTGCACACACTGTCCGAGCGCGAGGCCGGCGTGGTGAAGCTGCGCTTCGGCCTGACCGACGGGATGCCGCGCACTTTAGACGAAATCGGCCAGGTTTACGGGGTTACCCGCGAGCGCATCCGCCAGATCGAGTCGAAGACGATGTCCAAGCTGCGCCACCCGTCGCGGTCCCAGGTGCTGCGCGACTACCTGGATTAGTTCTGGGCCAGCTCTAGACTAGCTCTGCGCTAGTCCTGGTTGTTCTTCACGCAGTCGGAGAACTCCGTGCCACGCAGATCCTCGCAACCCTCCATGCTCTTCATGGCCACCTGGGTGAAGAAGATCGCGATGGCCATGGCCAATACCCCCAGCACCAGGCCGATAATCGCGTAGCTGCGCTGCGTGCCCCGGCGGTTCGCGATGACCACCGACGCGATTCCCACCAAGATCGCCACCGCTGCCACCACGATGCCGATCAGGGGGAACATCGCCGCCGGGATCGACAGGATGCCCACGATCAGGGCAGCCAGGCTCAGGCCGCTGACCTTGCGCGGCGCGATCTTCTGGAGTTCGACCTCCTGCGCGTTGGACTTATCCAGATCGATGTAGTCTTCTCGAGCCATCGTGCCGTTTCCTTCCCTCCGGGATCGCTTGCCTCTAGGCATCCGGCGATACACCGCCGTTGCTTGCCGCGGTGTATCTTACCCCACTTTCCCGGTGTCCCCCTTATCCATCCTCACCAGTCTCTTAGGTAAGCAATGCGGTCGCGCAGCTGCTGTGCCGTGCACAGCGCCGTGGACGGCCCGCCGCAGTTTCTCCGCGCATCGTTGTGAATCTGCCCATGCGGTTTGCCGGTGCGGGCGGACTTCATAGACACCAGGGCGTTCAACTCCTTGCGCAGGGCCGGGAGTTCCTCGCTGGCCACGCGCTTATTGCGCAAGTCCGCGCCACTGCCCTCTTCGGCCGGCCTCTGCTTCTCCTGCTTGCGGCGCTCTTCCTCTTCCTTCGCCCGCGCGTCCAACTGCTCGGCTTGGCGCTGACGCAGCAACGTACGCATCTGTTCGGCGTCCAGAAGACCGGGTAGGCCAAGGTATGCCTGTTCCTCCTCCGACCCGCTCAAGGTGGCCGTGCCGTAGGTCGAACCGTCGTAGATGAGACTGTCTAGCTCGGCCTCGGCGCCGACGGACTCGTAGCCTTTGTCCTCTTCCGGCTCGTTTTGCTCCTGGTTGGCTTGTTGTAGGAGTTGGTCGTCCCAGCCCTCGTTCTGTCGGTGGGGCTTGCCGAGCACGTGGTTGCGCTGCTGCTCCATCTTGGATGCTAGCTCTAGGAGTACGGACACACTGGGGAGGAAGATTGACGCCGACTCCCCTGGCCTCCTGGAGCGCACGAAACGGCCGATGGCCTGAGCGAAGAACAGTGGTGTGGAAGAAGATGTGGCGTACACGCCCACGGCCAAGCGCGGTACGTCCACGCCCTCGGAGACCATTCGCACGGCGACCATCCACTCGTCGGTGCTGGCGGAGAACTCCTTGATGCGTTCGGAAGCCCCCGCCTCGTCGGAGAGCACCACCGTCACTGGGGTGTTGCTGATCCGCTCCAGAATCCGCGCGTAGGCGCGCGCCGTGGTCTTGTCGGTGGCGATCACCAGGCCACCCGCGTCGGGAATGGTCTCGCGCAGCTGCTGCAGGCGCGTCTGCGCGGCATTGAGTACGGCGGGGATCCAGTCGCCCTTTGGGTCCAGCGCGGTGCGCCACGCCCGCGCGGTCTGCTCTGCGTTCAGCGGCTCGCCCAGGCGTGCCTCAAACTCCTCGCCGGCGGAGTTGCGCCAGCGTGCCTGGCCGGAATAGGCCAGGAACACCACCGGGCGGACGACTCCGTCCTTCAGCGCATCCGCGTAGCCGTAGGTGTAGTCGGCGGAGGACACGAGCGCGCCGTCGGCGCCCTCCACGGCTTCGTAGCGCACGAAGGGGATCTGGGAATCGTCGGAGCGGAAGGGCGTACCCGTCAGCGCGAGGCGGCGTTCCACGTGCTCGTAGGCCATGCGCACGCCGTCTCCCCAGCTTTTTGCGTCGCCGGCGTGGTGGATCTCGTCCAGGATCACCAGCGCCTTCTTGGCGGTGGCTACCTGGTAGTGCTTCGTAGGCTTCATGCCCACCTGGGCATAGGTCACGCACACGCCGTCGTAGGCGTTGTTGAACGGCGAGGAGTTGGTGAACTCGGCGTCGAGCGCGATTCCCCGCTCCGCGGCGGACTGCGCCCACTGCACCTTCAGGTGTTCGGTGGGCACCACGATAACCAGCCGGTCCACTGCACGGGTATCTAGTAGCAACCGTGCAATCGTCAGGGCGAAGGTCGTCTTACCCGCCCCCGGGGTCGCCACGGCCAGGAAGTCCTTCGGGCTGGCCTCGACGTACTTGTTCAGTGCCTCCTGCTGCCATAGGCGGAGGTGCTTCACTTCTTGCGCAGCCCCTTGTAGATCTGCTCGCAATCCGGGCAGACAGGCGATCCCGGCTTGGCCTGCTTGCGCACGGGGAAGGTCTCGCCGCACAGAGCCACGACCAGCTTGCCCATCACGGCGGATTCGACGATCTGGTCCTTCTTCACGTAGTGGAAGAACTTCGGTACATCGTCATCCGTCGTCGTATCCGTGTTGACTTCGGGGCGCTCAATCGTTGTCGTACTTGGGTTACTCACAGTTCACCATCATGCCCCTGAATCTGCTTGTTTTCCAGCTGCGTACTAGCGTTAGGTCTATGGCTGATGCACGAAAAAGGAAAACGGGAGGTGAGTCCCGGGCCAAGCGAGCTTCACAGGTGGAAATTATCACCGATGCCAAGAGTTCGCGTTTGCAGGGATGGCACCACCGTCGCAGGCTTTACGCCGTGCTGCAGCTTCTGCGCATTCCCATCCTCGCCCTCGCCGCGTTGGTGATGTTGCTCACCCATAACGCCGCCCTCGCGGTGTGCGTGGCGGCGGTAAGCCTGCCTCTGCCCTGGATCGCCGTGCTGCTAGCCAACGAATCCGGCCAGGTGGACGAGACCACGAACAAGGTCTACAAGCCTGCCCTCGTCCGTGAGCAGCGTCGTGCCCAGCGCGCTGCTCTTGCCGGGGAGACTTCCCGCCCCATGCTGGAATCCAACTCCTCGCACCCGGAGATCATCGAGTACAACCCCGATCAGTCCTCTTCCTAACGCCGATCTAGCGCCCAACTAGCACTGACTCATCAAGGAACTTCAATGCCCGACTTTCCCCTGTGCACGCCCGGTAAAGCCACTGAACAGCTGGTTCGCACCCTAGTCGAGCGAGGATACGGCTCTGTGTTGATCTTGGAGGCGCTCGGCGTGGAGGGAGTGGCCGCCGCCCAATCGGGTTCGCCCGCGGCCGCCACGTGGCACCTGTCGCGGCGCGGGTCCGCGGCCGCCCAGCTCGTCGCTGCTGTCTATTTACGACGCCCCCAGCCTGCCGCCTTCTTCCGGGATCTCGTCGGGGCCGAGGTGACCTCCGGCTTGGTGGCGGAGAATGCGCTGATCCCCGTGGAGCAGCAATCCGCGCAAGACGCAGATGACAGTGCAGAATTGCTACGCCTGAACCTGGACATCCGGCCTGTCCACCACCCGGCTCACGGTGACACAGAGGTGCTGGTGCTGTCGGATCCGGACGCTTCCTTGGAAGAGCGCGTTCCCGGCCCGGGCCACGTTCCCGGAGTCGGCAACGCTCCCCTGTCACTGCTCAACTCCATCCCCCAGCTGCCTGCAGATGCAAGGGTGCTGGATCTCGGCACGGGCTCCGGCGTACTCGCATTGGTGCTGGCCGCCAACGCCGGAGCCGAGCCGCCAAAAATTTTTGGCAGCGACATCCACGCCCGCGCCCTGGATTACGCCTGCGTGGCCGCCGCTGCACAAGGCCTGGAATCACCGCTGGTCAGCTGGGTGCAGGGCTCCTGGTTCGAGCCCTTTAGCGCTCAGTCCTTCGACGTCATCGTCGCCAACCCTCCCTTCGTCATCGGCCCTTCCGTGGATCTGGATGCGGAAGAAGGGCACGTGTACCGCGACTCCGGCCTGCCACTCGACGCAGCCAGCAAGCTAGTGGTCGAACAATCAGTTCAGCACCTGGCGCCGGGAGGCCACGCGCACCTGCTGATCGGCTGGGCGCTCGGCGAGGAAGGCAGCAATGCTGCCAGCTCCGCCGCCGAACGGATCCTCGGCTGGCTGCCCGACGAGGGCGCCCGCGCCTGGGTTTTGCAGCGCGACGAGGTGGACGTTGCCACTTACGTGACCACCTGGCTGCGCGATGAAAGCATCGATCCCCGGAGCACCGCGGGCCAACTACGAACCACGGAATGGCTGGACTTCTTCGCCCACCACCAGATCACCCGCATCGGCCTGGGCTGGATCCACATTGAAAAGTTCGAGGGTGCCACCGAGCTGACCGTCGAGTCGCTCGACCATGCGCTACCGGCCGGGGCGTACCTCGGCCTGGAGGCCGCCCAGTGGTTCGCTCGCTGCCGGTGGATCGACCAGCTGGAGGTTCCCGGCCGCTCCGCTGCCACAGCGGTGGCGGAGAGCCGCTACCGGCTGGGACGGGGCGTCATACTAGAAAAAACAGCGAGCGCCACCGACCAGGGGTTCGGCGACGAGAGCGCGCGACTAACCCGCATCGACGGCCCGGGCTGGTCGCACGAGGTCGACGGTGTGCTGGCAACGATTCTGGCAGGGCTCAGCTGGGAGGGGCTAAACCTGCGCGACGTGGCCGAGTTCTATCACGCGGTGCACGGCGACGAGCTGGGGATCAGCGCCGAGGAGCTGGTGGATCAACTGGTGCCGATCGCGGTGGACCTAGTGCGGCACGGAATGATCGTGCCGGAAGATTTGCGTGATCTGTACTAGAGGCAACCTCTAGAACCTGGATGCTCTAGAACCCGGAAAAATTTTTTGGAAGGAAGGCAGAACAACGGTGAAAGCAGTAGTGAGCACAGTCAGCAGTGCAGAGGTGACCGTGGACGGCGAGGTCGTCGGATCGGTACAAGGCCCTGCATTGCTGGCCCTCGTCGGCATCGGCGTGGCCGACATTGCAGACGAGAGCGTGGCAGAGGCGGCTGTGGAAAAGATGGCGCGGAAGATCGCCGAACTGCGCCTACTGCCCGCTGCTGGCGAGCCATGGGATAGCCCGCGCAATCACTCGGTTGAGGAAGTGGGCGGGCAGATTCTACTGGTCAGTCAGTTCACGCTCATGGGCGAGACAAAGAAGGGGCGGCGACCTTCCTGGGCGAACGCGGCACCGGGCGAGGCCGCGCAACCGGTGTTCGACCGCATCGCCGAACTACTGCGCCAGCGGGGAATAGTTGTAGAAACAGGCCGATTCGGAGCCATGATGAAGGTCTCTAGCGTAAACGAGGGGCCGTTCACCGTGCTGGTAGAAACGTAGACCGGCCCGCACCGACCCGCATTTCGCCAGTTAGAAGGGCATATTAGCGACCGCATCTGCGGCGAAACGCGACGCTAAACCCTATTGCGGGGGTAAGCACGGTTCCCTCCTAGGGGGTGGGTGGGGAACAATTCATCGAAGATGTCCGTTAACCCCTTAGAGCTTCGGCACAAAACGAGAAAAATCTTGAAGAGCTTGAGCGCTATCGAGCCACGGGAGGCACACCAGCACTATGAAAAACTCCATGATTGATGACGAGTACAACGGCATCAACAGCGGTAGGGGCAACGGCGGTTCGGCCGACGATAGCGATAAAAAGGAAGACAAGGGTCGGCGGCGCGGCAACAACGAGAACCCGTCGGCGGACTTGGTTCGCGTTTACCTCAACGGCATCGGCAAGACCGCGCTGCTGACCGCCGAGGACGAAGTCGAACTGTCGAAGCGGATCGAAGTAGGCCTGTACTCCGAGTACCTGCTGGCCAACGCCGAGAAGCTAACCCGCGCAAAGAAGCGCGACCTGAAGGTTCTCGCCCGCGAGGGCAAGGCAGCCCGCAGCCACCTGCTGGAGGCAAACCTGCGCCTGGTCGTCTCCCTAGCGAAGCGCTACACCGGCCGCGGAATGCCGCTGCTGGATCTCATCCAGGAAGGCAACCTGGGCCTGATCCGCGCGATGGAAAAGTTCGACTACACCAAGGGCTTTAAGTTCTCCACCTACGCGACCTGGTGGATTCGCCAGGCCATCACCCGTGGCATGGCCGACCAGTCCCGCACCATCCGCCTTCCCGTCCACCTCGTCGAGCAGGTCAACAAGCTGTCCCGCATCAAGCGGGAGATGTACCAGCAGCTGGGCCGCGAAGCCACGAACGAAGAGCTGTCGGAGGAGTCCGGCATCGAGGAGTCCAAGATCGAGATGCTGCTGAAGCAGTCCCGAGATCCGGTGAGCCTGGACATGCCAGTCGGCAGCGACGAGGAAGCCCCGCTGGGCGACTTCATCGAAGATTCCGAGGCGACTGACGCGGAAACCGCCGTGGTTGCTTCCCTGCGCCACTCCGATGTGCGCGCAGTCCTGGGCACCTTGGAGGAGCGCGAGCAGGACGTGATCAAGCTACGCTACGGCCTGGATGACGGGATGCCCCGCACGCTGGACCAGATCGGCCGTCGCTTCGGGCTGTCCCGCGAGCGCGTCCGCCAGATCGAACGCGAGGTCATGGCGAAGCTGCGCGAAGGCGACCGGGCGGACAAGCTGCGCGAGTACGCGGTTTAACCCCGCTGTAGAACCAGTACCTACACTTCTGCCCCGCTCCCAATGTGGACGGGGCTATAATCGTGAGAAGTCAACAAGCACAGAAAGGGCGTAGCGCACGTGAGGGATCTCGTCGATACCACTGAGATGTATCTCCGAACGATTTACGAGTTGGAAGAAGAGGGCATCCCACCGCTACGCGCCCGTATCGCCGAGAGGCTCGACCAGTCCGGTCCGACCGTGAGCCAGACCGTCGCCCGCATGGAGCGCGACGAACTTCTGACCGTCGAGAAGGATCGCTCCCTAAAGCTCAGCGCGCAGGGGCGCGCACTGGCCACCGCCGTGATGCGAAAGCACCGCTTGGCAGAGCGCCTGCTTACTGATGTGATCGGCCTGCCGTGGGAAAAGGTGCATGACGAGGCTTGCCGTTGGGAACACGTCATGGGCGACGAGGTCGAGGTGCAGCTGGTAAAGGTGCTCAGCGAATACGCCACCTCCCCGTTCGGCAACCCGATCCCGGGGCTGGACGAGCTGGTGGAGGGCATCCCGGAGGCCGAGCGCGCGGAGATGCTGGAGAAGGTTAACGCCCTGCAGGAGGGAACCTCGCAGCGCGCCTCCGACATTGAGCCGTCGGAGCCGATCCAGGTGAAGATCCTCAGCATCAACGAAATCATCCAGGTCGAGTACAAGCTGATGGCTAAGTTCCATGCGCTTGACATGCGCCCGGGCAGCGTTGTGAGCTTGGTTGCCACCGAGGACGGCCTGGAGTTCAGCAACGACAACGGCGCCATGGTAATTCCGGAAGAACTCGGCCACGCCGTGCGAGTGGAGAAGGTTAGCTAATCAGTGCGGTAGCGTGGGGCATGTGAGTAGCATCGATCTTTCCTCTTCTGCCCTATCCCCTTCCTCCCACATTGTCGTCACCGGCGGTGCCGGATATGTCGGCAGCGTGTGTGCCAGCGTGCTGCTGGAACACGGCTTCCGCGTGACGGTCGTCGACGACCTGTCCACCGGCAACGACTACGCCGTGCCAGAGGGCGCTACCTTTGTTCAGGGTGACATCCGCGACGTCATTTCCGACGTCTTCGCAGCCGGTGACGTTGCCGCCGTGATGCACTTCGCCGCCCGCTCTTTGGTCGGCGAGTCGGTGGAAAAGCCGGACATCTACTGGCACCACAACGTGGGAACCAGCTTGTACCTGCTGGATCAGATGCGCGAGCACGGAGTGCAGAACCTCGTGTTCTCCTCCACCGCCGCTACCTACGGGGAACCCGAGCAGGTTCCGATTACAGAGGATATGCCCACCGCCCCCACCAACCCCTATGGCGCATCCAAGCTGGCGATCGACCACATGATCACCTCCTATGCCAACGCTTACGGGCTGGCCGCGACTTCCCTGCGCTACTTCAACGTCGCCGGCGCGTACGGCGACATTGGGGAAAACCACAAGGTAGAGACGCACCTGATTCCGCTGGTGCTGCAGGTAGCCCTCGGCCACCGGGAGCACATCTCCATCTTCGGCACCGACTACCCCACCGCTGACGGGACTGCGGTGCGCGATTACATTCATATTCGGGATTTGGCGGACGCACACCTGCTAGCCGCGGCCTCTAACGCTGCCGGCCAGCACCGCATCTTCAATCTCGGCTCCGGTGATGGCTTTAGCGTGCGCCAGGTGATCGACACCTGCCGCGAGGTAACTGGCCACCCGATTCCGGCCGTGGAGTCCCCGCGCCGTGCAGGCGACCCCGCCACCCTCATCGCCTCCTCCGCCAAGGCGAAGGCCGAGCTCGGATGGAACCCGACCCGCTCCGACCTGCATACGATCATTTCGGATGCCTGGGCGTTTAGCGGACAACTGGGTGATAGGTTGCATTCCGCACAGCGTTAACCGCATCCCAGTCCACGGTCTGCAGTAGGCGCTCGTACTCCCAGGCGAGATCAAGTCCGGCATACTCCCGGACTGTGATGTAGCTGCGCTCCGGAACCCACCCGGCTCCTTCCGACTCGCCAGAATCGTCCGTATCGCCTTGGCTGCGCGGATCATCTGGATCCTCCGCTGCGTCCAGATCCATCTGCACATTCGCCATGACCGTACATGCCGCGCGCACGGCCTTGGACAGCAGCAGCTTGATCTTGCCCCTCTGGTGCGCGTCCAGCGCCGCGATCGCGATGTCGGCGGTGAACTCATCGAGGGTGCTGAGCTGTGGCTGCATGTCGGACTCATCGGCATCCTCCACGCCACGCAAAATGTCTTCCAGCGCTGCTTCGGGGTCGGCAGCCAGCGCAGCCGGATCGTCGGCGTGCTCCAACAGATCCAGCTTCGCGCACGCATCCTCGGTGTAGAGGTCCGCCTCGAGCTCCTCCAGCAGGCGCGTAAGCGTGTGGTAGGCCAGCACTCCTTCGTCGTTAGCCGACGCCACCAGTGCCAGAATCAACATCACCCGTCGTCGCACCGATCCCGTCGTCCGCCGCGCGGTACTTGCCAACATCTCCCGCAGGATGGCGCTGTTTACACCGAGCGACCATGCGATAACTACCGTGTGCAGAAATTCGTCGCAGCAGATCGCGGCGAGGCTATCGATCAGGTACTCGTCTTCGCACTCCTCCTCCAGCACTCGCTGGCCTTCCGCCACGGCAGCCACCCCGACTAGTACCTGGATCAGGTCGACCGTCGTGGCTTCCCCGCGATCCTGCAACATCCAATCCGGTGCTGCGATGTTCGCGGGATCTAGCCAGCGTTCCATTTCCTCTCTGTCGCCCATGCGGCGCGCACCACTGAGTGCGCTGATGTCCGCCAGCTCGTTGGTTTCCACGCTGGCGACGGTGCCCGTCTCGCCGTCCAACACGTCAGTCCATGCCTCCCCCGTCGCAATTCGCGACACCTCCAATGCCGACTGAACTTCCACACATCCGTCCTGAAGCTGCTTGATGGCGGAGGCTACACAGGCACGCAGGCGATCATCCATGTCTCCGATGGTCAGAATGATGGCCTCTGCCGCTGGGGCGTCACAAAGAATATTGATGAGGCCGCGAGCCGCTTCGGTCACGGCTGCGGGGATAAGGTCGCAGCGTAGGACGGGGCCGATGCGGAAACGGCGGTGGTTCTCTGGCAGCGGGGCGGGGCCGGTAGTGCCGGTGTTGATCGGTTCGGTGGGTTCGGTGGAGGCGACGAGGCCGATGATGACCATCGAATCGACGGGCGGGAAGCCCAACAGCGACGGAATGGCCGCAATGAGCTTTCCTTTGTCGGCCCCGAGGTGAACCGAGGGAGCTGGCGTAGCGGAGGTGGCGGGCGCGGGAATAGATTGTGCGTTCTGATCGTTGTGTTCTGGTGAGTTGCTCATACCGCAGATACTCGCCGAGAAAATTTTTTGACGCGGCCGCGGAGGCCGCTGGACTAGGCGTTGCCCCAGGGGCCTGTGGATAACTCAAAACTGTGAATACAGCTTTCTAGCTGTTCGAAATACGCGCCGTCTCGGGCTAGGTTGTCCGAACTGCCTGATAGGCTTGGCAGACAGTGCTTGGTTGGACAAGGGTTCCGCCGGAAGGGAGAGCGAAACTATGAATGGTCGCCACGAGCGCAAGGCCGCGGGTCGGATGTACGAGATGGAATACCCGGCTCCGATCCAGTTCGACCGCCCCTCCATTGCGGACGCTACCGCGGGGCTTGGCGGCGCTGAGGACGGCGCCGAAGAGCTACCGATGCTGGTCGCGCTGCAGGGCTATGCCGACGCGGGACAGGCCGTTTCCAGCGCCAGCTCCCACCTGCTAGCCGCCCTGGAACACAGCCCAGTGGCCTCGTTCAAGGTAGACGAGCTGATCGATTACCGCTCCCGCCGGCCCGGTGTGACCATCGATAACTCCAAGGTTGTGGATAGCGACGATGTGCGCCTGGACCTGCACCTTGTGAAGGACACGCAGGGTCGCCCATTCCTGCTGCTCAGTGGACTCGAGCCGGATCTGAAGTGGGGCGCGTTTAGCGATGCCGTGGTGGACCTGGCCCGGCGTGGCCAAGTAGGCATGGTTGCCTCCCTATACTCAGCGCCGATGACGGTGCCGCACACCAGGCCGCTGGTGATCTCCGCGCACGCTTCGGATTCCTCGCTGATCCAGGACTTCCACACCTGGGACTCCCGGATGATCGTCCCGGGCGCGGCCGCGCTGGAGACGGAGAAGAAGCTGAACCGCCACGGGTTCGAGACGATCGGGCTGACCGCCCACGTACCGCACTACATTGCGGCCTCGGACTACCCGGAGGCGACGCTGCGCCTACTGCAGGCCTTCGGGGAAGTCGCGGACCGCGACCTGCCGCTGAAGGCGCTGGAGAAGGAACTGGAGCGGGTGCAGCACCAGCTCCAGGACCAGGTGGAGGACTCCCAGGAGATCGCCACGGTCGTCAGCGCCCTCGAGCACCAATACGACGCAGAGATGGAACGCATGCGTCGCAAGCGAGAGAACAACCTGCTGAAGCCGGGCCAGGACATCCCAACCGGCGAAGAGCTGGGCGCGGAGTTCGAGGCGTTCCTGCAGAACATGTCCGACGAGAACCGCGCTGACTCCGACCAGCCCGACACCGGCGCTGACGCCGACGAGCAAGAGGATAACTAGAAAACAGTGGGTATTGCCGCCGAACTAGCAGAACTACTTCCGGACCTGGACGAGGTTCCAGAGTCGCTAATCGACGACGCAATTCTGGAATCCTTCCTCGGCTGGACGCGCGACCGCGGCATTAGCCTCTACCCCGCCCAAGAGGAGGCGGCCACCGCGCTGGTCGCCCAGGACAACGTCATTCTGGCCACCCCCACCGGCTCGGGCAAGTCCATGGTCGCCATCGCCGCGCACTTTATCGCCATGGCACGCAAGCAGCGCAGCTTTTACACCGCGCCGATCAAGGCCCTGGTGAGCGAGAAGTTCTTCGACCTTTGCCAAACCTTCGGCCCGGAGAATGTCGGGATGATGACTGGTGACGCCACAGTGAATGGCGGGGCACCGATCATCTGCGCCACCGCCGAAATCGTTGCCAACATTGCCCTGCGCGATGGCGCGAAGGCGAAGATCGACCAGGTAGTGATGGACGAGTTCCACTACTATTCCGAGCCGGATCGCGGCTGGGCTTGGCAGGTTCCGCTGCTGGAACTCCCCAAGGCGCAGTTCCTTTTGATGAGCGCCACCCTGGGCGATACGAAGTGGCTGGAGGATGACCTCACTGAGCGCACGGGCCGCCAGACCACCCTGGTGACGGGCACCACCCGGCCCGTGCCGCTGGACTTTCACTACGTCTACACCCCCGTCCACGAGACGGTGGAAGAGCTTATTAGCGACGGTAAGTCTCCGATCTACATTGTCCACTTCACCCAACGCGAGGCCATCGAGCGCGCCCAGGCATTGACCAGCATGAAACTGGTGAACGACGAAGCAAAGGCCGCCATCGCCGAGGAAATCGGCGACTTCCGCTTCACATCCGCCTTCGGAAAGACCCTTTCCCGCCTGCTACGCAAGGGCATCGGTGTGCACCACGCGGGCCTGCTGCCGAAGTATCGGCGCCTGGTAGAGCGCCTATCCCAGAAGGGCCTGCTGAAGATCATCTGCGGCACCGACACCCTGGGCGTGGGCATCAACGTGCCGATCCGCACCGTACTGATGACGGGGCTCACGAAGTACGACGGGATGAAGCACCGCGTGCTGAAGTCCCGCGAGTTCCACCAGATCGCCGGGCGAGCAGGCCGCGCGGGCTACGACACGGAAGGCACCGTCGTGGTCCAAGCCCCGGAACACGAGATCGAGAACTTCCGCCTCCGCCAACGCGCCGGAAGCGACCCTAAGAAGATCAAGAAGCTGCGCAAGCGTTCGGCTCCGGAGGGTCAAGCAACCTGGAGCGAGTCGACCTACGAGCGGCTCACCCACGCGGAGCCAGAGGAGCTGACCAGTCAGTTCCGCATGAGCAACTCGATGCTGCTGAACGTGGTTGCCCGCGACCAGTGGACCTTCGAGGCGCTCAAGCACCTGCTGCGTACCAACCATGACACGCGATCGAAGCAGAACAAGGCCATCCTGCGAACGATCGAACTGTATCGCGGGCTTATCAACGCCGACGTGGTCGAGGAGTATGCGGCCGATACTCCCAGCGGCAAGGATGCACGCCTGACCGCGGACTTAAGCCGCGACTTCGCGCTGAACCAGCCGCTCTCCCCCTTCGCTCTGGCCGCCCTGGAGCTGCTGGATCCGGAATCCGAAACCTTCGCCCTGGACGTCATCTCGACGTTTGAGGCCGTGCTGGAGGATCCCCGACAAGTGCTTATAGCCCAGCAGAAAGCGGAGCGGGGTGAGGAGATCGCGGCGCTAAAGGCAGAGGGCGTCGATTACACCGAACGCATGGCCATCGTCGAAGACATCACCTGGCCCATGCCGCTGGCCGACGAGCTAGACCAGGCCTACGACACCTTCTGCGAAGGAAACCCCTGGGCTCGGGACTTTCAGATCAGCCCGAAATCCATCGTGCGCGACATGGTGGAAAAGGCCATGACTTTCTCCGACTTCGTGTCCACCTACGGGCTGGGCCGCTCCGAGGGCGTGGTGCTGCGTTACCTGACGGACGCTTACCGCACGCTGGAGCACTCGGTTCCGGAAAGCTACCGCTCCGAGGAGTTCGACGACATCCTCGTGTGGCTGGGCGAACTGATCCGCCAGGTAGATTCCTCCCTCATCGACGAGTGGGTGCAGATGGCCGACCCGGATGCCCCGCTGACGGAGGATCAGGTCGCCGAGCACGCCTATGGGGTGGAGGATACGAACCTGCTGTCCGCGAACCCGCAGGCCCTGACCCGCATGGTGCGCAACTACTTCTTCCGCCACGTGGAGCTCTTCGCCTTCGAGAAGGAGCGCGAGCTTGCGGAGATGGACGAATACCTGGACTCGCCGCCGGACTGGCCCGCCGCGATGGACGACTACTTCGACGAGTATGCGGATGTTGGTGTGGACGCCGCCGCGCGGTCAAATAAGAACATCCTTATCAAGCGGGGCACCGGCTCCGAGGCCGGAAGCTGGTTCGTCCGTCAGATCATCGACGATCCGGAAGGCGACCACGGCTGGGCGCTCGAGGGTGTGGTGGACCTCGCCGCGACGGACGAGGCCGGTGAGATCCGCCTGTCGGAGCTCACGATCGTGCAGGGCTAGCCCGCAGGTTTAACCCCGGGCTGAATCCACTGGCTTAACCCACTGGCTTAGAGGAAGGTCTCCAACACGCGGCGGCTATCCTTCGCCACGTGGTTGAAGGACTGCGCCACGATCTCCCCCAGCGCCGCATAGTCGTCGATGCGCGTGGAGCTGGAGCGGTAGGCCATGCCGATCGTACGGCCGGCGCGCACGGCACCGCCGGCGAACGTCGCCAGGGAAATTCCCGGGCGCTGGCACTCCACAGCCACCGCGGACAGCGGCACCAGGGTCGCACCCAAACCGGCAGCTACCAGCTGGATTACCGTGGACAGGCTTGCGGCGCGGGTCACGGAATGGCGCGGGTCGTTGGCCATGTCCACGGTGCGGCACAGCTCCAGGATCTGGTCGCGCAGGCAGTGCCCGTCGTCCAGCAGCAACAGCTCGATGTTCTTCAACTCGTCGACCGCCAGATCCTTCCGACCGGCCAGAGGGTGCCCCTCAGGCAGAACCAGGACGAACTCTTCGGTGTACAGGTCAACGGTGTTCAACCCGCCTCCCTCACCAGGCATGCCGAGCACGGCAACGTCGATCTTGCCCTGGCGTAGTGCGTCGACCAGCAGCGGGGACTTTTCCTCCACGATGCGCGGCTCCAGCTTCGGGGCAACGTCGTTAACCGTGTGCAGCACGTCGGGCAGGATGTACGGCGCGACGGTGGGGATCATGCCGATGGCCAGCGAGCCGACCAGGCCGCCGTGGGCGCCGCGGGCGTGGGTGACGAAGGTCTCCAAGCTCTCCAGCGTCGCCTGCGCGAATGGCAGCAGTCCCCGCCCCACCGGGGTGACGATGACCTTGCGAGTGGATCGTTCGATCAGCTGCACGCCAAGCCCCGCCTCCAGCGCTGCCAGCGCTTGAGACAGCGACGGCTGGGAGATCCCCAGGTGCGAGGCGGCGGTGCCGAAGTGACCGTGTTCGGCGATGGTCACGAAGGTACGTAGTTGGGCAACTGTTGGTCGATACTCTCTTTGAACCACGTCCTCAACTCTACAGCAATTATTAGAAAAGTATAATTACCATCGGAAAAATAAGTACCTTTGCCCTATATCTAGCTCACCTGTAGTTCAGCGGTCCCCTCAAAGGGCGAAAGCTTGCCCAAGAACGCCTTCCAATCCCCCTTAAGCCGCACCGTGTACTTGCCGGGCCGCACATCGCGCGTGCCCCACTCGACGGTGGTGCGGGTCTGCCCGAAAGAGTTTTCGAAGGTAATCAGAGTGTTCTCGCTGGAGTCGTCCGCAACCACCTTCCCGCTGGCGTCCTCGATCGTCATGTAGCCCTCGCCGTGGCGCATGTCGTTGTTCGGGTTCGCACCTACGAAAACCACCCGCGCCTGCGAGCCGGCCTTCACTTCCTTAGGCGCCTCCAGCACTTCTCCGAACTTCTTGCCCGGCGGCGGCGCATCCATCCAGTTGTCGCTGCCCGGCACGTTCGGGATCAGCCCCGTCAGATCACCCGCGGGCTGCCCGACCTCCACCGGCTTGCCCTCCTTGATCGCCCGCGCCATCTCATCGAGAACGTCCTGGAATGCGGGCAGCTGGTACTGGCCGAAGATTGTCGCGCCACCCTCGTAACTCTGCGCCTCATACTCTTCGGGCGTGGTGATGTAGTGGCCGTAGGCGTTGGTGTACCCCTGCACCACGATGGTGTTCTCCGACACACCCAGCGCCGCAGCGACCGTTCGCTTCATGCGCAAGCCACTGGTGACCGTCGGTTCGAAACCGAGGCTCACCAGTACAAACGAGCCCAGCCGGTGGATCGTGAACGGGTGAACCTGCTGAATCATGCCGTCGATGTAGCCCATCGGCAGCAGGCCCTCCTTCGGGCCGTGGATATCCTTGATCTCTTGGGGCGAAAGGAAGTTGTTGAGGTCGCGCACCCACGGGTTACCGCCGCGCTCGCCCTCATTGAAACCCAGGATGGGCACACCGCCGCCGTCTTCCTGCGAAGACGCAGCAAAAGCCGCACCCAGAATCGCCGGCCCCAGCTTGTGCTCCTTCTTGTCCGGGGTAAAGCGCGGGCTGGCCACCAGCTGCGGGCAGTTCACCCATCGCATGCGCCCGTCGATACCGCCTGCCGACCAGTCCTTGCCTAGGTCATTGGTCGCCGCCATCATCCGCTCGCCGAGGATCTGCGCAGATACGCGCTCGTCTGCTCCCGGCCCAGAGTTGGGCGTCAACCCCATGTTCGGCGTGATGTCACCGGGCGTCATGTTGGCGAAGGCAGCGACAAACGGCGCGTCCTCAGGATAGCGGTGCACCACTCCGTGAGCTTCCTCGGTCGCCCAGGCTGCGTAGCCCTTGTTGTCGCCTGCGATGTGCTTGTACTCCGCGCCGAAGCTCGTCGGGTGCAGCGAGTACCAGTTGATCAAGCCAACCTGCTTGCCGCCGCGCGAAACATGGAGGGTCACACTGCGGGTATCCACCCCGTTGGGTAGCGCCTTCTTGTCCTCTTCGGGGTTGCGGTCCCACGAGGTCTTTGACCTATTGACGCCCGCATCAGCGACCGTCGTCTCAGCAACCGTGACGTCTGAGGGCTGGATGTCCGCGTGCGCGCGTTCAATGGCGGTAACAATGCCCGCCACCGTGGCCTCGAAGGTCTTCGGGCGGAAGCCACCGTGGGTGATATCGACCATCAAATGCTGGGACGTGCCACCTGGAGCCACGTGAGTGTGGGTGGCCGTGAGTAGGACGTTGGTCTGGTCGTACAGATCCCCGAACTTCTCCTTGAGGCGGCGGAGCACCTCCAGGTGAATAGACTGGAACATCAGCCCAACGTCGCAGGTGACGTGGACGAAACGGGAGTTGTCGTGGTTGGCGTCAACAAAAATAAACGCGCGGGCGTACTGGCGGCGCTGGATGCCGACGGTCTTCTGCTCGTCCACGGCGTAGCCGAACATACCGGCGCCCCATGGCTCGCCGGTCATGTCCGCCAGACCGCGGCCGACGTGGAAGCCTCCTCCACTGCTGCCACTAGCTTCCTGCGCGCTTGCTCCTGGCGCACCGGCGGAGACCCAGAGTACGGTGCCGGATACCGCAGCCATTCCACGGAAGAAGTTGCGGCGGCTGAGCTGGGACTTCAGCGGGTTCTGCAGATTGTTCGGGGTGGCGTTCTGGCCGTGTTCACACATGAGGTCTCTCGCTTCTCAAAACTACTTAAAAGATTAGATTGTTTTGACTAGCGAAAGACTAGACCGAATCCATGGGGCTACGGGATAGTTTGTGTATATTAATCAAACATTTATGGTCCTCTAATATTGTTTGGGGGTAAAAACTGTTCAGGGGTGCAGGTTCCTCCCCTGGAGGCTCATTGCTAGAATCGGCCTGTTCAGCCCCTTTAACACGGGGAAATTCTGGCAAGCGAGACGGGTGATTCACACATGACGGACGCGCACGGGTCGGCCTCCCCCACCAACGAAGGCCGCGCCCAGGGCAAGCCGCAGGGGCGCAGGCGCTCCCGGCGACGCTCAAACAAGCGCCGCCGCCCGCAATTCATCCGCACCATTCCGCCGATTACCTACCCCGACCTGCCGGTCTCTGAGCGGCGAGAAGACATCAAAAAGGCCATCGAGGACAACCAGGTGGTCATCATCGCCGGTGAGACCGGCTCGGGTAAAACCACCCAGATTCCCAAGATGTGCCTGGAACTCGGCCGCGGACGCACCAAGGTCATTGGTCACACCCAGCCGCGCCGCATCGCGGCCCGCAGCGTGGCCGAGCGCATCGCGGAGGAACTCGACCAACAGATCAGCGACGATACTTCCCTGGTCGGCTACAAAATCCGCTTTGACGATACCATCTCGAAGCACACCGCCGTAAAGCTCATGACCGATGGCGTACTGCTCAACGAGATCCAGCGTGATCGCCTGCTGCGCGACTACGACACGATCATTGTCGACGAGGCCCACGAGCGCAGCCTTAACATCGACTTCCTTCTCGGCTACCTCAAGCAGCTACTGCCGAAGCGGCCCGACCTGAAGGTCATCATCACCTCCGCGACGATCGACCCTGAGAGTTTCGCAAAGCACTTTGCGGACGCCTCCGGCTCCCCCGCCCCCATCATCGAGGTCTCGGGGCGTACCTACCCGGTGGAGATTCGCTATCGCCCGCTCGTGACGGAACGGGAGAACCCGAAAACCGGCGAGGTCATCGAGGTGGAGACCGACCCCCTGGACGGACTCGTCGCTGCGTGTAAGGAACTGATGCGCGCCGGCGAGGGCGACATCCTGTGCTTCTTCTCCGGCGAACGCGAGATCCGCGATGCCGCCGAGGCACTGGAAGGTGAGTTCGCCGGCGCCGGCGGGGCACGCAAAGTAGACGTGTTACCGCTGTTCGGCCGCCTTTCGAACGCCGAGCAGCATCGTGTGTTCCGCACCGGGCCACGCCGCCGCATCGTGCTGGCCACCAACATCGCGGAAACCTCGCTGACGGTTCCTGGCATCCACTACGTCGTGGACACTGGCTATGCCCGCATCTCCCGCTACTCCAACCGCACCAAGGTTCAGCGCCTGCCGGTGGAGCCCATCAGCCAGGCCAGCGCCAAGCAGCGCTCCGGCCGCTCGGGCCGCATCGCCGACGGCATCGCCATCCGCCTGTACTCCAAAGAGGACTTCGAGGCGCGCCCCGAGTTCACCGACCCGGAGATCCTGCGCACCCACCTGTCCAGCGTGATCCTGTCCATGGCCGCCCTCGGCTTGGGCGATATTGAACGCTTCCCGTTCCTCCAGGCACCCGACAGCAAATCCATCCGTGACGGTGTGGCTCTGCTGCAGGAACTCGGAGCGTTGGCGTCAACAAAGGACGCGGCGCTTACCCCCATCGGCCGCGACATGGCGCGCATCCCCACCGATCCGCGGCTCGCGCGCATGCTGGCGGCCGGGCATGCGAACAACATCATCGAGCCCATCGCGGTCATCGTGTCCGCCCTGTCCATCCAGGACGTGCGCGAACGCCCCTTGGAAAAGCAGCAACAGGCTGACGAAATGCACGCGCGTTTTAAGGCGAACTCCGACTTTGTGAGCCTGCTGAAGCTCTGGAACTACCTGCAGGAACAGCGCCAGGAGCTGTCCGCGAACAAGTTCCGCAAGCTGTGCCAGCGGGAGTTTATCCACTACGTGCGCGTCCGCGAGTGGATGGATTTGGTGCGCCAGATGCTGTCTGTCGTGCAGGACCTTAGCTGGAAGATTCCGAATATTCGCCACGTGAGGGAGCTGGTTTTCGAGCCGGAGGCGATCGACGAGGATCTGGTTCACAAGTCCATCCTTACCGGCCTTTTGACACACGTGGGAATGCGCGAAGGCAACTCCAAGCAGTTCACCGGCACCCGCGGCTCGCACTTTGTGGTGCACCCTTCCTCGCACGTGTCCAAGAAGCCCCCGCAGTGGCTTATGGCCGCTGAGCTGGTGGAAACCTCGCAGGTGTTCGCCCGCACCGTAGGGCCCATCGACCCGAGCTGGATCGAGGCAATCGCCCCGCACATGGTGAAGTACAACTATTCCGAGCCGGTGTGGTCGTCCTCCCGCGGGGCGGCAATGGTGCACGAAAAGGTGCTGCTTTTGGGGTTGCCGATCGTCGCCGACCGGATGGTCAATGCGTCGAAGGTGGACCGGGCATTGGCGCGCGAGTTGTTCATTCGGCACGCGCTTGTGGAGGGCGATTGGAGAACCCGCCACCATTTCTTCGCCCACAACCAGAACCTTCTCTCCGAGGCGACCGAATTGGAGGACAAGGCTCGCCGCCGCGACATCGTCGTCGACGATCAAGCGCTCTTTGATTTCTATGACGCCCGCTTGCCAGAGAAGATCGTTTCCTCCCGGCACTTTGATTCCTGGTGGAAGAAGGCTCGCCATAAAGACCCGCACCAGCTGGATTTCACGCTCGACGCGCTGATCGACTCGGAGGAGGCGGCGAAGGCTGCCGATGAGTTCCCCGACGTGTGGCGGCAGGGCAGCCTGGAGTTCGAGCTCAGCTATGTCTTTATGCCTGGCGACCCGGACGACGGCATGACAATGCGCGTGCCGATACCCCTGCTGGCGAACGTCTCCGAACCGGAAACTCGCTGGTTGGTGGCCGGTATGCGGGAGGAGCTGGCGATCGCCCTTATCCGTTCCCTGCCCAAGCCTTTGCGCACGAGTGTGGTGCCCGCCAGCAACTTCGCCGCTGCTGCTCTGCGTCGGATGGTTCCCTTTGACGGGGAGTTTGGGTTTGCGCTGGCCGAGGCGCTGCGCGAGCTCGGCGGCCAGGGGATCTCTGCACAGGACTTCGACTGGTCTCGGGTTCCCGGGCACTTACGCATGCAGTTTGCCGCCATCGACCGCCGTGGCAATGTGATCGAGAAATCGCGCGACCTGCAGTACTTGCAGAACAAGCTGGCCGGGCAGGTCACGTCCGCGATTGCGCAGGCCGCCGCGCGTTCCAAGACCGCTGCCCCGAGCGATGCGGCGCAGCATACGCCGTCGCGCCGGAAGGGGTCGAAGAAGCAGGCCGGAACGTCCACCGGCGTGCTGGCCACTGCAGATGAGTGGACCGTGGATGGCATCGGCGTGCTGCCGGAGACGGTGGAAACGGTGGTGGATGGCCAGACCCTCAACACCTACCCTGCGATCGTCATCTCTAAGCGCGGCGCAGAGGGAGCAGCCAAGGACCGGGTGACCTTGAAGGCCTTCCCCACCAAGCAGGCGGCGGACGGCCAGCAGTTTACGACGGTGCTGAACATGATGGTTGCGGCCTGCACTGTGTCGCCGAAGCAGATGATCAAGGGGCTGCCGCTGCGCCAGCGGGTGGCCATGGAGAATACTCCCGGGGGCGTGGACGGCCTTGTGAACGACGTTGTGGCGCTGGCATGCCGCGACATGCTGATGAAGCTGGGGCCGGTGATCCGCGATCCGGAGAAGTGCGAGGAGGTAGTTGGGACCGCACGATCCCAGGGGCCGGGCCGGGTGCGGCAGTATGTCGTTGCCCTGGCTCCTGCGGTGCTGGCGGTAGCCGATATGTCAGCGGAGCTTAAGGGCTGGTCGGGCGAGGCTATCGACGATATGCGCGCACAACTCGACTTCTTCTTGGGCAAGCACGCTATCGCTCGTAATGGCATTGAGCACATGCGCCATGTTCCGCGTTATGTGGAGGCGATGCGTGCACGCCTGGAGCTGATGAAGACGGATCCGGACAAGGAGGAGGATCTGGACGATGAGGTCCAGGAGGCCTTCGAGTTATTAGAAAAGACCAAGAAGCGCCTACCTACTGCGCGGGCTGCCTCGCCGCAGATTAAGGAGGTGCGCTGGATGATCGAGGAGCTCCGGGTCAGCCTCTTCGCCCAGAACCTCGGCACGGCTCATTCGGTTTCCCTGCAGCGAATCCGGAAGAAGCTGGAGAAGATTCGCTAGGTTATCCTCGCCGCTAGTTTTCTTCGTCGGTGGGTTCCAGTTGAGGCTCAGCTAGGGCGTGGCGGTGCGCCCGCAGGGATTCGATCTCCTGCTCGAAGTCTTCGGCGCAGTTGAAGGACTTATACACCGAGGCAAAGCGCAGATATGCAACCTCGTCTAGGGTGCGCAACGGGTCGAGGATCGCCAAGCCGATCTGGTTAGCGGGGACTTGTGACCCATGTGCCACGCGCACTGCCTGCTCCACCTCGTGTGCAAGGCGCTTCAAAGCGTCATCAGAGACGTCTCGCCCTTGGCATGCCCGCCGAACGCCCTTGATGACCTTTTCCCTGCTGAACTCCTCGGTCACCCCGTTTCGCTTGACCACCAACAGGACGGATCTTTCGATGGTCGTGAAACGCGTCTGACACTCGCTGCACTCACGGCGGCGGCGAATGGATACGCCCATTTCGATAGAGCGCGAGTCGACTACGCGGGAGGATTCAGAACTGCAAGAGGGGCACAACACGCCACCCAGCTTAGTCCTTCACCTCAACGGGACAGAAGATACAGAAGCTACAGACGCGACAGACTTGTTCGCCACCTAGATGGATCCTCCTTAAGGGATCAGCATGGGCGCGAGGCCAACTAGTGCGGACATTGCCCCCAAGGACACCATGGTCGCACCCGGAGAGTGAACCACGCGATCCACACGCGCCCGAATCGCCTCGATACGGTTCGGCTGTACTTCGAACACCCTTTCGTTAGCGCCCGAAATCCGCGCAGCCCTCTCCCTGGATATCGAACGGGCTACCGGCGCCGTAGAGTAGCCGTAGGTGTTCGATTTGCGCCCCTCACTCACCTGATCCCAATCCGGCTTAAGCACCCGCGGCTGGCGCAGCGGGGCTACCCGATCGTGGCGCGTCACCCGGGCGCGCGTGGCAGAAGAACGGAAGGTCGCAGACTGGCGAGACGTTGCAGGGCGTACGATCGAGGTGGTCATCTACTTACTCCTTGGTGTATTGGCGGCATATCAGCAGCGCATCGGCGCCACCTTCGAGGCGGTGCACAAGACTTGCTTCGCTGCGATTCACAGTAAACCATCCGCGCCAGACATGTTGTGGATACTTAATAGAACACTAGATCACGTGTTCTAATTCCGGTTGCACTCAGAAATTTAGCACGCCCGTTCGAACGTGTCTAGCGGAATCTAAACTTTTTCGAACACACACACTAGAAATTCTCCTTTTATCGGGTAAAGTCGATTGAGACAGCTGAAGCGAACAGCTACTGCCGAGTACCGAATCCACACCGAATACCGAGCGAGGTAGATCCCGTGAGCACCGACGATTCCACCGATAGCCCCACACCGCGCCCGCGGCTTGGCCGCCCGCCGAAGTCGGAAGCCGACAAGCGTGCGGAGAAGCAGGCCCAGAAGGATGGCCAGAAGCCTGCCTTGAGCACCCGCCAGCGCCGCATTCTGGAGGTCATTAAGGATTCGACGGTCATCCGTGGCTATCCACCGAGCATCCGCGAGATTGCGGACGCAGTGGGGCTGCACTCCACATCTTCGGTTTCCTACCACCTCACCCAACTCGAGAAGCGCGGCTACCTTCGCCGTGATGGCAAGCGCCCCCGCGCCGTCGACGTGCGGGCATTCGACGGTGGCCAGCTGGGCAACGAGGGCACGAAGAACAACACCAGCAAGCCCAAGGCCAACGCTTCGGCTCCGGAGCCGGCCGCCGACGGCGAGATCATGCCGGAGGCAACTTACGTTCCGGTCGTCGGCCAGATCGCTGCCGGCGCCCCGATCCTCGCAGAGCAGAACGTTGAGGCTCACTTCCCCCTCCCCCAGGAGCTCGTGGGGAATGGCGAGCTATTCCTGCTTCAGGTCGTGGGCGAATCGATGCACGACGCGGGCATTTTCAACGGTGACTGGGTTGTCGTCCGCTCGCAGTCCGTCGCCGAGTTCGGCGACTTCGTGGCGGCAATGATCGACGGGGAGGCAACGGTCAAGGAGTTCCAAAAGGATTCCGACGGCCTGTGGCTGATCCCCCACAATCCGCTGTTCGAACCCATTCCCGCCGAGGAAGCGACGATCCTGGGCAAGGTCGCCGCGGTCCTGCGCAAGATCTAGGTTCCCCCCATTGGTTCTGACGCCGCCGTTTCCAGCCCGCAAGCAACTAAAATGACGCTTATGGAATCAGCAGAACGGCGCCGTCAGATACTCTCCCTCACCGCCATTCACGGCAGGGTAACTGTGAATGAATTGGCGGAGAAGTTCGGCGTCACCGCAGAAACAATTCGCCGAGACCTAGCGGTCCTCGACGACGGCGGCGAGCTCTTCCGCGTCCACGGCGGCGCCGTGCCCGTACAAAACTTCCGTACGGACTTCACCACGCTCGCCACCAGGTCGAAGGCCGCCCTCGGGGCCAAGCGCGCAATCGCCCGGGCAGCGGTGCAGCTGCTGCCACCCTCTGGAACCGTGTTCATCGACGCAGGCACCACCACGGGCGTATTCGCCGAAGCAATCGCGGAAGCCAACGCAACGAACGACCCGAAGCTCATGGCGCCGAAGCTGAACATCGTCACGAACTCGCTGTTCATCGCCACTACCCTGGCGGAATCCTCGCGCTGCGATGTGCAGCTGATCGGCGGGCACGTCCGGGCGGCCTCCCAGGCCGTCGTCGGCGACCTAGCCACCCGCGCCCTCGGTGTACTACATGCGGACGTGTCCTTTATCGGCACCAACGCGCTCACCATCGACCACGGCCTATCCACCCCAGATGCTCAAGAGGGGGCAATCAAGCGCGCCATGGTCGCCAACTCCGATTCGGTAGTCGCCCTGTGCGATTCCACCAAGTTCGGCCTCGATTACCTCGTCAGTTTCGCCAGCATCGATGACATCGCCGCCATCGTCACCGACCGCGGCGCCCCCGAGCTGTACGTCAACGAACTAAGAAGCTTAGGCATCGACGTCACCTTTGCCGACTAGCTCCGCCCGACTAGCTACTCAGTGACGACAAATTCCTCCAGCTCGGCGGCGACCACCTTCGGCAGCCGGACGTCCAGCTTGGTTCCGGCCGCGTCGTAATCCTCCGCAATCACCGTTCCCAGCTCGTGGACCTTGGCCACCACATCGCCACGGTCAAATGGAACGTGCAGGGTCACGTGAGAATCCAGCGAGTTGAGGAACAACTCCAGCTGGGCCTCCAATTCCGGAATGCCCTCCCCTGTCTTCGCGGACACATACACGGCATCCGGAATGCGGTGCCGCAGCTCCGCCAGCACCAGCGGGTCGGCTGCGTCGATCTTGTTGATGACCAAGATCTCCGGCGGCGCCTCCTGCCCGGATTCCTCCACGATCCCACCGATCACGGTGTTCACTGCCTTGATCTGCTCCAGCGGGAACGGGTCGGAGCCATCCACAACGTGCAGCACCACATCGGCGGCCAGGACTTCCTCCAGAGTGGAACGGAACGCCTCCACCAGCTGCGTGGGCAGGTGACGGACGAAGCCCACCGTGTCGCTGAACACCACTGTGCGACCGTCCGCCAGGCTCGCGCGGCGCGTCGTCGGATCCAGGGTGGCGAACAGGGCATCCTCAACCAACACACCCGCACCCGTCAGTGCGTTAATCAGGGAGGACTTGCCCGCGTTCGTGTATCCCGCAATCGCGATCTGAGGGATGGCCGAGGCGTCACGCCGCTCTCGCTTGACCTCGCGAGAGGTCTTCATCGCCGCAATCTCCTTGCGTAGCTTCGCCATGTCGGAACGCAGGCGGCGGCGATCCGCCTCGATCTTCGTCTCACCCGGACCGCGCAGGCCCACGCCACCGTTGGACCCCGCGCGACCGCCCGCCTGCCGGGACAGCGCGCTACCCCAACCGCGCACGCGGGTGATGAGGTACTCCATCTGCGCCAGCGAGACTTGCGCCTTGCCCTCCTTGGACTTCGCATGCTGGGCGAAAATATCCAGAATCAGCATGGTTCGGTCGATCACCTTGACGTCCAGTGCCTTCTCGAGCGCGATCATCTGGCCCGGGCTCAGCTCACCGTCGCAGACCACCGTATCGGCGCCGGTTTCCTGCACCACGGACTTCAGCTCCTCGACCTTGCCGCGGCCGATGTAGGTTCCGGAGTCGGGCTTGTCGCGCCGCTGGTAGAGCATCTCCGCCACCTCGGAGCCTGCGGTTTCGGCTAGGGCTCGCAGTTCCTCCAGGCTCGCCTCCACCTGCGCGATCGTCCCGGTGGTCCACACGCCGACCAGCACGACCTTCTCCAGCCTCAGCTTGCGGTACTCAACGTCGTAGCCGTCGGACTGTTCGTCTGTGTAGGTATTTACTCCGCGGGATAGCCGTCGGAGGCTCGAGCGCTCCTCCAGATCGAGCTCGCCGACCGTGGGCGCCGCGTGCGAATCATAAAGGTGTGTAGTGTGTTCGGTTTTATCCATCTTTTCCGTCATTACGCTCTATTTTTACCTGTCAGGGGCGGTAAATAGGAAATTTGGTGCGGCGGACTAGAGTGGTGGGCATGATTCCTGAACTCCGCAGCATTGGTATGGATTTCCCCAAGTGGCAGCAGGCCCTCGAGGCCGCATATGGCTCCGGCAACCTGGGCGTGTCGGGTGAGGTTCGCGGCGGCCAGGTTCTGCAGTTCGACGACCCCTCGGGCGCCCGCATGGTCGTGCTTGCCGTCGAGCCCTTCGGCTCCTTCGCCAGCTACACCGGCGGAGTGCCCGCCACGGCGCACCTGTCGATGCTGAACGACATCATCGGCGTGCTCGACGTTGTGGACGATAGCCCCATGCTGCAGATCTCCGGTCAGCAGGCCCCGACGATCGCTTCCCTCACCGCCACCATCGCTCAAGGCCCTTTGCTTGTGGACGCCCCCTCGTTGGAGTACCACCAGTTCCACATTGGGGCTCTGGCCAATTCCGTGCGCGTGTACGGGGACTCGACTGAGTTCGCCAAGGACGGCGGCCTGAAGGTCGGCGTGGTGGATTCGAGTGGTTTGCGGGACATCAACTCCCCGTCTGCTGCCCCGCATGCCACGGCGGAGATCGCGGTGGAGGCCACTGACTGGTCCCGCAAGGTCAACGCTCTGACGGGGCAGAAGTTCTGGACTGCCACCGTGACCTCCCCCTTCGAGTTCACGGTGGTGCTACCCGAGGATGCGGTCGACGAGGAGCTCGCACAGTCCGATGCCCCGTTGATCGTGGCCGGTACCGTGCAGTTCACCGCCAGCACCGTGGATGCCGCTGGCTGCGGCGGCGCCTGCGGCTCCGGTAGCTGCGGCTGCGGGGGCCACTAGAGGACTGTTTGGCCCCAGGCCACAATCGCCGAGGGCCCGCGGAGTACCGAGCCATCCTCGGAGACCTCCACCTCCACGGTGCCCCCTGGAACGTGCACGGTGACGGTGCCTGTTGCCAGTTCGGCGTCAGCAAGGGCAGAAACAGCGGCGGCGACAGTGCCGGTGCCACAGGAGCGAGTCTCCCCCACCCCGCGCTCATGGACGCGCATGTGCACCGCGCCCGCATCGTCCAGGGGCGTGAGTACCTCGAGGTTGACCCCCGCCGGGAAGAACTCCGGGTCGAACTGCACCTGCTGGTCGATCGGCAGCTCCTGCAGTTCCTGCGCCGTGAGGTTCGGCACCACCGCGGCTAGGTGCGGGTTGCCCATATCCACGCCGAGGCCGGCGACCTTCATGTCTCCCACCTGTGCGGTGGACACGCCCAGCACTTCCGGGGCGCCCATCTCCACGCTCACGATCGCGTGCTCCTGGTTCTCCCCACTCAGCTCGTGAACCTCCACCAGCTTGCGGCCCGCCCGGGTGCCGATACCGAACTGTTCACCGACGGTGATCTTCCCTTGTCGGCACAGCACATGGGCGAAGGCACGTACCCCGTTGCCGCACATTTCTGCCAGGGAGCCGTCGGCGTTGCGGTAGTCCATGAACCATTCGTCACCGCGCACGCCCGCGGGCAGTTCGGCCAGCACGCCCGCACCCACCAGCGCGTCGCCGGTGGCAATGCGAATCACGCCGTCGCCGCCGATCCCGGCCCGGCGGTCAGCAAGGTGCCGCACGCGCTCCTCGGTGAGCTTTATCTGGGTCGCCTCGTCCATCAGGACAACGAAGTCGTTCTCCGTGCCGTGGGCCTTGATGAATTCGATCATGCGGAACACTTCCCTTGCTTAATAATGGCCTTGCTTACTGCTGGCTGCCAATCCCTAGCGCTTCCGTGGCCGCGCGGACCGGGTCGGGCGAGTTGGCGTCAATCCAAATAATGCGCTTATCCCTGCGGAACCAGGAACGCTGCCGTCGAGCATAGCGACGGGTGCCGGTTATCGTGCGGTCCACGGCTTCCTCAAAAGTGAGCTCGCCCGCGAAATAGTCCAGCACCTGCGCGTATCCGATGGCCTGACCGGCGGTGGACTCGCGGACCAACCCATCGGCAACCAGGGCACGTACTTCATCCACCAGACCCTGGTCGAACATCTGGCGCACGCGCAACTCGATGCGGGGGTTCAGCCACTCGGCAGGCGCGTTCAGCCCCAACAGGCGCATGTTCCAGCGGGGCGTGGAATTCTTCGGCGGCTGTGAGGCCGCGAAAGGCTTGCCGGTCAACTCGATGACTTCGAGGGCGCGGACGGTGCGGCGCGGATCGTTGTCCTCGATAATGCGCGCGGCCTCGGGGTCGATCGTCGCCAGGTGCTGGTGCATGGCGGCCACCCCACGGACGTCGAGCTCGCGCTGCCACTTCTCGCGCACCATCGGATCCGTGGGAGGAAAGTCCCACTCGTCCACCAGCGCCTGGATGTACATCATGGAGCCGCCGACGATGATGGGCGTCTTGCCCCTGGAAAAAATTTTTTCCACCGTCTCGATCGCCCCCGCGCGGTACTCTGCGACGCTTGCGGGCTTGGTCACCGGCCAAATATCCAGCTGGTGGTGCGGGATCCCCTGTCGCTCTGACGGCGGAACCTTGGCCGTTCCGATATCCATGCCGCTGTACAGCTGCATGGAATCGATGTTCACCACCTCCCCGTCCAGCCGCTTGGCCAGCTCCAGGGAGATCGCCGTCTTGCCAGAGGCGGTGGGGCCAACGACTGCGATCGGGCGGATCTCAGTGGAAGAACTCATAGAAACCCAGTCTAGCGGTGCGGCTGGTGTAATAATTACTTCATTGCCCTATACGAAGCTGAGAGGCTAAGAGGCTACAAGGCTAGAAAGCGTATAAGGCGATTGGCATGTTTTGGTTTTAGGTAGGAGTACCCGCAATGACTGATCCCACGAATCCTCGTCCGGTCCCGAAGCCCGGCCCAAAGCCGGGGCCCAAGCCAGGCGCCAAGCCTGGGCTGAAGGGAGTGCAGACCGGGGGTGTCAGCATCCCCAAGAACGACCCCGCGAAGTTCGGCCGCGTGGATGCGGACGGCGTGGCATGGCTGAAGACCGCCGACGGCGAGCGCCAGATCGGCGAGTTCAAGGCCGGTACTCCCGAAGAAGGGCTGAAGCACTTCGGCGCCCGCTACGACGACCTCAGCACCGAGGTGCAGATGCTCGAGGCGCGTCTGCAAAGCCACCCGGAACAAGCCCAGACTATCCGCCACGACGCGAAGATTCTGCAGGATTCCCTTCCCACCGCAGCCGTCATCGGCGACATTGCCGCGCTGGATGCCCGCCTAGAAAAAGTTTCCCAGCGCACCCAGACCGCCGAGAAGCAGGTCGCGGAGGCGAAGCAGGAGCGCCGCGATTCCGCATTGGCGCAGAAGGAAGAGCTGCTGGGAGAGGTCGAGGACATCGCCGCAGCCGACCCGTCCACCGTGAACTGGAAGCGCTCCGGCGAGCGCATCCGCGCGATCGTAGAGCAGTGGCGCAGCATCAAGGGCGTGGAGCGCTCCACCGACGACGAGCTGTGGAAGCGTTTCTCTAAGGCTCGCTCCGAGTTCAACCGCAAGCGTCAGGCGCACTTCGACGAGCTGGACCGCAACCGCGAGCGGGCGCGGCTAAAGAAGGAAGATCTGATCGAACAGGCCGAGGCGCTGCAGGATTCCACTGACTGGGGGCCAACCAGCGCCAAGTACCGTGACCTGATGAGCCAGTGGAAGGCCGCAGGCCGCGCCCCGCGCAACGTGGACGACCAACTGTGGGGGCGATTCCGCAAGGCACAAGACGTGTTCTTCGCCGCCCGCAAGGCGGATTCCGCCGAGCGCGACAAGGAGTTCGAGGCCAACGCGGAAGCCAAGCAGGCCCTCATCGACGAGTACTCCCCGAAGGTTGATCCGCAGGCGCACGGAGTGGACAAGGCCCGCAAGGTTCTGCACGAGCTGCAGGAAAAGTGGGAACAGATCGGCTTCGTACCGCGCGGCCGCGTGCGTGAATTCGAGGACAAGATCAAGGCCATTGAGGCCCGTGTGGAGGAGGCTGCGGATGCCGAGTGGCGCCGCACCGACCCGGAGGCCCAGGCGCGCGTGGCCCAGTTCCAGGCAAAGGTGGACCAGTTCAACCGCGAGGCCGAGGCCGCGGAGAAGGCCGGTAAGTCCGCGAAGGCGGAGAAGCTACGCGGCCAGGCCGCGCAGTGGCAGGAGTGGGCAAACGCCGCCGCTGCCGCCGTGGAGGGCTAGTCCTCCTCGCTCTCCTGCTGGGGCTCGCTCTCCTTCTTTTCGAGCTCGGCCTTGCGCTCGCGGCGGGCCTTCGCCCGGGCGCGGCGGTCATCGACGATCTCCGCATCCTCGCGGTCCTCGATGCCCGTGCGCAGCCGCTGCTGTGCCAGGCGGGATTCTTCGTCGCGGTGGGCCTCCTCGCGGCGCGCTGCAGCTAGCGCCCGCTGCAGGGGATTCTTTTGAAATACAACCGCAGACAGTGCGTAGAAAAGCACCGTTAGACCCACCAGGCTGAACAGCAGCGGGATGGCCGGGCCGTCGCCCGACTCCGTCGGCGGCTGGGTCTGGCGCACCCAAATCGCAAACACGTTGTACCACCAGGCCACACCTGCAAAGGCCCAGTTCACCCACGCCACGATCCACGATTTCGAAACCAGGGTTCCGATGGTCAAAAGGATCGCGATAAGGCGCAGCCAGGAGAAAATCATTTCCGGCTTAGCCGTCGCGCCGTCCTGCGCCACCTGGGTGTTAAACAGCACGTCGTAGCCGCGCACGTCGCCCGCGTGCGGCAGGAAGATGATAACGAGGGGAACCAGGAAGCCGAAGACGATCAGCGGCACGTAGCGGCCCAGCACCACGCGCCCGGCTATCTTGCGCTCGGCACCGCTGAGGTCGCCTCGGTACTGCGCCAGCGCGTCATCTCCGGCTTCCTGTTCGGAGCTCTTGGCGCTCTTGCTCTCACTACTCACAGCCGCATCCTCCCGTGCTGCATCCGCCCGCCGCCGTCGGCTCGGGCTTCTTTATGCTCGGCATTCCTAGTCCGACGCCCACAGGCGCCGTAGTCGGAGTCTCTCCCAACTCTGTCATGTCCCCCGCCCGGGTGCGCGTGTGGCTCGCGACTCCGCCGTCGGCGATGAGGAAGTGCGGCGCGGCGTCAGTAATAACAACCTCCACAACGTCACCTGCCCGGATGTCGCCTTCGGGCGTGAAGTGCACGAGGCGGCCGTCGCGGGAACGCCCGGAGCGGCGGTGGGTGCGGTCGTTCTTACGCCCGTCGGCCTGCACCAGCAGTTCCTGCGTGGTGCCGATGAGCTTGCGGTTTTCCTCTTCGCTGATGCGCTCCTGCAGTGCGAGGAGGCGCTCGTAGCGGTCCTGCACGACGGCCTTCGGCACCTGGTTTTCCATCTCCGCGGCCGGAGTGCCGGGTCGCGGAGAATATTGGAAGGTGAAGGCGCTGGCGAAGCGGGCCTTCTCCACTACGTCCATGGTCGCCTGGAAGTCCTCCTCAGTTTCACCGGGGAAACCGACGATGATGTCGGTGGTGATCGCCGCGTGCGGGATGCGCTCGCGCACCTTGTCGAGGATCGCCAGGAACTTCTTGGAGCGGTAGGAGCGCTTCATGTCCTTCAGTACCTTGTCCGACCCGGACTGCAGCGGCATGTGCAGCTGCGGGCACACGGCGGGGGTCTCCGCCATCGCGTCGATCACGTCATCGGTGAACTCGGCCGGGTGTGGGCTGGTGAAGCGGAGGCGTTCCAGGCCTTCGATTTCCCCGCAGGCGCGCAGCAGCTTGGAGAATGCGGTGCGGTCGCGCTCCAGCGTTTCGTCGGCGAAGCTCACGCCGTAGGCGTTCACATTCTGCCCAAGCAGCGTCACTTCGCTCACGCCCTGCTCCACCAGCGCTTTGACCTCGGCCAGGATCTCGCCAGGGCGGCGGTCCTGCTCCTTGCCTCGCAGCGAGGGCACAATGCAGAAGGTGCAGGTGTTGTTGCAGCCGACGGATACGGAAACCCAGCCGGCGTAGGCGGATTCACGCTTGGCGGGGAGCACGGAGGGGAATTCCTCGAGCGCGTCGAAGATCTCCACCTCTGCCTTGTGGTTGTGCGCCGAGCGCTCCAGCAGGGTGGGCAGCGAGCCTAGGTTGTGGGTGCCGAAGACCACGTCGACCCAGGGGGCTTTGTCCACCACGGTCTGCTTGTCCTTCTGCGCCATGCATCCGCCCACGGCGATCTGCATGCCGGGGTGCTCGTCCTTGATGGCCTTCATCTGACCCAGGGTTCCGTAGAGGCGCTTGTCCGCGTTCTCGCGGACGGCGCAGGTGTTAAACACCACGACGTCCGGCGTGGCGCCCTCGTTTGCGGGCACGTACCCGGAGTCTTCCAGCAGGCCGGACAGTCGCTCGGAATCGTGGACGTTCATCTGGCAGCCGAAGGTGCGCACTTCGTAGGTGCGACCGGCGCCAGAGTTCTCGCTCGTTTGCGTCTGAATCGTCTGTGTCACGTGGATTACCCTACCCCTTTGCCCACCGCGTTTAGAAAAGTGAGGTCTTAGCTAGTGACGCCCGCTACAGCTCCTCTATTCGTGCGTCTAGCGCGCGGCGAGCATATGCCAGGGCTACGCCTTGCGGAAATCCGCGGCGGGCGGCCACGCCCACTACTCGGCGCAGTGCCTTGTCGTATTCCTTGCGGTCGGCGGGGCGGGTTTTTACGCTGGCTGCCTTCTTGGCTACGAGCTCCTCCAGGATCTGCTCCTGGGATTCCTCGTCCACTTGTGCCAGCGCGTCCTCGATCAGTACTGCGGCGATGCCCTTGCGCTGTAGTTCCCGGCGCAGCACGGCGACGGACTTCTTTTGATTCTTCTCCCGCTGCCGCACCCACTCTTTGGCGAACTGAGCATCGTCGAGCATCCCGTTTGCCGTGCAGCGGTCGATGACCTCCTCCACGCCCTCGGGCTCGAACTCCGCATCGAGCAGCCTTTGGCGCAGCTCCTCCGTGGAGCGTGCTCGGTGATTGATCAAGCGCACCGCCTTGGCCTTGATCGGCGCGAGTCTTTCCTCCTCCGCCGCATCCAGGAACAGCTCGCCCTCGCCGGGCGAGTAGTTGGCGATCGCCTGCCGTAGCGCTTCTACCTTTTGGTCGCGCTCGCTTTGCCTAATCGGCATCGTCAGTTGGCATCGTCATCGTCGAAGTTCGGGCTCAGCTCTATGGGCTTGTCCTCGTCCGCCTGATCCTCAGCGGCTTCCCCAGCCGTCTCGCCCTTCATCTTAGCGTAGGGGCCGATCTTCAGTTCGCGGGCGATACGGTCCTCCAGCTCCGCGGACAGGCCCGGGTTGTTCTTGAGGAACTCGCGGGCCTTCTCCTTACCCTGGCCCAGCTGGTCGCCGTCGTAGGTGAACCAGGAACCGGACTTCTTAATCAGGCCTGTCTCCACACCCAGGTCAATGATGGAGCCCTCCCGCGAAATGCCCTCGCCGTAGAGGATGTCGAACTCCGCGATCTTGAACGGCGGCGAGACCTTGTTCTTCACGATCTTCAGGCGGGTTCGGTTGCCCACCACGTCCTGGCCATCCTTCAGCGCCTGGATACGGCGAATATCGCAGCGTACGGAAGCGTAGAACTTCAGCGCCTTACCACCGGTGGTGGTTTCCGGAGAACCGAACATCACGCCGATCTTCTCACGCAGCTGGTTAATGAAGATCGCGGTCGTACCCGTCTGGTACAGCGCGCCGGTCATCTTGCGCAACGCCTGGCTCATCAGACGGGCCTGCAGGCCAACGTGCGAGTCGCCCATTTCGCCATCGATCTCCGCCTTGGGCGTCAGCGCCGCCACGGAGTCCACCACGATGATGTCGATGGCGCCCGAGCGGATCAGCATGTCCGCGATCTCCAGCGCCTGCTCGCCCGTGTCCGGCTGGGAGACCAGCAGCGCGTCGGTATCCACACCCAGCGCGCGGGCGTACTCCGGGTCCAGCGCGTGCTCCGCATCCACGAAAGCCGCGATGCCGCCGACACGCTGCGCCTCCGCGATTGCGTGCAGGGCCACGGTGGTCTTACCGGAGGACTCCGGCCCGTAGATCTCCACCACACGACCGCGCGGGAAACCGCCGATGCCCAGCGCCGCGTTAATTGCGATGTTGCCAGAAGAAATCGCCTGGATCGGCGGGCGAGTGTCGTCGCCCAGGCGCATGATCGCACCCTTGCCGAAATCCTTCTCGATCTGCGCCATCGCAAGCTCCAGCGCCTTCGACCGATCCTTCCCCGCCGCGGCGGTCTGCTTCTTCTTCGGTGGCATAGAGTTGCTGCTCCTTACATCTGCTGTGACGTCCGGTGTGTTCAATTCCGGTGTATTCAATATCGTCATCTTCTTCGCACCCCCGATCTCCTTAGACCGGGAGTACTCCGAAAAGGTTCATTGATAGTTGTACTCGACCGCGCGGACAACCATCGTTTCCGACACACACCCTACACGAACCTTTGTTCGATTGTTTAACTGACCATCCCACCAGTCCAGACTGTGGGCGTCAATAAAGAAAAGGCTAGATATCCTCACCCAGGCGACGCTCTTCGGGCACGTCGAAATCATCACACAGCGCCAACCACACATCGCGCGGATCATACCCCTGTTCGATTAGAGCAGCAGGCGTATCCCCTAGCGAACTCAGCACGTGAGTATCCGCAATAAAAGCCCGAAAGCTATCGCCGAACTCGCCCAAAGTCAGCCGATCAAACTCTGTTCTGCGCATGGTCTACCAATGTACACCCCCACCCAAGAGCCTCGCCTTGAACGGTGTTCAAGTTTTGGCTCATCTGGGTTATCATCATACTTATGTCATCCTCAGAAACTACAAAATTTAAGGCGGTAGATCTCGCGTACATCGCTGTCTTCGCAGCACTCATTATCGTCCTCGGCGGCGTGCAGTTGCCTGTCGGCGTGGCCGGCGTGCCTATCGTCCTGCAAAACATGGGCATAGTCCTGGCCTCCCTCATCCTCGGCTTCTGGCGCGGCGGCCTGGCCACTACCCTCTTCATCGCCGTGGGCTTCGTCGGCGTCCCCAACATGGCCGGCTGGAAACCCGCAGCCGCAGCCGTCGCGGGTCCCACCGTCGGTTACATCGTCGGCTACATCATCGCCGCCTTCGTCATCGGCCTGATCGCCCAGTACGCTCCACGCAACGCGAGGGCACGTACCGCCGTGTTCTTCCTCGCGGGCATCGTTGGCGTGATCATCCAATACCTCTGTGGTTCGATCGGCCTGATGGTGCGCCTCGGCTACGACTTCAGCACCGCCCTGGCGGCCAACACCCCATTCATCCCCGGAGACCTCATCAAGGTCACAATCGCCGTCGCCATCGCGCTGACCGTCACCAAGGCAGTGCCAGACCTGCTGCCAACGAAGCGCAAGGCCTAGAACATGCCCCAAATCGAGTTCGAAAACGTGGGCGTCACCTTCGATACCTCAACAGGCCAGCGGACCGTCCTCCGAGACATCAACCTTTCCCTCAACGAACGCCGAATCGGCATCATCGGCGCTAACGGCTCCGGCAAGTCCACCCTGGTGCGTCTCATCAACGGACTCGCCGAACCCACCAGCGGGCAGGTGCGCGTCGCTGGGCTCAATGTAGCCAAACGCGGACGCGAGGTGCGGCGCAAGGTGGGGTTCGTCTTTAGTGACGCCGACAACCAGATCATCATGCCCACGGTTGCCGAGGACGTCGCGTTCTCTCTGCGCGCAACCACCAAAAGTGGCCGCGAAAGAGAAGAAAGGGCAACCGCCATGCTGCGCGCCATGGGGCTGGAGCACCTCGCGGACGCCTCCCCCCATTTTCTTTCCGGTGGCGAAAAACAACTGCTGGCTCTGGCCTCGGTGCTGGTCGTGGAGCCAGAGCTGGTGATCGCAGATGAGCCCACCACCCTGCTGGACCTCGGCAACCGAAAAATGATCGCCCGCAGGCTGGCGGAGCTACCGCAGCAGCTGATCGTGGTGACTCATGACCTGGAGCTTGTAGAAGGCATGGACCGCGTTCTGTGGATCTCCGATGGCGAGGTACGCGGCGACGGCCCGCCCGACCGCGTGATTGCCGACTACGTGGCGAGCTTCGGCGGGTAGGTAAGTTATGGCAAAGTCCCTGCACATCAACGTTCCGCTGTCGGTGTACCACCCGGGGCAGTCGATTCTGCACCGCGCCCGCCCGGGTCTAAAAATTTTTTTGCTCTTCTTTTTCCTGGTCGGCAGCGGAATCTGGGCGACCGCGCCGTGGCAGTCAGGGGTTGTCGCCGGATTCACCGTCGCGTGCTACGTGGTGGCGCGAATCCCGGTGAGCTTAGCGTTGCGCCAGCTGTTGGCGCCCGCCGTGCTGCTGCTGGCCTTCGCCGCGCTGCTGTGGTGGCAGCGGGACTTCCCCACCGCGCTGACCTACTTTGTGGTGATCCTCTGTGCGGTGGCCATGGCGACCCTGCTGACCCTGACCACCACCATTGGGCAGCTCATGGATGCAGTCGAGGCGGGCCTGCGCCCGCTGGGCAAGATAGGCCTGCCCGTGGAAACGATCAGTCTGCTGGTGGCGCTGACCATCCGCCTGATTCCGCTGACGGCGCTGACGGTCAACGAGGTGCTAGACGCAAGAAAAGCACGGGGCGCATCGCGCTCCGTGCTTGCCTTCGGCGTGCCGGTGATTGTTCGTAGCCTATTGCGAGCCCGCCGCCTCGGCGAGGCGCTGAAGTCCCGCGGAGTCGGTAACTAGCTGAAAACTAGCTTTCGCCTCGCAGCTGGCGCATACGCTCGGCCACTGCGTCCTGGCTGACGTTGCCCGCCTGCGGCTGGGCCTGCTCGATGGCCTCCTGCTGCTGCGCGCCGCCCAGCTGATTGTTCGCGCCGCCCTGCATCTCCGCACGGATCTGCTCCAGGCGGGAGTGTCCGGCCATCTGGATGCCCGCCTGCTCGACCTCCGCCATGCGGCCCTGCACGGAGTTCTGTGCCAGCTCGGCCTGCCCCAAAGCGTTGGCGTAGCGGCGCTCGATCTTCTCGCGCACCTGATCCAGGTTCGGGGAACCATTCGAGGTAACGGCGTTCATGGACTGCAGGGAATCGGCGACCTTCTCCTGCATCTTCGCCTGCTCGAGCTGGCTCAGCAACTTGGTGCGCTCTGCGGCCTTCTGCTGCAGCTGCATGGAGTTGCGCTCCACGGCCTGCTTGGCTTGCGCGGCCTGCTGTAGAGCCTGGTCGTGCAGGCTCTTCATGTCCTCCACCGACTGCTCCGCCGTCACCAGCTGTGCAGCAAAGGCCTCGGCGGCATTTTCATACTCCATGGCCTTCTGCTGGTCGCCCTGTGCGCGAGCCTTGTCGGCGAGGTTCAGCGCCTGCTTGGTGTTGGCCTGCAGCTTCTCTACCTCTTCGAGCTGGCGGTTCAGCTTCATCTCCAGCTGACGCTGGTTACCGATAACAGCCGCTGCCTGCTGGGATAGTGCCTGGTGCTGCTTCTGCGCCTCTGCGATGGCCTGTTCGATCTGAATCTTCGGATCAGCGTTTTCTTCGATCTTGTTGTCGAAGAGCGCCATCAGGTACTTCCACGCCTTCACGAACGGATTGGCCATGAGCTATTGCTCCTTCATTGAGAGGTAAAAACGGGCTAAAAATATTTCTTTTGCGCGGATAATACTACCAAGAATCCGTCGCACACCCCTGCACTTAGGCTCGTTCGACAGCCCCCGCCGCCATGTTCGCAGCCAGCTCGGCAGCCGCCGCATCCAGAGCCATCATCGACGCAGCTTCCAGGATCACCGAAGCCACCGAAACGGCCATCGCATGGCACACGCTGGCCAGCAGCTCAGAGGAAACTTCCTTGCGGCCACGCTCCAGCTCGGACAGGTAGCCCGGGCTGACATTTGCCAGCGAGGCCAGCTGCCGCAACGTAAAACCGTTATTGGTGCGGTATTCCTTCAGGGTCGCCCCCAGCGCCTCCCGCAGCAGCGGTTCGTCCGCGGGCATCCGCTCGGCCGGACGCTCCACCGCAACCGTATCCATGACCATAGTATTGTGACTCATCAATCATCCCAACGTCTCGGGCGGCGCATTTGTTCCCGCCAGTTTACGCGCTAGCCATTTCCAGCGCGCGGTTTACGCTGAACTGGCGAATTTTCGCACGCAGCTGCGCCGCATCCAGCCCTGCGAACTCTCCTTCGCTCTGCCGCCGCACGAACTCTGCGTACAGGTTCTCCACCCGCGCCCCCCGCGCATAATCGTAGATCCCAATGAAGACCTCTCCCACCGGGTGCCCATCCTGCGGGTCGGGCCCGGCCACGCCCGTCAGCGCCACGCCAACATCTGCTCCGCAACGCCGCGCCGCCCCCTTTGCCAACTCCGCCGCGGTCTCCGCTGCCACCGGTCCATGCGCGCGCAGGGTTTCCTCGCTCACTCCCGCCAGGTCGTGCTTGAGCTCTGTTGCATAGACAATGACGCCACCGCGTAAAACCGCCGAAGCCCCAGGCACCTCTGCAATCGTGGCCGCGCACAGCCCTGCGGTCAGGGATTCCGCCGTCGCGATTGTCAGCCCTCGCCGGGTGAACTCCCGGACCAGGTGTTCGGCGGCAGGGTTCACCGTCATTTAAGCGTTTTCCTTGCGCGAGTCAAGGATGTACTGCACGCCGGTGACAACGGTCTGCACCACGGCCACACCCATCACGATCACAGCGATGGTCTGCACGACCCCGCCGAACGGCAGGATGTAGAGGAACACCGCCAGGGTCTGCAGAACCGTCTTCAGTTTTCCGCCCTTGGAGGCCGGAACGACATTGCCCTTGCGCGCCAACACCATGCGCCAAACGGTAATGCCCAGCTCGCGTACCACGACGATCGCGGTGACCCACCACGGCAGCTCGCCCAAAATGTTCAGACTGACGAAAGCGGAGATCATCAGTGCCTTATCCGCGATCGGGTCGGCCAGCTTGCCGAAGTCGGTGATGACCTCGTAGCGCCGAGCCAGGTAACCGTCCAGCTGGTCGGTGAACATCAGCAGGCTAAAGGCGAGCAGTGCCCACCAACGGTGGGCGCGGTCAGGCTCGGCTCCCGCTACGTCCCAATCCCCCGAGGTCAGGATCAGCCAGAGGAACACCGGGATCAGGGCGATGCGAATGCACGTGAGTACATTCGGCAAGCTCACGCTGTGGACGAACGTGCCAAACGAAGATCGCGGTGCTGAAGTATTCACAAGTACCTATCCTACCGTGGAGCTCTCTTCGTTTTCGGCCAGCTTCTTCTTGCCGACCGTCATGCTCAGGACCGTGGTAACCACCAGCACGCCGACGATGACGATAAGCGACAGCTCCACGGAAACCTCAGGAACGGCAACTCCCTTGCCCCCGTTGATAAACGGCAGGTTGTTCTCGTGCAGCGCATGCAGGATCAGCTTGGTACCGATAAAGGCCAGGATAATGAAAAGGCCGTAGCCGAGGTACACCAGGCGTTCCAGCAGGCCATCCAGCAGGAAGTACAGCTGTCGCAGCCCCATCAGGGCCAGGGCGTTGGTCGTGAACACGATGTACGGCTCGCTGGTAATGCCGTAGATGGCAGGGATGGAGTCGAGGGCGAACAGCACGTCCACGAAGCCGATGGCCACTAGGGCGATGAAAAGTGGCGTCAAAACCCTCTTGCCGTTTTCCTTAAACCACAAACGGTCCGACTCGTAGTGATCCGAGACATGGATAAACTTCCGGGTCATCTTGATGACCATCATGTCCTGCGGGTCCTTCTCCTCCTCGCCGGAGACCTCGTCCCACAGCAGCTTCGCCGCGGTCCACAGCAGGAACAGGCCGAACAGGTAGAAGACGTCGGACCACGCCTCGATGATCGCCGCGCCCAGGGCGATGAAGATACCACGCAGGATCAGCGCCAGCGCAATGCCGATGAGCAGCACCTTCTGCTGGTACTTGCGGGGGATCTTAAAGGAGCTCAGGATAAGCGCGAAGATAAAGAGGTTATCCACGCTCAAGGCCTTCTCGGTGATATAACCGGCAAAGAACTCCAGGCCGTGCTGGTGCGGGTTACCTGGCTCACCCCAGGTTAGCCAGAGGAAGCCGCCGAAGAGGCAGGCGAGAGCCACGTAGAACAGGCTCCACAGCGCCGACTCCTTGATGCTCGGCTCGTGGGGTGTTTTGACGTGGCTGTAGAAATCGAAGACAAAGAATCCGGCGACCACCAGGATGGTGATGGTCCACGTTAAGGCATTTACTTCCATGGAAAACCTCCGGTCGATAAAAACTCATCACTAAATAGACCGGAGGTCTCCCCTGCCCGTTCCATGAAAGTTACGAGCCGACATGACCGGGAGGTCCGCGGCTTTACCGCAACCTTCCGTGCTGACGATCAATGTCGAGGGCGCCAAGCATACTTGGCGTTAGGGTACTCCCCTCCAACTGCCGACTACTCTACACCCGCCAGAGGCCGGTTGCGCCATAGGAGCTACACGGCTCCGCTCGGCGGGTTAGCTGCGACCACGCGCGTGCCGTCATCGCCGGAATCATCGCCGTCGTGAACGCCTTCGACACCCTCGGCATCTGCCTCTATGACCTCCTTGGGTGCGTCCTCGGGGTTTGCGCCCTTGATCATCCAAAGCATCGTGTCGAGCTCCTCGGGCTTTACCAGCACCTCACGCGCCTTCGAACCCTCGGACGGTCCGACCACTCCGCGGGTCTCCATCAGGTCCATTAGGCGCCCGGCCTTGGCAAAGCCGATACGCAGCTTGCGCTGCAGCATCGAGGTCGAGCCGAACTGGCTGGTGACCACCAACTCCACTGCCTGCAGTAGATCCTCCAGGTCGTTGCCGATGTCCGGGTCGATGTCCTTCTTCGCCTCGGCGGCCTTGTCCTCGGTGACACCCTCGGTGTAGTCGGGCTCGGCCTGGTCCTTGGCGGCCTCCACGACGGCGTTGATCTCCTCGTCCGTCACGAAGGCGCCCTGAATGCGCTGCGGCTTACCCGCGCCCTGCGGGATGAACAGCCCATCGCCCATGCCAATCAGCTTCTCTGCGCCGCCCTGGTCCAGGATCACGCGGGAGTCGGTGGAGGAACTGGTGGCGAAGGCCAGTCGGGAAGGAACGTTCGTCTTGATCAGGCCGGTGACCACGTCCACGGACGGGCGCTGCGTTGCCAGCACCAGGTGGATACCGGCGGCGCGCGCCTTCTGGGTGATGCGCACGATCGAGTCCTCGATCTCGCGCGGGGCAGTCATCATCAGGTCGGCCAGCTCGTCGACTACGCACACGATGTACGGGTACGGGCGGTACTCGCGCTCCGAGCCCAGCGGGGTGGTGATCTCGCCGGACTTAACCTTGCGGTTGAAGTCCTTGATGTGGCGCACGCGGCTGGCCTTCATGTCCATGTAGCGCTGCTCCATCTCCTCAACCAGCCAAGTAAGAGCGGCAGCCGCCTTCTTTGGCTGGGTGATGATGGGCGTAATCAGGTGCGGGATGCCCTCGTAGGGGGTCAGCTCCACCATCTTCGGATCCACCAGGATCAGGCGTACCTCGTCCGGCGTGGCGCGGGTCAGCAGGGAAACCAGCATGGAGTTCACGAAGGCCGACTTACCGGAACCGGTGGAGCCGGCCACCAGCAGGTGCGGCATCTTCTGAATCGAGTGGGCCACGAAGTCGCCCTCGATGTCCTTGCCCAGGCCGATGACCATCGGGTCGGCATCACCGCGCACCTTCGGCGCCTCCAGCACGTCGCCGAGGCGCACCATTTCGCGGTCGGTGTTGGGCACCTCAATGCCCACTGCGGACTTGCCCGGGATCGGGGTCAGCAGGCGCACGTTGTCGGTCGCCACCGCGTACGCCAGGTTGGACTGCAGGTTCGTGATCTTGGAGACCTTCACGCCCGGGCCGAGTTCTACCTCGTAGCGGGTCACTGTCGGCCCGCGGCTAAAGCCCGTCACCTGCGCGTCGACGTTGAACTCCTCGAACACCTCGGTGATCGCCTCGATCATCCGATCGTTGGTTTCGCTGCGGGTCTTCGGCGCATCGCCGTTGAGCAGCAGGTCCGTCGACGGCAGCGCGTAGTCGCTTTCTTCCTTGTTCGTTGTGGCTTTCTCTGCGACCTTATCTGTGACGCCCTCAGCCACGTCCTCTTCCAGCTCCGACTTCGGCGTGGAGGCTGGAACCGCAGCAGCGTCGATCCCCGAGCGGGCGATGATGGCCTGTCGCACCGAGTCACGGGAGTCGGCTACGGGATCCCGCTTGGGCTCAGGCTTGGACTCTGCCTCGTCGTCATCCAGCAGCTCTGCGACGTCCTCTACCTGTGGTGCAGGCTTCGGCTGGGTGCGCTTAGACTCCGGGCGCTTTGGCTGGGGGCACTTCGGTTGGGTGCGCTTGCGACGCTGCGGTGCGCGGGAGGACGCAGTGTCGAGCACCAGGGTCTCGTTGGAGTCAGCCGCGTCGTCTACGTCGCTCCCCTGTTCCTCCACCGGGTAGTTGTCCATCGGCGTCCGGCGGGCGGCGCGGGTGATCTGACGATCGACGTGGCCATACTGATCGTCCTCGTCAACGTCGTTGGATTGGTCTTCGTAGTCGGCGTAACCATCGCTACCGCGACCATCACGCCAACTGCCCACACCCAGGAAGTCAGCTGCAAGGGTATAGATCTGTTTTACCGTCAGACCCGTGAGCTGCAGTGCGCCGTACACAATGGCCAGCAGTAGCAGAGGAACGGCCAGGTAGACGCTAAAGCCAACGGCCATCGGCGTACCGATAGCCTGGCCGACAAGGCCGCCCGCGCTCGCCTTTCCGGCACTATCAGTGGGCTGGCCGGCGAAGATATGAATGAGCCCCAGCATCGGCAGAACTACCAGCGCGGAGCCGATCCACAGGCGGACGGTGGAACGCTGGGTGCGCTCGATGCCGACCATCAATACCCAGGCGGCGAAGACCATGGCGATCGGGACTACGTATCCGCCCGCGCCGATGATCCAGGTGAGAATTCCCGCGATGCCGTTACCCACGGCACCGCCCACTCCAAACCAGAGGGTTCCAGCCAGGATTAGGGCTACGGCGAACACGCCGATGGCCGCACCGTCGTAGGAGCCGCCGATGCGCATCGGTCCTGCACCTTCGCTGGGGTCTTGGGCGCTGAAGTCGGCGTCAAAACCATCGTCCTCAGTGTCCGGCGTCCAACCGTCACCAGCGCGCGAACCACGACCCGAATCAAGCTTCTTGACTTGACTATTGCGCGAACTCCGCTGCTTCCCCTTCTTGGAGATCACCTGGGTTTCCGCCTCCTCTAGAAAATCTGCGTCGTCATAAGAATCAAAGTCACCTGCGTCACGGCGGGTCGCTAGGCGGCGAGTCAAGCCACCGATACCCCGTGCCGCTCCACTAAACGCAGACCCCAGCGAGTGGCCGACCACGCCGAAGGCGCTGCCGGTCCTCTCGAAGTCTTCGCCCCCGGCATAGCCAGAATAACCGGCACCGACCGGCGCTGCGGATCGAGTATCTTCAAACCCACCGCGACGGCCGGAGCCCGGCCGGTTGGCGTGTGCGCCCCTTCCGCGGGGCGCAGAGCTGCGAGAACGACTAGTGACAGACATGGCCACCACTCTAGTCGCACTGATCACAGTAGTCACATGAGCAACACGCGCTTTGTTCTAAAAAGATGCTCAGATTCAGCGGAAAACTTTTTAGAACACGTGGCGCTTAATGCGCGCGGTCGTGCCCTCATCCGCAGGGTTCAGAACCACGTCCACCGCGCCGTCGCGGCCATAGAGCCACATCAGCAGCTCCCCGGCTTCGCCGCTTACCCGCACCTCGTCGGTGGTGTCGGCACCCGCACGAACCACCGTCGGCGCGGAGGCGTCGGTACGCTCCAGCACCACGTGAATGGTCGAGGAGCGCAGGAAAAACCTCGCCATCTTCCCCACTGCCTTCCACAGGTCATCCCGGGCGGACTGCGGTAGGTCGCGGGGAGCGTACTCCCCTCCCCCACGGCGCAGATCCTCGTGGTGGACGAAGTTCTCGGCGAGGTTGGCGTACTTGTCCGCCAGTCGCAATGGGTTCCACGTCGGCGGACCGTTGCGGTACATCTCCACCAGCTCTGCGTACGGCTTGGACTCGTAATCGTGGCTGACGGAATCCAGACGATTGGCAAGCCCCTTGAAGAACATGCCAGCGGCAGCATCCGGACGGTACTCGCGGATAACGAGGTGGACCACCAAATCGCGAGCAGTCCAGCCCGCGCACAACGTAGGTGCGTCTGGACTGGACTGCTGTAGAAGGTTCGCCAGGGCTTCGCGTTCCGCTTGGGAGGTGTTCATGTTGTGTTCCATGCCACCCCAGCGTAGCGAAACCTTAGGCTATACGGATTCGCGCGCCTCTTCTTCCTCGAGTTCCTCGACGATCTCGGAGCTCATCGGCACAACGGTAGGCACGATCATCGGCTTGCGGTTCCACTTGTCGGAGATCAGTTTGCCCACCTTGCGGCGGATGGCCTGTGCCATGCGGTAGGGATCGTTCTCGCCCTCGCCAGCCAGGTCGATCATGACGTTGTCGACCTTCTCCTGGATCTCCTTGAGCATGTCGCGGGCATCATCGGAGAAGCCCTTGGCCTGCACGCTCGGAGCCTCCAGCGGACGCCCGGTGCGGTTATCGATGACGGTGGTGATGGAAATCAGGCCACCCTCGGACATCGCGGTGCGGTCCTCCAGAACGCCGCTGTCGATATCGCCCATGCGGGTGCCGTCGACGTACAAGTTACCGACGGTGATCTGGCCGACCACCTTCGCGTGACCATTGTGTAGGTCGACAACCACGCCGTTCTGCGCCAGCGGAATGTTGTTCGGGTTCACGCCCGTGCTGATCGCCAGCTCCTTGTTGGCGCGCAGGTGGCGCCACTCGCCGTGCACCGGCATCGCGTTGCGCGGGCGGGCGGCGTTGTACAAGAACAGCAGCTCGCCGGAGTAGCCGTGGCCAGAGGTGTGTACCTTCGCGTCGCGGCCCGTAATCACGGTCGCGCCGATCTGTGACAGCATGTTGATCACGCCGAACACTGCTTCCTCGTTACCCGGAACCAGGGAGGAGGACAGGATAATCAGGTCGCCGTCGCGGACGGTGATCTGGCGGTGCTCGCGGCGGGCCATGCGCGACAGCGCGGCCATCGGCTCGCCCTGCGTACCGGTCGTAATCAGCACGACCTTGTGCGGAGCCATCTTGGAGGCTTCGTCCATAGAGACGATGGTGCCGCGCGGGACGTTCAGGTAGCCCATGCGCTCTGCGATCTCCATGTTGCGGATCATGGAGCGGCCGTTGAAGGCAACCTTGCGGTTGGCCGCCACGGCGGCATCCACGGCCGACTGCACACGGGAGACGTTCGATGCGAAGGAGGCGATGATGACGCGCTGCTTAGCGTCGCGCACCAGGCGCTTCAGCGTTGGCGCGATGTCAGCCTCGGAGCCGGAAACGCCCGGGGTGGTGGCATTGGTGGAGTCACACAGGAACAGGTCGACGCCCTCGTCGCCGAAGCGAGACAGCGCAGGAAGATCCGTCGGACGCCCGTCCAGCGGGGTCTGGTCCAGCTTGATGTCGCCGGTGTGCACCAGCAGGCCAGCGCCGGTCTTCAGCGCGATGCCCAGACAGTCCGGGATGGAGTGGTTCACTGCGAAGAAGCGCAGGTCAAACGGGCCACGGCTCTCGTGGGAGTTCTCGTCGACCTCGATCAGCTTCGGGCGCTGGCGGTGCTCCTGAGTCTTCGCTGCGATCAAGGCGCAGGTGAAGCGGGAGGCAATGATCGGAATGTCCGCGCGCTGCTTCAGTAGCCACGGGATAGCACCGATGTGGTCCTCGTGGCCGTGGGTGATGACCAGCGCTTCCACGCGGTCCCACTTGTCCTCCAGGTAGCTGAAGTCCGGCAGGATTAGGTCCACGCCCGGCTCACCGGAGCTCGGGAACAGCACGCCACAGTCGATGATCAGCAGGCGGCCTTCGTACTCGAAAACCGTCATGTTGCGGCCGATCTCGGAGATGCCGCCCAGCGCGACGATGCGCAGGCTGCCCTTCGGCTGCTTTGGCGGCTTCGGCAGGCGCTGCGTCAGGTCCGCGCCCTGCATGGTCTTCAGCGCGCCCTTGCGACGGTCGCCACCACGACCCCGGCCGCGGCCCTTGCCGCCGCCGTTGTTCCGGTTGCCGCTGTTGTTGCTGTTATTGCTGCCGTTGTTACCACCGTTGCCACGGCCGCGACCACGGGAGCGACGATTACGGTTGCGGTTGCCGCCACCGTTGTTGTTCTTGTTGCCGCCGTTATCGGCAGAGCCGTTGTTATCGTTGCCGCCGGAGTTGTTGTTGGCGTTGTTCTTAGCGACGCCACCATCGTTGAAAACCGTCGCAGCCTCAGCGTTGGAGACAGCGGTGTTATCCGATTGTGCTTCCGCTTCCGCGCTCGGCGGAGCGGCCTTCCGAGTAACCTTGCGGCCTCGGGAACGTTGTTCAGTCATATTTTCCCTATACCCCTGCTGCCTGCAGGTCTTGAGCCAGCTGATCCATCTCAGCTGCTGTTGGTTCGATAATGGGAAGACGCGGTGCACCCACGTCCTTCCCCTTTAGCTTCAGTGCTGCCTTCGCGAATGTCACGCCCCCGAGGCGGGCCTGTGCCTTCTGTAGCGGCTGCAGTTGCACTGCGATGCTACGGGCGGTGGCAATGTCGCCTGCGTCGAACGCATCCCTCATCTGCTTGAGCTGTCGCGTTGCTACGTGGCCAATCACAGAGATGAAGCCGGTGGCACCTGCGGCCAACCAGGGCAGGTTCAGCGGGTCGTCGCCCGAGTACCAAGCCAGGTCGGTGTTCTCAATCAGCTCCATGCCGGCGGCCAGGTCTCCCTTTGCATCCTTGACGGCGGCGATCTGTGGATGATCGGCCAGTCGGTGCAGGGTCTCCGGCTCCACCGGGACGACGGAACGAGAGGGAATGTCGTAGACGCACACTGGAATATCCACTGCGTCCGCAACGGTCTTAAAGTGCTGGTAGATACCCTCCTGGCTGGGACGGGAGTAGTAAGGAGTCACAACCAGCAGAGAGTCAGCCCCCGCCTCTTGCGATGCGCGAGACATTTCTACGGTGACAGCTGTGTCATAAGACCCGCTTCCGGCGATCAGCTTAACGCGGTCGCCGAGCTCGGATCGTACTGCTCTGAGCAGGTCAAGCTTCTCGGTCGCACCCGTGGTGGGTGATTCTCCGGTAGTTCCGGCCAAGACCAAAGAATCGCAGCCCTCATCCACGAAGTGGCCAGCAAGTGCCACGCCCGCGTCCAAGTCGATGGAGCCGTCCTTTTTGAAGGGGGTCACCATCGCAAGAGAGATAGTTCCGAAGTGCGCGGATCCCCTTGTTGCTGCGTTACCTGTACTCATGACTTCCCAGACTACCTTCCTTCGCGAGAAACTCACGTATTTGGGTGGTTAATTTCGGCGGGTTGTAATTGACGGCCCTAAGACCCGCCGCCCTTAGGATTCGCCTACGTACGGGCTCGTCGCCATCTCCCCGCCGTCGTGCAATTGCGTGATCGAGAAGTCCTCGAACACGTTTGGCGCTACTTCCTGCAGTTTACGCAAGCACGCGACAGCGATCCGACGGATCTCCGGATCCGCATGCTCGGCGGCACGCATGGCGATAAAGTGCCGCCAGCTACGGAAATTGCCGCTCATGACGAAACGGGTTTCGATGCAGTTCGGCAGCACCGCCCTGGCCGCCTGGCGCGCCTGCTTCGTGCGCAACACGGCGTTTGGCTCCTCGGCGAAGTCCTCGCCCAGGCCATCCAGGATCTCCCGGTAGGCGTCGTATGCCACATCCGCTGCCTGCAAGAATAGCTTCTTCAAGTCCTCATTGCCGGCTACCGCTTCGGGCACCACGACCCGTGCCTCGTCGGCGGGCACGTAGCGCTGCGAAAGCTGGCTGAAGCTGAAGTGCCGGTGGCGCATGATCTCGTGGCTGCAGGAGCGAGAAACCCCGCGCAGGTACATCGAGGCGCTGGCGTGCTCCAGCAGCGTGGTGTGGCCGACGTCCATAATGTGGCGGACGTAGGCCGCATTCGTCGCGGTGTGCGGGTTGGGCTTATCCCACGTTTCGTAGCAAGCCCTGCCCGCGAACTCGACCAAAGCGGCACTGTCGTCTGCGTCGGTTTGCCAGTCCAGGTCCGGCACTGAATCGAAGGCGGTGTGACCCACCAGGTCGATCTGTAGGGGTGCAACAGTAGCCATGAACTAGGCCTTAGCACCGCCGTTGACGTCGCCGTCCAGGCCCAGGAAATTCTCCAAACCGATGGTCAGACCCGGGTTCTCCCCGATCTTGTCCACGCCGATCATGATTCCCGGCACGAAGGACTCGCGGTCGTAGGAGTCCTGCTTCAGGGTCAAGGTCTGCCCCTTGGTGCCGAAGATGACCTGCTCGTGGGCAACCATGCCGGTCATGCGCACGGCGTGCACCGGTACTCCCTGCACGTCAGCACCACGCGCCCCGTCCAGGGACTGCGTGGTGGCGTCCGGCTGCTCGGCCAGACCGGCGGCCTTACGAGCGCGCGCGATACCTTCCGCGGTGTGCACCGCAGTACCGGAAGGCGCGTCCACCTTGTTCGGATGGTGCAGCTCCACGACCTCGGCGGACTCGAAGAAGGGCGCTGCGATCTCCGCAAACTTCATGGTCAGCACGGCGGAGATGGCGAAGTTGGGGGCAACGAGCACCCCAGTCTCCGGGGATTCCTGCAGCCAACCGCGGACGGTCTCGAAGCGCTCCTCCGTCCAGCCGGTGGTACCGACGACGGCGTGGATGCCGTTATTAATGCAAAACTCCAGGTTGCCCATCACGGCATCCGGAACGGTGAAGTCCACCACGACCTCAGCCTTGTTATCCACCAGCGCCTGCAGGTCATCCCCATGGTCGATGGCGGCCACCAGCTCGTGGTTCGCGTCAGCCTCAACGGCGGCTACAACGGCGCTGCCCACACGCCCGCGGACACCCAAAACACCAATGCGAGTCATAGATCAATCGCTCCTTAATAGCTCTCAATTAGCCCGTAGCTAGCGGCTAGTTGTCTTCGACCAGGACCAGGGAGATCTTGCCGCGGTTATCGATGTCCGCGATCTCCACCTCGAGCTTGTCGCCCACCGAGACCTCGTCCTCCACCCGCTCGATGCGGCGGTCGCCACCCAGGTTGGAGATGTGGATCAAGCCGTCGCGCCCCGGCAGCAGGGAAACGAATGCACCGAACGCGGTGGTCTTTACTACCGTGCCCAGGAAGCGGTCGCCCACCTTCGGCTGCTGCGGGTTCGCGATGGCGTTGATCTTCTCCTCCGCCTCGCGCGCAGCCTCCCCGCCGACGGCGGAGATGAACACCGTGCCGTCGTCCTCGATGGTGATGTTCGCGCCTGTCTCCTCCGTGATCTGGTTGATGGTCTTGCCCTTCGGGCCGATGACCTCACCGATCTTGTTCTGCGGAATGTTAATGCTGGTGATCTGCGGGGCCAGGTCGCTCATGTCATCAGGCGAGTCAATGGCCTCGCCCATCAGCTGCAGGATCTCCAGGCGCGCGGTGCGCGCCTGCTGCAGTGCCTCGGCCAGCACGTCGGACGGAATACCGTCGAGCTTGGTATCCAGCTGCAGAGCCGTCACGAAGTCGGGAGTACCCGCGACCTTGAAGTCCATGTCGCCGAAGGCATCCTCGGCGCCCAGGATGTCGGTCAGGGTGACGTACTTGTCCTTGCCGGCCTTGCCAACCTTGCCGGTCACCAGACCCATTGCAATACCCGCCACCGGCGCCTTCAGCGGCACGCCGGCGTTGTACAGGCTCAGGGTCGAGGCGCACACGGAACCCATGGAGGTCGAACCGTTGGAGCCCAGAGCCTCCGAGACCTGGCGGATGGTGTACGGGAAGTTGTCACGGCTGGGGATCACGGGCGTCAATGCGCGCTCCGCCAGTGCACCGTGGCCGATCTCGCGGCGCTTCGGGGAGCCCACGCGGCCGGTCTCGCCGGTGGAGTACGGCGGGAAGTTGTAGTGGTGGATGTAGCGCTTCGTGGTCTCCGGGCCCAGAGAGTCGATCTGCTGTTCCATCTTCAGCATGTCCAGCGTGGTCACGCCCAGGATCTGGGTCTCGCCGCGCTCGAACAGGGCGGAGCCGTGCGCACGCGGCAGCAGCTGGACGACGATGCCCAGGTCGCGGATCGTGGTGCTGTCGCGGCCGTCGATACGGAAGCCATCCTCCAGGATGCGGCGACGCACCACGGTCTTGGTGACCTCGTTGTGGGCCGCGCGGATCTCCGCCTCGCGCTCCGGGAATTCCGGCAGCAGGTCATCGACGCTGGCCTGCATGTTCGCGGCCAGTGCCTCGTCGCGCTCCTGCTTGTCAGCGATGGCCATGATGTCTTCCAGCGCATCCAGTGCTTCCGCCTGGACAGAGGCGAAAACGTCCTCGCCGTAGGGCGGGAACAGCTCGAATTCGCGCGTCTCGGCGTCCACAGCCTTGGCCAGAGCGTCCTGCGCCTCACAGAGCGTGGCGATGAACGGCTTAGCGGCCTCGATACCCTGCGCCACAACCTCTTCGGTCGGCGCCGGTGCACCCTCGGCGATGCGCTCAACGACGGTGTCGGTAGCGCCGGCCTCGACCATCATGACGGCAACGTTCGGCTCGCCGCTGCCCGCCCCCTTGCCACGACCGCGACCGCGGCCACGGGCGGGCTTCACCGGCTCGGTTACACGACCAGCCACGACCAGCTCGAAGATGGCCTTTTCTTCCTGCTCGCGCGTCGGGAAAGCAACCCACTGACCATCCGGGTGGTCGGCGTCCACGACGAGCGCCATGCGCACGCCACCCACCGGGCCGGAAACCGGCAGGCCGGACAGCTGGGTGGAGGCGGAAGCGCCATTGATAGCCAGCACGTCGTAGCGATCCTTCGGATCCATCGACAGGACGGTCACGATGACCTGCACCTCGTTACGCAGGCCGCGAACGAAGGTGGGGCGCAGCGGACGGTCGATCAGGCGGGCGGCCAGGATCGCATCCGTGCCGGGGCGGCCTTCGCGGCGGAAGAAGCTACCCGGGATGCGGCCGACGGAGTACATGCGCTCTTCCACGTCCACGGTCAGCGGGAAGAAATCGATGCCCTCGCGCGGCTGGCGGGAGGCGGCGGTGGTGGACAGCAGCATCGTGTCCTCGTCCAGGTAGGCCGTCACTGCCCCAGCGGCCTGGCGGGCCAGCAGCCCGGTTTCAAAGCGGATGCTGCGGGTGCCGAAGTCGCCGTTATCAATGGTGGCCTCTACTTCCCACACACCGGCATCCGGGTCAACGAGCTCTGCTTGGATGTTCTGCTTCTTCGTACTCATAATGGAGTTTCGCAATCGCCTTTCTGCGTTACCTTGCGTTGCACTCCACGGCGGTTGCCTGTTCGTCTGGTCTTCGGTGCCGACGCCACCGACGTGGAATTTTCTTGAACTATTCGATTGGCTTTTAGGTTTTAACCGGCATCAAGACTAGCACGAAATAGCACAAACGCCCGCCACCTCGTCTTTTGAGAGGTGGCGGGCGTTTGATTTAAAGCTTTAGCGACGCAGACCCAGGCGCTCGATCAGGGAGCGGTAACGGTCAACGTTGTTCTCGGCCAGGTACTTCAGCAGGCCCTTGCGGCGACCAACCAGCAGCAGCAAGCCACGGCGGGAGTGGTGGTCGTGCTTGTGGTACTTCAGGTGCTCGGTCAGCTGACGGATGCGAACGGTCAGCAGTGCAATCTGAGCCTCCGGGGAGCCCGTGTCGGTCTCGTGCAGGCCGAACTCCTTGAGAGTCTCGGTCTTCTGTTCCTTGGACAGTGCCATGGATGAATCTCCTTGATAGTTATTTCAGTCCGCGCGAAAGGTTCAACCAGCGACTACCGCAGACCACAGTCGCTAGACCTTGGGAGTCTAGCACGCCCAGGCCTCAGCTCCCAAAACGCTTAGCCCAGCGCCATGCGGGTTTCGGTGACGTCCCGGCCAATCGCCTCGATCAGCTCGTCCAGCGAGTTATACGTTTCCATTCCCCGCAGGTGGTGAACAAACTCCACAGCGATGTCCAGGCCGTACAGGTCGGCATCGTGATCCAGGATGAAGCTCTCCACACTGCGCGGCTCGTGGCCGAAGGTGGGGTTGGTGCCGACGGAGATCGCGGCCGGCAGCCGCTCGCCCACCGGCATGGTGCCGATGGTCGCCCCGGCGGAAATCCCGTGCCCGGGCAGGGTCGTCACGTAGCCGGCGTAAACACCGTCGGCGGGCAACGCGAACTTCTCGGCGAAGTACAAGTTCGCCGTGGGGAATCCCAACGCCCTGCCGCCGCGGCCAGCACCGTGGGTTACTTCCCCCGCTACCCGGAAGTGCCTTCCCAGCGCCTCGTTCGCGCCGTCTACGTTGCCCTCGGCCAGAGCCTTACGGATCCACGTAGAGCAGACCACGTGATCGCCGTCTTCCAGCAGCTCCAGCACGTCCACCCGCATGCCGCGCGCCGCGCCCAGCTCGCGCAGAGTCTCGGGCGTGCCCGCTGCCTTGTGGCCAAAGGTAAAATTATCCCCCACCACCACGGCCTTGGCGTTCAGCATCTTGACCAGCACCTGGTCCACGTACTCCTCCGGCGACCAGCTGGCGATCTCCTTGGTAAAGGAAACGACGACCACGTGGTCAATGCCGTACTCGTGGGCCAGTTCCGCACGACGGCGCACGCTCGACAGCAGTGGCGGCACCGCCTCCGGCTTAAAGACGACGGTCGGGTGCGGGTCGAAGGTGAACATCACGCTCGGCACTCCCCGTTCGCGCGCCAGCTCCACCGCCCGTTGCAGCAGCTCTTGGTGCCCGCGGTGCACGCCGTCGAACACGCCGATGGTCACGACGGTGCCGCCGGCTGCCAGGTGTTCGGGAATTCTGTCCAGTCCGTACCAGATACTCACACGTTGCATGCTAGTCGATAGTCTATGGGTATGAACCAGCGCAGTGCCCGTTCCGTCCTGAGCCACTCCGGGGTCGTCCTCGTGGACAAGCCCTCCGGCCCCACCTCGCACGACATGGTGGCCAAGCTTCGCCGGATCATGGGCACGCGCCGGGTCGGCCATTCGGGCACCCTCGATCCGCTGGCCACGGGGTTGCTAGTTGTGGGCGTCGAAAGAGGAACAAAATTTCTGGCCCACGTCGTCACTCACGACAAGCGCTATGAGGCAACCGTCCGTTTAGGGGCCGCCACCCACACCGACGACGCACAGGGCGACGTGCTTTCCACAGCCTCTTCGGAGGAACTACAGGCGCTGACAGAACAGCAGATCCGCGACGCCTTTGCCGCACAACGGGGCGACATCATGCAGCGCCCGACCTCGGTTTCCTCCATCAAGATCGACGGCAAGCGCGCCCACGAGCTCGTCCGCGAAGGCCACGACGTGGTGCTGCCCGAGCGGCCCGTCACGATCTTTGCTCTGGACGTCCACGATGTTGTTGTTGATGACGCCACCTCGTGCATCGACGCCCGCATCTCCGTGCACTGTTCCAGCGGTACCTACATCCGGGCGATTGCCCGGGACGTCGGCGAGGCTCTGGGTGTGGGCGGACACCTGACGCAGCTCCGCCGCACTTCGGTGGGGCCCTTCGACGTCTCCGAGGCGCGCACGCTGGAACAAATCGAGGAGGATCCAAGCCTGACGCTCACCTTGGACGAGGCGATGGTGCGCTGCTTCGAGCCCCGCGAGATCAGCGAATCGGAGGGAGTAGACCTTTCCCTCGGCAAATGGCTGGAGCCGGTTGGCAACCAGGGCGTGCGCGCGGCGATCACGCCGTCCGGGCAGGCCATCGCGCTGATCGAGGAGAAGGGCAAGCGCGCTTCCAGCGTGTTCGTCGCCCGCCCGGCGGGAATGGACTAATGAGCCGGAACGGCCGCGGCGGTAATCACATAGCCGTTGCGGATGGTCCACCGCCCCTGGATGAACGGCACCGGCACCGGGCGCGCCAGCAGGTATGAGGTAAACGTGCCGTCAGGGCGCAGGTCAATGTCGGCCTGATCGAAGTCCAGGAAGCGGTGCGTGAGAGGGAACCACGTCTTGTAGGTGGCTTCCTTCGCGCTGAACAGCACGGTATCCAGCAGCTGCAGGTCCTCGGAGCGCATTGCCTTGTGGATGCGGCGCTGCTCGCCCAGGTTGGCGATCGTGTTGAACACGCCCTCCGGCAGCGGGCGAGCCACCTCCACGTCGATACCGACGGACGCCCAACGGTCGGTTGGCGCCAACAATGCCGCGCGGAAGCCGTCGGTGTGGGTCAGGGATCCAGAGATTCCCTGCGGGAACAGCGGCATCCCGCGCGGCCCGCGTAGGATCGGCGGGTGTGCGTCCATGAAGTTCTTCAGCGCCTGGTGCGCACACCAGCGCGAATCGCCGAAGTCGGCCTTACGCCGATCCACAGCCCCGTCCACCAGAGCCTGCTCCTCTGCCGGGAGTGCGTTGAACTGGCTCAGATCCCCCTGAATGCTGTGCAGCTCTGCACAGGCTGTACCCTGCGGCAGCAATCCGCGCGGAATGGTCGGCTGCTGTGCGCCGAAGGTCTCCACGATCGCCAGATCCCCTGGCGCCGTTGCGAGCGTTCCGTTGTGCCTCATGCTGTCACCTCCTCGACGAGTACTGGGTAGGGCCACAAATTTTTCTCCAAGCGGGGCGGAAGGGTGACCTTCCTCTCCCTCGGGTAACCGAGGGAGACTTCCACATGCGTTACATTGCCGAGCGAAAATTCTACCGGAATATGTAAATGGCCATAAATCACCGCGCGCGCTCGATAGCGCTCCGGCCACTCCTGAGTGTGTCGCGTACCCGACCACAGGCCGATCTCCTGGTGCCGGACGTTAGCCATTGCCTCCCGCGCCAGCGGCCAGTGGTTCACCAGAATGGTCGGCCCTTCCACAGAGGCCAGCCTGCGCACCGAGTAGCGCAGCCGCTCCCGGCACCACAGAATCACGTCCTCATACGGCGCAATCGCCAGGTCGTCCATCAACACGATGCCTTTGTCGCGGGCTGCCGCCAGCGCTGCAGTGGGCGTCATAGAAGGGTCGCGCCACGAGTGATCGTAGAGGGTAAACAGCGGCACCACGGTGTGCCCCGCGAACATCGGGAAGGGATCCTCCGGGGTAAGCACACCGAGGCGCTGGGCGACCGCGATGACTGCGTCGTACTTCGCGCGACCGTGGGTGGTATCGCTGGTGCGGCTATAGAGCTCGTGGTTGCCGGGCGCGTAGATGACCTGTGCGAAGCGGCTTTGCAGCAGCCCCAGGGTGCGCTCGATGGTGGGCAGATCCTCTGCGATGTCCCCGGCGACGATGAGCCAGTCGCCCGCGTGAGCAGGCCGGACGTGTTCGCGGACCAGATCCAGGTTGCCGGGGGCGCGCACGTGCAGGTCGCTGACAGCCCATAGGGTTCGGGACATCGGGCGCTCCCCCTCTCGCGATCAGGTCACAACGGTTAACAAGTTTAACACTAGCTAACCCACTGATCACCGGCGAAGCGCCAAGTCACGAAGGCCAGGCGGATCAAAATGAAGCTAAAGAGGCCCCACCAGATGCCGACCAATCCCCAGCCAAAGATCCAGGAAAGCCACACCAGCGGAATGAATCCGGCCAGCACAGAGACGATGGTGGCGGTGCGCAGGAAGGCCGCATCCGCCGCCCCGAGCAGCACGCCATCCAGGGCGAAAACCACACCCCCGGCCAGCACCAGGAGCACCAACAGCCACCACGGCCCGCCGATCGTGGCCAGCACGTCGGTATCCGTCGTGAAAATGCGCGGGATGGCGTGGGCGCCTACCGCCAGCCCGGCAGCCAGCACCAGGCTGGCACCGACGGAGAAGCGCAGCACGGAGACTCCGACCTTGCGTGCCGTCGCCGCCGACCCCGCGCCCAAGGCCGCCCCCACCAGCGCCTGGGCGGCGATGGCAACCGAATCCAGCACCAAAGTCAGGAAGTTCCACAGCTGCAGCAGCACCTGGTGGGCGGCCAGCGGGGCCGGACCCATGCGTCCGGCCACCATCGCCGCGGAAATGAAAGCCACCTGGAAGCTCAGGCTGCGTAGGATCAGGTCCCGCCCCATCACCAGCTGCGACTTAATCACCGGCCAGTTCGGAGCCAGAGACTTGCCGTCCCCTTCCGCGCGCCAGTACACGACCAGCGCCCCGAGGAAGCAGGCGGCGATGATGACCTCCCCCAGCACGTTGGCGTACGCCGAGCCCACCAACCCGTAGCGGTTGACCGCCAGCGGGACTATTGCCGCCATCGGAATCACCCCGGCCAGCGTGAACCACAGCGGCAGCTTCGTGTTGGACATTCCCCGCAGCCAGCCATTGCCCGCCATGGTACACAGCGCCGGGATGATCGACGCGCACGTCACCCGCATCCACTTCGTGGCCTCGGAGACGACGGCGGCGTCATTAGAAAAGAAGCCCATAATCGCCGGGGCGAAGGCGAAAACAACGCCAGCCAACAGCGCTCCGACGGCCAGGGCAACCCACGTCGCCTGCACGCCCTCGTAGATCGCGTTGGCACGGCGACCGGCACCATAGTGGCGAGCGGCGCGGGCGGTCGTGCCATAGGACAGGAACGTCAGCTGGGTGGTGACGGTGCCCAACACCGTCGCGCCCGCAGCCAGCGCCGCCAGGTCCGCAGCCCCCAGGCGGCCAACAACCGCCGTGTCCAGCAGCAGATACAGCGGCGTGGCCGCCAAAACAACGAGAGCCGGCCAGGCCAGCCCCAGGATAGTGCGGGCATCGGCCTGGCCGGTAGCGGATTGTGCAGTCACTACGGCTTGTACGGATCCTCATCGCCTGCCGGGCGGGCGCCCGCGGACTGCGCACGCAGAGCCTCGTCCTGGGCCTTCGCCCGGGCCAGCAGCTCCTCGAAGTGCGCGGAAGCCTCCGGAACCGTGTCCAAGCTAAAGCTCAAGGTTGGGGTGAAGCGCACGCTCAGCTGATCGCCAACGATCTTGCGCAACTGCCCCGTAGCCTTAGCCAGCGCTGCCTCCGCCGCATCCGTATCCGGCTCTGCGTCCACGGTCTTGCCGCGCACGGTGTAGAACACCGTCGCGTCGTGGAGGTCGCCGGTTACGCGCGCGTCCGTGATGGTCACGAACTCCAGGCGCGGGTCCTTGATCTGCCGCTCGATGGCCGTGGCAACAATCTGCTGAATGCGCTTAGCCATGCGCGCGGCACGCGCGTGATCAACCATTAACTTCTCCTTCTAAAGACCTTGGACACTAGACAGCTTAGGTGCGCGACTGTTAGGTTCGCGGCACCTCGACCAGCTCGAATACCTCGATGATGTCGTCGACCTGGATGTCAGGGTACGACAGCACCATACCGCACTCGTAACCTGCGGAGACCTCGGTGACGTCGTCCTTCTCGCGGCGCAGCGACTCGATAGTCGCCTTCTCCGCCACGACGTTGCCGTCGCGCACCAGACGCGCCTGGGCGTTGCGGCGGACCTTGCCGGTCTCCACCATGCAACCTGCAATGAGGCCGACGGAGGAAGCCTTGAAGATCTGGCGGATCTCCGCGGTACCGATCTCCTTCTCCTCGTAGATCGGCTTCAGCATGCCCTTCAGCGCTGCCTCTACCTCCTCGATCGCCTTGTAGATGATCGAGTAGTAGCGGATGTCCACGCCCTCGGCGTTCGCCACCTCGGTGGCCTTGCCTTCCGCGCGGACGTTAAAGCCGATGATCACCGCGTCGGAGGCGGCTGCCAAGTTGACGTTGGTCTCCGTCACCGCACCGACACCACGGTCGATGATGTTCAGATCCACTTCGTCGTCGACTTCGATCTTCAGCAGCGCGTCTTCCAGGGCCTCGACGGTACCGGCGTTGTCGCCCTTCAGGATCAGGTTCAGGGTGTTGGTTTCCTTCAACACCGCGTCCAGATCCTCCAGGGAAACGCGCTTGCGGCTGCGTGCAGCCAGCGCGTTGCGGCGACGGGCGTCACGGCGATCCGCGATCTGGCGCGCAGTGCGGTCCTCGTCGACAACCAGCAGGTTATCGCCAGCACCGGACACGCTGGTCAGGCCCAGAACCTGGACCGGGCGGGACGGGCCGGCTTCCTTGACGTCGTTGCCGTGCTCGTCGATCATGCGGCGCACGCGGCCGTAGGCGTCGCCAACGACGATGGAGTCGCCGACGCGCAGGGTACCGCGCTGGACGATGATCGTGGCAACCGGGCCGCGGCCACGGTCGAGGTGCGCCTCAATAGCGACGCCCTGTGCGTCCATATCCGGGTTAGCCCGCAGATCCAGCGACGCATCGGCCGTCAGCAGGACGGACTCCAGCAGCTGGTCGATGTTGGTGCCCTGCTTAGCGGAGATGTCCACGAACATCGTGTCGCCGCCGTACTCCTCCGGAATGAGGCCGTACTCGGTCAGCTGGCCACGGATCTTGTCCGGCTGGGCGCCGTCCTTATCGATCTTGTTCACCGCGACCACGACCGGAATGTCGGCGGCCTTGGCGTGGTTGATCGCCTCCACGGTCTGCGGCATCACGCCGTCGTCCGCGGCGACCACCAGGATCGCAATATCGGTGGACTTTGCACCGCGAGCACGCATGGCGGTGAATGCCTCGTGACCCGGGGTATCCAGGAAGGTGACCAGGCGGTCCTCGCCCTCCATATTCACGGAAACCTGGTAGGCACCGATGTGTTGGGTGATGCCGCCGGCCTCGCCGGAACCGACGTTGGCCTTACGGATCGTATCCAGCAGGCGGGTCTTACCGTGGTCAACGTGACCCATGACGGTAACCACCGGCGGGCGCTGGGCCAGGTCTTCGTCCTCGCCCTCGTCCTCACCAAACTGCAGGTCGAAGGATTCCAGCAGCTCGCGGTCCTCGTCCTCGGGGGAGACGACCTCGACCTTGTAATCCATTTCCTCGCCGAGCAGCATCAGGGTTTCGTCGGAGACCGACTGAGTAGCGGTCACCATCTCGCCCAGGTTGAACAGTGCCTGAACCAGTGCTGCCGCATCCGCCTGGATCTTCTCTGCGAAGTCCATCAGGGAGGCACCACGAGCGAGGCGAATCTTCGCGCCCTTGCCGTTAGGCAGCTTCACGCCGCCAACGACGCTCGGCGCCTGCATTGCCTCGTACTCGTTGCGCTTCTGACGCTTCGACTTGCGCCCCTTACGCGGTGCGCCACCCGGACGGCCGAATGCACCTGCGGTGCCGCCACGACGCCCACCGCGTCCACCGCGCGGGCCTCCCGGGCCACCTGGACCGCCGGGGCCACCGTGACGTCCACCGCGACCACGGCCGCCGCCGAAGTTGTCGGACTTCGACGGCATCTGGGCTGGGTTCGGGTGGCTCGGCATCATTGCCGGCGACGGACGGCGGCCGCCGCCCTGCTTAGCGCCTGGCTTCGGACCGGACTTCTTGGCTCCACCCGGGCGGCTACCCGGACGCGGCATGTCGCCCGGGCCTGCCTGGCCACCGCGCGGACGCGGTGCTGGGCGCTCGGCCGGAGCGCCAGAGGAAAATGGGTTGTTGGCCACACGCGGGGCGCGGCCGCCCGGCTTCGGACCTGGCTTGGCACCGCCCGGCTTGGGCCCTGGCTTGGCACCACCCGGCTTCGGGCCCGGCTTGGCACCGGGCTTCGGAGCTGGCTTCTCGCCTGGCTTCACAGTGGAGGTAGGACGGGTGCCAGCGCCCGCGACCGGGTTGGTGTTCTTCACTGGCTGCGGCCCCGGCTTGGGTCCGGGCTTCGGCCCCGGCTTCGCGGCAGCCTTAGCGGCAGGCTTCGACCCCGGCGTTGCTGCGGGCTTGGGGGTAGCTGCACCTTCCTTGGTGGTCTCTTCACCCACCCCGTAGTGCTTCTTCATCTTCTTCACGACGGGCGGCTGCACCGTCGAAGAAGCGGTCTTAACGAACTCGCCTTGTTCCTTCAGGGTGGCGAGCAACTCCTTGCTCGTCACTCCGAGTTGCTTGGCCAACTCGTGTACGCGTAGCTTTCCGGCCACTACTCTCCTTCATGTTTGCGGAGCCGTAGTGCGCTCTAGCGTGCAGGTGCGCCTGCAGCCGGGCTACTTACGACTCCCGTACTTGTAGATACTCATCGCTGATGCTGCTTCATCGCGTGCTCATCAGGGTTGGTTGTTCTTCATGTCGACGTAACTTCCTCGTCTTTACTTGTCACTGTCACTGGCAGTGTGACGATGTATTCACGTACAGGGTCTGCATCCACGTTGGCGGATACCCTCAGCGCACGGCCAAAGGCCCTGCGCTTCACGGCGATCTCCCATGCCTCCACTGTGGGGGTGATCCATGCGCCACGCCCGGGAAGTTTCCGACCCGGATCGGGGACAACCTGGAGTTCACCCTCGCCCTCGCCAACTTCCGCGCTTTCCTGCACAACGCAACGCAACAGCTGATCTATTCCCATCACCTGCTTCGTCGCAATGCACGTCCGTAACGGAAGGTGCTTGCTCGTGGGACACTTACGGGATACCACTTGTCCAGTGTATCGCGCCGGCCCCCGAAACAGTTAACTGGGCGTGTCCTCCGCCGCGGCGTCCGTCTCCGAGCGAATGTCGATCTTCCACCCGGTCAGGCGCGCGGCGAGTCGGGCATTTTGCCCTTCGCGGCCGATGGCGAGGCTCAGCTGATAGTCCGGCACGACGGCACGGGCAATCTGCATCTCCGGGTCCGTGACCTTCACGCTGACGACCTTCGACGGCGACAGTGCATTGCCTACAAACGTCGCCGGATCGTCGGAGTAGTCGATGATGTCGATCTTCTCCCCGCCCAACTCCTGCATGATGTTGGACACTCGCTGGCCGCGCGGCCCAATGCAGGCTCCCTTGGCGTTCAGCCCCTTGACGGTCGAGCGCACGGCAATCTTGGTGCGGTGTCCGGCTTCGCGCGCCACGGAGACGATTTCGACAGAACCATCGGCGACCTCCGGAACCTCCAGGGCGAACAGTCCCTTAACTAGCTCCGGGTGCGTGCGGGAGAGGTTGATCTGCACCATACGGTTGGCGTTATTGATCACGTCCGTAACGAAGGCCTTCACACGCATACCGTGTTCCAGCTCTTCGCCGGGGATGTGCTCGGCGGGCAAGATCTGCCCATCCTGGCCGTTCGCCTCGGTGCCCAGGTGCACGATGGTCACACCGCGCTCGTTGGCGCGGGCATCGGCGGAAACCACGCCGGAGACCACGCGGTAGCGCAGCTCGGCGTACTCGTCGTAGCGGTTCTGCACCCGGGCGGAGTTGATGCGGTAGCGGATGGCTTCGCGCACGGCCAGCGCACCATCGCGTCCAAAATTTTTTGGAGTATCGTCGATGCGCCCGGTGACGTTACCCTCTTCGTCCTTTTCCACCTGGTAGATGGTCACTTCACCGCTGATCGGGTCGATATCCACATCGACCGGTCCGGTGAACTGGCTGTTCGCCCGGTACGCCTCGCGCAGCCCCCGCTTAACCCCCTCCAGCAGGTCGTCGAAATCCACCGACTCCTGCTTTTCGACTGCACGCAGTGCGGCCATATCGATATTCACTTGTTACTCCTAGTTTTCCGCGGGACTATCCTGCTGATCTTCTGCACCGGGCAACCCGTAGGCGTCAATAGCCAATCCGACAAGATCGGCCTCGGCGGCGGGTGCCTGTGAGAATTCCACTTCTACCACCGCACCAGCTACATCTCCGAATCGCACGCGACGCACGCTGGGCTGTTTCTTGCCCGGTGTGATCAAAACAACATCGTCGCCGTCTACTTGCGCGATGCGCTCCACCCCGTCGGCCAGTCGCACGAGGCGCCCGATGTTGCGCACCCAGTGGCGTTGCTCAACAAGAGGGAAATCGACGCCAGGAGTCGTCAACTCCAGGGTGTATCCGGCTCCGAAGCTCATCTCCCCCGCTGCCTCGGCGTCATCCAAGTGCTTCGATACCTCGCGGCTCAGTTCTTCCAACTGATCCAGGTCCGGGCGCTCGGCACGGGGGTCGGCGGTATCCACTGCGATCCGAATGGCGGACTTCGCCCCTGCCTTCGTGATCTTGATGACCTCGATCACTAGTCCGAACTCTTTTACCAATCCGCGCAGCGAGTCTTCGAGCTGCTCCTTGTTTGGAAATGCCATGACCATGCAGTCTAGCAGCAGCTGGCTTCTAGTAGACTCCTAGTCTTGATGAATATGACCAGCTCTCGCCCCCTCCTTACCCGCCGTCGCTTCCTGGGAGTCGGCACGCTTCTCGGCGCCGGTCTGGCGATATCCGCCTGCGAGTTCGGCGAGGAGCCCCAAGCAAACGAACAGCTCATCGAGCTCGCCACGGCGCTGCGCAGCACCCAGAAAAATTTTGAGGCCAAGCGGGCGAAGAAATGGTCCGAGTTCCTCGGCAAGCAATACGACCTGGTCACGGAGGAAGCCCTGCGCCAGTGCGGCACCGATAGCGAGGGCAACGCGCCCCAGGGCTGTGAAGAAAAAGTTTCCGAGACCAAGAATGCGCCCAGGAAGGCTGTGTCCCTAGACAAGTCCTACACTCGCGCCCTCACGGGCGAGCTGGGCTCCCAGGCCTCCCTCATCGCCGGACTTTTCGCCGCCTACAAGGCCGCCGGCGACAACGAACGCCCCGACCACCCCGCCGAGGTCAACGCGGAGGTCGTCGAGGGCTTTTCTAACCCGGATGTCGATGTGGCAGCGGAGCTCCGTACTTTGTTGACGCTGACTTACGGCGCGATCTACGCCTCGGGCGTCGCACTGGCCAAGAGCTCAGAGGACAAGACCCGTTCGCGGATCCAATCCTTAGCCGATCAGCTGCGCGTGCTACGCGACCTCACGAATGACATCTTGGAGGAGCTGGGTTCGGAGGTTCCCTCCCCCGAGGCCGGATACACGCAAAACGAAGCCGACGAGAAGTCGGATGCTGTGGAGTACTTCCACCCCACTGTGCAGCCCATCACCACTCAGCTTCGTCGCATCACGGAGTTGGCCACCAACGAGCAGGCTGTAACCTACGCCGCCGAATGGGTAAAGGCCAACGCCTGGGGCGAAGCCGCCCTAGAGCGGCTCCAGGGCAAGGATCCTAAGGACGTGCCTCTCCGCGGAGAGCCCGCTTAGCCTCCGGCAGCGCATTCGCGTAGTCGACCTCGTAGGTCTCGCCGGTCAGGCGGTTGCGCAGTTCCACCTTGCCGTCGGCGAACCCACGGCCAACCACGACCACCAGGGGCATGCCCAGCAGTTCAGAGTCCTTGAACTTCACGCCCGGGGAGACCTTCGGGCGGTCGTCGAAGAGGACCTCCAGGCCGTCGTTGGACAGCGTCTCCACCAGTTCCGCTGCTGCCTCGCCCGCGGCGGCGTCCTTGTTGGCGATCACCACGTGCACGTCGAAAGGCGCGACGGATGCCGGCCAGCGCAGTCCGGAATCGTCCAGCATCTGCTCGGCGATCACGCCCACCAGGCGGGACACGCCCACGCCGTAGGAGCCCATCGTCGGCACAGAGCGCTTACCGGACTCGTCCAGGATCTTCACGTCGAAGGCCTCGGTGTACTTGCGCCCCAGCTGGAAGATGTGGCCGATCTCGATACCACGAGCCAGCGTCAGGGTGCCCTTGCCGTCCGGGGACGGGTCGCCCTCCAGCACCTCTGCGGCCTCCACGAAGCCGTCCGGGGTGAAGTCGCGCCCTGCGACCAGCCCCACGACGTGGCGGTTCTTAGCGTCCGCACCGGTGATCCAGGAGGTACCCTCCACCACACGCGGGTCGGCCAGCAGGCGAACACCGTTTGCAGCCAGCCCCTTTGGTCCTACGTAGCCCTTGACCAGGAAGGGGTTCTTCTTAAAGTCCGCCTCCTCGGCCAGCTCCACCTGCGCGGGCTCCATGGCCGCCTCGAGCCGCTTCATGTCCACCTCGCGGTTGCCCGGCACCAGCACGCCGGCCAGGGACTCGCCCCGCGGCTTGCCCTCTTCGTCCAGCGTCGGGTCGTTGACCTTGATCACGATGCACTTCAGCGTGTCCGCGGCCTCAACGGCACGGCCGTCGATGGTAATGCCTTCGTCGTTGGCCCAGTCCACCAACGCCTCGATGGTCTCGCTGTCCGGGGTCTCGTACTCCTTGGCCTCCGGCTGGCCCTCGATCGGCTGAGCCGGCGGGACCTGCGTCACTACCGCCTCGACGTTCGCGGCGTAGTCGCTCTCGGTGGAGCGCACGAAGGTGTCCTCGCCGGTGTCGGCCACAGCCAGGAACTCCTCGGATGCCGAGCCGCCCATAGCGCCAGAGGTCGCAGAGCAGATCGCATACTTGATGCCCAGGCGGTCGAAGATGTTCTGATAGGCCTTGCGGTGCAGCTGGTAGGACTCCTCCAGCCCCTCATCGTCCATGTTGAAGGAGTAGGAATCCTTCATGATGAACTCGCGGCCGCGCAGGATGCCGGCGCGCGGGCGCTCCTCGTCGCGGTACTTCGTCTGCACCTGGTACAGGATCACAGGGAAGTCCTTGTAGGAGTTGTACTCGGACTTCACGACCGAGGTGAACATCTCCTCGTGCGTCGGCCCCAGCAGGTAGTCCGCGTTCTTGCGGTCCTTCAGGCGGAACAGCGCATCACCGTATTCGACCCAGCGGCCGGTCGTCTCGTAGGGCTCACGCGGCAGCAGCGCGGGGAAGGAAATCTCCTGCGCGCCGATGGCGTTCATCTCCTCGCGTACGACCTTTTCAACGTTGCGCAGCACGCGCAGGCCAAGCGGCAGCCACGAGTACACGCCGGGGGCAACGCGGCGGATGTATCCCGCGCGTACCAGCAGCTTGTGGCTGGGCACCTCTGCGTCTGCGGGGTCGTCACGCAGGGTGCGCAAGAATAGTTGTGACATCCGAGTAATCATGAGTCATGACTTTACCTTTTCGCCCTTTGACTTGTGTCGTTTGGTAGGGGTTTTAGCTAGTCTGTGGGAATGCTGATCGTGCTTCCTCCGTCCGAAACCAAGGCTCCCGGTGGCTCGCGGCCCGCCGGGGAGCCGTTACACTTCCCGGAACTCGACCCCATCCGCGAGGAGATCACCCGCGATCTAGTCGCCCTGTGCACCGAATATCCGGAGGCCGCCATGCAGGTCCTGGGCCTTTCCGAGAAGCAGTACAGCGAGGTCGAGGCCAATCAGGTGCTGCGCACCGCCCCGACGATGCCGGCCCTGCGCCGTTACACGGGCGTGCTCTACGATGCGCTCGATGTGTCTTCTCTTTCTGACGCCACCACGCCCCACCTAGCCATCGGCTCAGCACTGTATGGCCTGGTCATGGGCGGGGATCCGATCCCCCACTACCGGCTTTCGGGTAGTACCAAGCTCACCCCCGGCACCACCATGAAGAAGCGCTGGGGTTCCGCCATCACCGAGGCGCTGAAACGCGCAGAGCAAGAACACGGCCTGGTGGTGGACCTGCGTTCCGGGGCGTATCAGCAGCTCGGCAAGCTGAAGACTGCGGTGACTGTGCGGGTAGAATCCGTGCAACCCGATGGCAGCCGCAAGGTCGTCAGCCACTTCAACAAGCACTACAAGGGCCTGCTCGCCCGCGCTCTGGCCCAAGATCCCAGCGGCACCACTGCCGCCGAGGTTGCTGACATCGCCCGCGCCGCAGGCTTCACCGTGGAGCAGGACTCCACGGAGCTAACCCTCGTCGTCTAGAGGCCCGCGACCTCGCCGATCACGTACACCGCCGGCGAGCCGACCTCGTTGGCTTCGAAAGTTTCGGCCAGCGTACCCAGGGTGCAGCGGAATCCCCGCTGCTGGTCGGTAGTGCCCTCCTGAATCACGGCCGCAGGAGTGTCGGCCGCCAATCCCCCGGCCTGTAGCTCCGCGGCAATCGCGGCGACGTTCCGCACGCCCATGATCACGCACAGCGTGGCCCCCGAGGCCGCCAGCGCGCGCCAGTCCACCAAGCTGCTCGGATTATCCGGCGCCACGTGGCCGGAGACCACGGTGAAGGCGTGCACCACTCCCCGCTGGGTCACGGGCACGCCGATGGCCGCGGGCACGCTCACAGCACTGGTCACGCCGGGGATAACCTCGCAGGCCACACCCGCCGCAGCGCACGCCTGCACTTCCTCGAAGCCGCGCCCGAACACGAACGGGTCCCCGCCCTTAAGCCGGGCGACGGTCTTGCCCGCCCGTGCGTGCTCCACCAGCAGCTCGTTGGTCTTTTCCTGGCTGACCTGCCTGGAGTACGGTAGCTTCGCCACGTCGATGACCTCCTTGGCCTCCACATCGCACAGCTTGTCCAGCTCGCTGGTGGGGCCCAGGTGGTCGGTCAGGATCACGTCGGCTGCCTGCAGCGCGCGCATCCCGCGCACCGTAATCAGGTCCCATGCCCCAGGCCCTCCGCCGATCAGCACCACTTTCCCTGTGTCACTCATGGCAATTCAGCCTACCCCTACAATGGGCAACACCATGAATACGTTTGCCGAGCACTTCCCGGAACTCGCTCTCCCCTGCACCGGGGAGGTATTCCCCGACCCGCAGATCCTCGTGCTCAACGAGCCCCTCGCCACTGAGCTGGGCTTGGATCCGCAGTGGCTCCGCAGCCCCGAGGGCATTGCCTTCCTCACCGGCCAGCACGGAGGCCATGCACTCGGCTACGCCGGCCACCAATTCGGCCAGTTCAACCCGCGCATGGGCGATGGCCGCGCGCTCCTACTGTCAGAGCACACGGATCCCCAGGGAAAGGACTGGGACATCCACGCCAAGGGCACTGGGCGCACCCCCTTCTCCCGCGGGGGTGACGGCCACTATCCCCTCGACGCCGCCCTCAAGGAGTATGCCTTCGCCGAGTCCCTCCACACCCTGGGTGTCCCCACCGCCCGCTCACTGGCTGTCCTCTCCACCGGTCACACCGTGCGGCGCAATCACTTCCACCCAGGCGCGGTCGGCGTGCGCGTCGCCGGCTCCCACATCCGCATCGGCACCTTCCAATACGCCGCGCTCATGGGCCCGCAGGTCACCGAACGCCTCGTCGACTACACGCTCGCCCGCCACTTTCCGGAAGGCACGTCGCCGCTCGATCTTTTTGACGCCACCGTCTCCCGCCAAGCCAAACTCGTCGCCAGCTGGATGCGCTTCGGCTTTATCCACGGGGTGATGAACACCGACAACATCGCAATTTCCGGGGAGACCATCGACTTCGGCCCGTGCGCCTTCATGGATTACTTCGCCACCGACACGGTGTACAGCTCCATAGACACCCGTGGCCGCTACGCATACGCCCAGCAGCCCGCCGTCATGATGTGGAACCTCGCGCGCCTGGCTGAGGCGCTCGTGCCGCTGGTGGATGAGGGCGTCAAAAAATTTACAGAGCGCTTGCAGCGCTTCCAGCCGCAGTACGCCGCGGCGTGGGACGAGCAGATGGCCGCTGCGCTGGGAGCCCTGGACTGCGCCGAACAGCTGCTTGACCTGCTGCAGGTCGCGGCTCCCGACTACGGTGCTCTCCTGGCCAGCCTGAACCCGGGCGAAATCCCCCAGGGGCTAGAGAACACTCCCGGTGCCGCCGAGTGGACCGAGCGTTGGACGGCGCAGGACCCCCACCCGCGCAATCCCATCTACTTGCCCCGCAACCACGGCATGCAGGCCGCGCTAGAGCAGGCCGAGGCGGGTGACCTCAGCCGCTACCTGCTGGCGCTCGAGGCTCTGCGTAGCCCCTTTGAATGGGACGAGAAATACGAAAAACTCGGCCTCCGTGCGGCGGTGCCGCGCGAGGAAGCCGAGTTCACGACCTACTGCGGTACTTAGACCAACTTCAGAGCCTTCTGGGAACGATCCCACTGCTCGTTGAACAGGTTGGCATCCTTGGACAGGCGGGTGCCGTAGGAAGGAATCATCTCCCGCAGCTTCGGTGCCCAGTCGGCGATGCGGTTGCCGAAGCAACGCTCCAGCACCTCCAGCATTGCAGACGGAGCGATGGAAGCACCCGGGGAAGCACCCATCAGGCCGGCGATGGTGCCGTCGTTGGAGTTAATCAGCGCGGTGCCGAACTCCAGGGAGCCGAACTTCGGCGCGCCGATCGGCTTGATCACCTGCACGCGCTGGCCGGCGGTGACCAGCTCCCAATCCTCGGCACGTGCCTCCGGCATGTACTCGCGCAGGGATTCCACGCGGGCTGCCTGGTCCTTCAGCACCTCCTCGATCAGGTACTTGGTCAGGCCCATCTCCTGCACACCCACACCCAGGTAGGACGGGAGGTTGCCCACGCGGAGGGACTTGAACAGGTCCAGGTAGCTGCCCTTCTTCAGGAACTTCGGAGTCCAGCCTGCGTACGGGCCGAACAGCAGGCCCTTCTTGCCGTCGATCACGCGGGTGTCCAGGTGCGGAACGGACATCGGCGGGGCGCCGACGGATGCCTTGCCGTAGACCTTGGCCTGGTGCTGCTCCACCAGCTCCGGGTTGGTGCAGCGCAGCCACTGGCCGGAGACCGGGAAGCCGCCGTAGCCCTTGATCTCCGGGATGCCGGTCTTCTGCAGCAGCGGCAGAGCCATGCCGCCGGCGCCGACGAAGACGAAGTTCGCGGTGATCACGGAGGTGTCGCCGGTGTGCAGGTTCTTGGTGGTAATCTTCCACTTGGAACTGTCGCGGTTGATGTTCTTGACCTCGTTGCCGTAGCGAACCTCCACGCCCTGAGCGGTGACGGCGTCCAGGTACTGGCGGGTCAGCGCACCGTAGTTGATGTCGGTGCCGGCGTCGAACCAGGAAATCGCAACCGGGTTGTTGAAGTCACGGCCACGGGCCATCAGCGGCAGGAACTCGGCGAACTTCTCGTCGGAGTCGCTGTACTGCATGTTCGGGAACAGCGGGTGATCCTTCAGCGCCTCGTAGCGAGCCTTCAGGTAGTCCACCTGGTCCATGCCCTGTGCGAAGGAGACGTGCGGAACCTTGTTGATGAACTCGGACGGGTCGCCCAGCACGTTCTGCTCGACCAAGTAGCTCCAGAACTGGCGGGAGACCTGGAACTTCTCGTTCACACCGACGGCCTTGGAGATGTCGATCTTGCCGTTGACCTCAGGGGTGTAGTTCAGCTCGCACAGCGCGGAGTGGCCGGTACCAGCGTTGTTCCACGGGTCGGAGGATTCCGCACCAGGGGTGTCCAGACGTTCGATGATCACCTGGCTCCAGTCCGGCTGCAGCTGCTTCAGCATGACGGACAGGGTGGTGGAGATAACACCCGCACCAATTAGTGCGACGTCCACAGAATCTTTATGTACCACTATCTATTCATTCCTTCAAAGGCGAAAAAAGTCAGACCGTTATTGTGTCATATTTACTCTACGCCTATAGGCCAATGTTTCAATGATCTTTGCCTGCTCGTGGCGCTAGCATGAGTACATGCCTAATAGCCCCGTACTCCCTTCCTCCGCCGCCGATCTCAAGTTTTTGCCCGATGAGCTGGGCGAAGGCTTCGGCCAATGCTTCCTCGAGCTGGGCGATGACCCGGATGGCGAGTCCCCCATTCGTTGCACCCTGGTGCGTTACTGCCCGGATACGCCCGACGATTCCTTTTTCTCTCGCCCCGCCATGCTATTTGTCCATGGAATGACGGACTATTTCTTTCAGGATCACGTGGCCCGCCATTTTCACGACTCCGGCTTTGCCGTCTACGGTCTGGATCTGCGCAAGTGCGGTCGCTCCTGGCGCGAGGGGCAAACCTGGCACCACGTCAGCGATCAGTCACTCTACGACGTGGATCTCTCCACCGCCACGTCCCTCCTCACCGCCGCCCACGCCGCGGTCGTTCCTGTTGGGCACTCGACCGGCGGGTTGGATGTCACGATGTGGGCTCATCGCCTCTTTGACGCCGGTTCCCCCCTCCACAGTTCCATCGCCGCCATCGTTTTGAACTCGCCGTGGTTTGGCCTGCAGTTCAACCCGGCTGTTCGCTTCGTCATTAACCGCGTGTTCCCGGTGGTCAACAAGCTGCGGCCCAACATGCTGCTACCCGGCGGGATCAACCCGACCTACGGCCGGTCCCTGCACGTCACCGAGGCCGGCGAGTGGAATTACAACCTGCGCCTCAAGCCCCTGGAGCCCCGCCCGAAGTATCTGCAGTGGCTCCTGGGCGTGGCCCGGGAGATCCGCCGCCTCCACTCCGGTAAGGGTGACACGGGCGTGCCCACGCTACTGTTGACCAGCCACACCCATCACTTCTCCAAGAAGCTGTCCCACGAGTCTTACAACGCCGACCTCATCCTCATGCCGAGCCAGATGTGGCAGCAGGCCTCCAACGCTTCTTCCCTGTCCACCACCATCGTGATCGAAGGCGCGCTGCACGACGTGTTCCTCTCCCGCCCCAAGGTCCGCTCCAAGGCTTTCGCCGCCACCGACGAGTGGCTTAGCGACGTCTTCAACGAAAGGAAGGTTCACCGTGCCTGATTTCGACCTCATCATTGTCGGCACTGGCTCCGGCAACTCCCTGCCCAGCCCCGCCAACGAGCACCAGAAAATCGCCATCGTGGAAAAGGGCACATTCGGCGGCACCTGCATCAACGTGGGCTGCATCCCGACCAAGATGTTCGTCCACACCGCCGACGTTGCCCGCAGTTTCTCCGAAGCCTCCCGCCTGAGCCTCACTGGCGAGCTCCAGCACGTCGACTGGAAGGACATCCAGCGCCGCGTCTTCGCCGACCGTATCGATCCCATCAGTCAAAGCGGCGCTGCCTACCGCGCGGGAGACGAAACCCCGAACATCACTCTCTTCGAAGGCACCGCCCGCTTCGTTGGCCCCCGCACGCTGCAGATCGACGACGGCCCCACCATCACCGGCGCCAACATCGTGCTCGCCACCGGCGGCCGCCCGCGCATTCACCCCGCCCTCGCCGACGTGCGCTACCGCACCAACGAGGACATCATGCGCCTGGATGAACTGCCGAAGTCCCTCATCGTCGTCGGCGGTGGCATCGTCGCCGTGGAGTTCGCCGCCATGTTCTCTGGCCTCGGCACGCAGGTTACGCTCATCAATCGCTCGGAGAAGCTGTTGCGGAAGTTGGACGCCGACATCTCCGAAGCCTTCACCACTCAGGCCAAGCAGCAGTGGACGAACCACTTGGGGCGCACCATCACCGCCGCCGAGGAAGCCGACAATGGCCAGATCACCCTCACCCTTGATGACGGAACTACCGTCACCGGCGAGGAGGTCCTCGTTGCGATGGGGCGCGTCAACAATTCGGACACGTTGGACTGCGAAGCGGGTGGCGTCAAAACCCGAGAAGACGGCCTAATCGAGGTCGACGAATACGGCCGCACCAGCGCCGACGGCGTGTGGGCGCTGGGTGATGCGTGCAACGACTTCGAGCTCAAGCACGTCGCCAACGCCGAGGCGCGAGTGGTGGCGCACAACCTGGCTCACCCCGATGGCCTGCGAAAGTTCAACCACGACGTGGTCCCCAGCGGAGTGTTCACGCACCCGCAGATCGGCGTGGTGGGCATGACCGAGCAGGAGGCGCGCGAGACCGGCCGCCCCCTCACCGTCAAGATCCAGAAGTACGGCGACGTGGCCTACGGCTGGGCGATGGAAGACACCACCGGGTTCTGCAAGGTCATCGCCGACCGCAGCACCGGCGAGATCCTCGGCGCGCACATCATCGGGCCGGAGGCTAGCTCTTTGATCCAGTGCTTCGTCACCGCCATGACTTTCGGAATTAATGCCCGCGATTTCGCCGAAACACAGTATTGGCCCCACCCCGCTCTGACAGAATTGGTCGAGAACGCCCTACTTGGGTTAGATTTCGAAAACTAACAAAGGAGCTTTCTCGCCATGTTTGCAGTAGTCACCGGAGCAGCCTCAGGTATCGGCCGGGAGGTGGCACTGCAACTGGCTGAACGCGGCTATGCAGTGGCCGTCAGCGACCGCGACGCGGAAGGCCTGGCCGCTACTGCCAAAGACATCACCAACCGCGGGGGTACCGTCGCCGACCAACGCACCGTGGACGTAACCGACGTGGAAGCAGTGAAAGCCTGGGCAGACGACGTGGTCTCCACTCACGGCGCCCCGGACCAGGTACACCACGTGGCCGGCATCGCCATCTGGGGTGACGTGCGCCAGATGCCCCACGAAAAGTGGCAGCGCGTGATCGATGTGAACCTGATGGGTTCCGTGCACATGGTGGAGGCCTTCGCGCCCAAGATGATGGAGGACCAGCCTGTGCGCCGGCGCCGCCGCGACCGCCGGAAGCTGGTGTTCGTCTCGTCCGCCGCGGGCATCATCGGCCTGCCGTGGCACGCGGCCTATTCCGCCTCCAAGGGTGGCGTGCTGGGCATGTGCGAGGTGCTGCGCTTCGACCTGGCACCCTTCGGCGTGGACGTGCACGCCGTCGCCCCGGGAGCGGTGGACACTCCCCTGGTTCGCACCATCGACATCCACGGCGTGGATCGCTCCAAGAAGCGCATCCAGAAGGCAACGGCCCTGTTCCAGGGCCACGCCGTCACCCCCGCCAAGGCGGCTCAAAAAATTTTGAAGGGTGTGGACAAGGGCAAGTACCTCATCAACACCAGCGGGGACATTCCTATTGCCCGCTGGGCGCAAGTAAACACCCCCTGGGCTTACAAGGGCGTGATGAAGGCGCTTAACGCTGGGTTCCGATGGGCGTCAAAATGAAAAGGGCAACAGAATAGAGCCGAGCAGCACCAGAACGACAAAGACAGCGAACGCCTTGCCCTGCCAGTGGGCGTAGTTGAAGTCCACGCCCACCCCGTGGCGCTTGTCCACCAGCACGGCCGGGTCGTCCGGGTTGTAGTAGAACATGCCCCACTTGTAGTGCTCGTCGTTGTCGGTGCTCGGGCTCGTGGTGTTGTTCTGCTTCCTCGCCAGCGCCACAACCATGGCGAGGCTAGCTCCCAGCACCAGCACCAGCGAACCGATCATGGCCGGAGCCACCCAGTCCGTGTGCAGCACGGTCACGACCTGCAGGCTCGCAAACATGATGGCCAGCGCAAAGTTCATCACGGCTAGCCACATTGCCGTGTAACCATGCGAGGGCTTCCAACGCAGTATCCCCGCGGCTATCAGCACGAAAAGCAGCACCAATACCGCGCCGAATATCGTCGGGAAGAACACCGACCCCACGGTCTTGTCACTCCAGCCATCCGGCTCGAAGCGAGTACCAAAGTGGGTCGCGAAGCGCTCCGGAATGTCCTCCCACCGCGCGGCCACGTACCCGGCCGCCAGGCCAAGCAGCGCCAGCGCCGCCCCAGTGAGCGTCCATGTGCGGTTTGCTGTACTCATCGGTGTTCCTCAAAGATTTTTTCAAGCTCGGTGTTCGATTAATTCTACTTAGGCGCAAGGGGTTGTCCGAGGCGGTTTATATACTGCTCGCACAAGCCAAGAGAATTTTTTGGCTACACCACAAAAGCACCTCCGAACAGGCAATAAGGGGAAAACCATGTTCGAGCATTCCACCATCACACCCTGCTGGCGCATCACCGACCCGAACGATCCACTAAGCGCAGCCGCGTGCGAAGTTAACCGCGGGCACGTGAACCTCGCCGTGGCCTGCACGCCCGAGATGAACGAGTGTGTCATCGACGTATCCACCCGCCTGGCCGTGCGCCTGGGGCTCACAGAATACCGCGCGCTCACGCTGGTGGAGATCGGCCACATGTTCCGCCGCTTCCCCACCATCCTCGAGCTCGCCCGTTCCGGTGCTTACTCGCTTGACCTGCTGCGATGCATGGCTGAGTGCCTCAGCCCCGTGAAGGCAGACGTCCCCGAAACCTTCGAGGAAAAAATTTTTAGGGCGATCTCCCCCACCGTCCCGAACCAAGCAATGCTTGCCCGGGCAACCATCCGCGGCCGTATCGAGCAAGTGATCCGCAAACACGATCCCCAGGCCCTGCCGGAGGAGTCAAAGGATACGGATCCGGGCTCCTCCGCGCGCCTGGACATCGACGATCGCCCCGATACCACCACTGTCTTCTTCTTGACGCTACCCAAGCTCGAAGGGCTAGAGCTCCAGCGGACGCTCAACAACGTGGTCAAGAACAATTCTTGCTCCCGCGCCGAGGCACTAATGCGCTTGGTTCGCAGGCAGACCAAGGCAGAAATCACACTGAACCTTTATCAGAGTACGGATCAGCCAGATGCCCAGATCTGGGCCGCAGGTGGTTGGGTCAACTCAAAGGCCACACAGAGGTGGAAGGATCGCGTCACACACGTCCAGTTCCCCGGCGCCGTTAGCAACGAGGGCTATTCCCCTATATCTTTGGTGCGGGCCAGCGTGGAGGGGCGCGACGGAACCTGTCGCTTCCCTGGCTGCTCGGTGCCCGCGCATAAATGCCAGTTGGACCACGTGCAGCGCTATAACCATGAAACCCCACAGGCAGGTGGCCCTACTTCCACCTCAAACCTCCATTGTCTTTGCACCAAGCACCACAACGCGAAGACGACTGGCTCCTGGGACGTCACCATCCATCCCGACGGCAATGAAACTTGGACCAGCCACGGCGACGGGCACACCGTCATGACGGCACCCAACGGGCCGCTGGGGCGGGAAACCTTTGCCCAGCGGGCGGAGAATCGCCGGCGGGCGGCCTAGCGCGGCTCGTCTACTGGGACTCCCATGACGTCCAGCGCCGTGGCCAGGCCGTCATAGTTGGTCACTAGCATGACGAACGCGACCTGCCCGCGCTCGCTCAGCAGACCCCGCAGCCGCTGGGCCATGTCGGCGGTAAGGCCACGGTCGCGGACGAGCTGCTCGGCGGCGTCCAGCAAGGTGCCGTGGCGACCGGTGCGGCCGTGGTCGGGCTGGAATAGGGCGTCAATATCCTGAACCCCAACCTTTGCAGCGAGGGCACGGTGTTGGTCGGCTTCGTAGGCGCTACCGCGCAAGTAGGCGACGCGCAGGATGATCATTTCGGTCTCGACGCGCGAGAGGTAGCCGAAGGGCATCATCGAGCCACCATACAGCAGCCAAAAGAAGAACAAGCGCGGAGCGCGGCCAATGGTGGCGAACACTCCGAGGTTCTTCCTTTTGGTCACTCGGGCGCCCACGCGCGTGGCGAAGGCGCCGAACGGGCCGAGGCGGCGGAGGTGTTGTTTACGAGGAACGGGGCCAGGCCCCAGAGGTATAGTTTTGTCTCCCATACTTCCGGGAGGTTAGTCGGTCGAGCTAGCCCTCGCTGGGAATTGTCAGAACCTCGTAGCCGTCTTCGGTGACGACCAGGGTGTGCTCGAACTGCGCGGTCCACTGGCGATCCTTGGTCTGGACGGTCCAGTCGTCGTCCCACACCTCGTATTCCAGCCCGCCGAGGTTAATCATCGGCTCGATGGTCAGGGTCATGCCCGGCTCGAGCAGGTCGGTGTACATGGTCGGGCGGTCGTAGTGCAGTACCACCAGGCCGTTGTGGAAGGTCGGGCCAACGCCGTGGCCAGTGAAGTCCTCCACGACGTTGTAGCCGAAGCGCTTGGCGTAGCTTTCGATCACGCGGCCGATGACGTTGATCTGCCGGCCGGGCTTCACGGCCTTGATGCCGCGCCACATGGCCTTTTCGGTGCGCTCGACGAGCAGGCGGTGTTCCTCGGAGACGTCGCCGGCCAGGAAGGTTGCGTTGGTGTCGCCGTGCACACCGTTCTTGTAGGCGGTGATGTCGATGTTGACGATGTCGCCATCCTGGATCACGGTGCTGTCGGGGATGCCGTGGCAGATGATCTCGTTGAGGCTCACACAGCTGGACTTCGGGAAGTGCCGGTAGCCGAGCGTGGAGGGGTAAGCGCCGTGGTCGCACATGTACTCGTGCGCCACGCGGTCGACCTCATCGGTAGTCACGCCGGGGGCGACGGCGGCACCTGCGGCCTGCAGGGCATCGGCGGCGATGCGGCTGGCTTCGCGCATCTTCTCGATGGTCTCTGGAGTCTGCACCCACGGCTCGCCCACGTTCTCCTGCACACTGTCCTTCCAGGCGTACTCCGGCCTTTCGATGTGGGCCGGGACGGAGCGGATGGGCGTGGGATTACCGGGGGTCAATGGTGCTCGAGTCATGGCTCCCTATCTTACTCTTGACGCCCTTCCGCCTCCGCGGCCGGGCCATCCAGGTTCTTGAAGAAGTCGGCGGTCACGGAGGTAGCGTGCTCGGAGCCGCCGCCAAGGACAATGAGGGTGGCAAAGGCCAGGTCGCCGCGGTATCCGGCGAGCCAGCTGTGGGAGCCCTCGTTGATCTCGGCCTCACCGGTCTTGGCGTAGACCTCGCCGGCGCCGGCCACGCCCGAGCCCGAGCCGTTGGTGACCACGGCGCGCATCATGCGGCGGAGTTCCCCGATGGCCTTCGGATCCAGCTTCTGCTTGGCATCCTTCTTGGCCTCGTCGTTCTTGGCTTCGGTGTGGTGGTTCTCGCCAGCGATGAGGTACGGGGTGGGCGCCTTGCCGGCTGCCACGGCGGAAGCAACCAGGGCCATGCCGAAAGGGCTGGCGAGGTCGAGGCCCTGGCCATAGCCGGCCTCGGTACGGTCGAGCATCGTCTCCCCCTCGGGCACCGCACCGGTGATGGTCTCCAATCCCTCGATGTCGTAGTCGGCGCCCAGGCCGAACTGTGCGGAGATGTCCTTCAACTCGCCCGGCTTCAGCTTGGTCGAGATGTCCGCGAAGGTGGTGTTACACGACTTGGCGAAGGCATTCTCCAGCGGAGTGTTGCCCAGCGAGAAACCGTTGTAGTTGGTGACGATGCGCCCGCCGATGTCCTGCGTGCCGGGGCAGCCGACGATCGAATCCGGGCTGAGCCCCTGCTTCTGCAGGCCGGCGTATGCGGTGAGCATCTTGAACGTCGAGCCCGGCGGATACTGGCCCATGAGGGCGACGTCGCCGTCCTCGTCGGCCTTCTCCGACTGGGCGACCGCCAGCACTTCGCCGGTCGAGGGGCGCATGACCACCATCATCGTCTTGGCGTCGGCTCGGGTATCCACCGCCTTCTGGGCGGCCTCCTGGACCTTGCGGGACAGGGATACGCGCACACTCGGAGAAGACTTCGGATCCTCGCCGCCGACCTTGGCCACCTCGTTGCCCTCGCTGGTGGCGGCGACGACCTTCCAGCCAGCCTCGCCCTGCAGGTCCTTCTCCACTACACCCCTGACGCGCGCCATGATGTCGGGGGCGAAGGAGGGATCGGGGCGTACGAGGGCGGGCTCCTCGTTGAGGCGTACTCCTTCGACGTTGCCGAGGACGCTCTGCAGGCGCTTGCCCTGGCCCTGGTTGACGGTCAGGACGGAGTACTCCCCGTCCACATCGGCAGCCTCTTTGGCCTTCTCCACCGGGTCGATGCGGGGCACGGACTTATCGCTGCCCCGCAGCGAGTCCAGCTCGCCGGCAATGCGCTGCATAGTGCTATGGACGCTGGAAACCTTATCCGGATCGACAAGTACGCGATACTGGGTACCCGGCTCCAGCAGCACCGCGCCATCGGAGCCCACCACGTTGGCGACGGTGGCGGGAACGCTGCGCAGCTCCAGGTGCTGGTTGGCGCCCAGCTCCGGGTGTAGCACGGCGGGCTGCCAGCGCACGGACCAGTCATCCCCGGTGCGGGTGAGGTTCATCGACGAGTCATAGGAAAACTCCCGCCCGCCCGGCAGGTCCCAGCGCATCGAATACTGCGCGGTGGCCTGGTTGTCCTGAGTATTGACGTTCTTCAGTTCCGTATGCAGGCCCTCGGCCTGCAGAGACTGCCACGCCTTCTCGATGGCCTGGGTCGCCTTGTCGGGGTTATCGGTCTCCCCTCCGGCCTGTGAGGCTTCGCCCGGGTTGGAAAGGGCGGCAAGGAAGGCCTGGGCGGCGTCATCAGCAACATCGGGTTTCGGCGTACAAGCCGCAGCGCCCAGCACCAGGCCAGCCGTCGTGACGGCCGCGGTGATGCTCCGGCGAGGGGTCCAAGAGGTGGTGCGCATAGGCACAGAGAGTAACAGGGTTAATCAATGATTCCGCGTTCCCTCGCCACGGCAACGGCAGCTGTTCTGTTTTTCACATTCAGCTTGGAGAAAACGTGCGCCAAGTGGGACTTCACGGTCGCTTCGGTAAGGATCAGGTCCTTTGCAATCGCCCGGTTAGATTTACCTTGACTGGCGAGCACAAGGACCTCCTGCTCGCGATTGGTCAGCGACTCGAAGGGATTGGCCAGCCGGCCGCGGAGTTTGCCCATGATGTTCTTGTTCATCACCGTCTGCCCGCGAGCAGCCTGGCGGATGCCCTCGGCCAACTCGTCGGGAGCGCAGTCCTTGAGCAGGTAGCCCACCGCGCCGGCGGAGATGGCGCCCAGGACGTCACTGTCGGTGGAATAGTTCGTCAGGATCAGCACCTGCGGGGCGGGCTTGCGCTTGCGGATCGCGCGGGTGGCGCGCACTCCCCCGGATTCGGCACCCTCGCTGCCGGGGCCTTCCCCGAAGCGCAGATCCATGAGCACCACGTCGGGCTGTTCCTCGGCACAGATGGCGACGGCGCGGTCGGGGTCGCCCACGGAAGCCACGATCTCCACGTCCCCCGTTCCGCGCAGCATCGCCTCGATTCCGGCGCGGACCACGGGATGATCGTCGCAGATCAGGACACGCAGCTGGTCTGGCACTGTTCAAACTCCTAACGAATCGGCACTTGGATAGATACACCACAGCCGGCGCCCGGCGAGCTTTCCACATGCATGGTCGCTCCGATCAGGTTGGCGCGGCGCCGCACGCCCGCCAGGCCGACCGGCGACAGGCTCATCTTGTCTGCGGCGATCTTGCTGACTAGCTCTTCGTCCATGCCCCGGCCGTTGTCCACGACGTCGAGGCTGAGCAGGTCGCTCTGGTAGGTCAGGGTGACCCGGGCGCGAGTGGCCTCCGAGTGCTTCACCACGTTGGAGACGAGGGACTGCGCGATGCGGGTGAGCTCCTGCTCCACCTTCTCGTCCAGGTCGTAGGGTTCCCCCTCGACCTCGAAGCTCAAGGCCTCGCCCAGCGGGGTGCCGGAGCTTACGCGCGCCAGGGCGATTGGCAGGTCGCCGCCGACCAGCGGGCCGGGCTGCAGTGCGGCGATGATGCGCCGGGTTTCGGCCAGGTTGTCCTCGGCGGTGGTGCGGGCAAGGCGCAGGTCCTCCAGAACCTCCGGATCCTCCACCCGCTTCTCTACGGCCTGCAGGATCATGTGGATGGAGCTTAGCCCTTGCGCAATGGTGTCGTGGATCTCCCCGGCCAGGCGCGTGCGCTCACCCATTTCGCCTGCGTGGCGGCTGGCGGCCTCGCGGGCGCTGGCTTCGTCGCGCAGCTCCTTGAAGCCCACGCCGACGACGGTGGCAACCACGGCGGCGACGGTGGGGCCCAGCGCCTCGCCACCCTGATAAACAGACAGGATGGTCACCACTGCATTGCACACGATTGCCGGCCACAGGGGCAGCACCCCGACGCACAGGAAGAACAGCGCGAATGCCATGAAAACGGCGCTCGGGGCGACCAGCAACAGGCACGCCCAGGTGGCGATGACCAACGTCAGCCACAGCCAGGTGGGGCGCAACCACAGGCCCATGACGTAGATGAAGCACAGGGCCACCGCGTTCCACGACCAGCCGTCCCTGATGATAGTCACGGCCATCAGCAGGGCCATCAGCAGGTGGAGCCCCAGACCCAGGTAAGCCCAGGCGCGGTTCAGCGCAACGACTTTGTTCGACTTGGCTTTGTGCATCATGATCGTCCCCAAGTCTAGTGGCCGAAAGGTGCTATCCGCCTCCACCAAAAGTATGAGGCAAAGACTACTCCTTAGCCCGATGTGTTCCTTCTATAACGCGCGAAGAATAAGAACCATGCTAAGTAATAAGTCGTTAACCCCGGTCCGGGGATTCATGTTTCAGGGGATCCGCGAGCTGCGCGTATCCCGTGGCAAGACGGCGCTCATCATCACCACCGTCCTGCTCATCACCGCAATGGTCACGCTCCTGAGCTCCCTGTCGGCAGGCCTGAGCTACCAGTCCGCCTCCGCCTTGGAGCACAAGGTCGGCAACGATCGCCAACTCGTGTTGAACGATGCCGGCGGCACTGTGAATTTGAGTACTGGTTCTCTTACCGACGCCCAAGTCAGCGAGGTCAAGAGCCGTGGCGGAGAGGTCGTCACGATGGCCCGCTCTAAAGATGCAAAAGGTCAAGCGTTCATCGCAATGTCTTACGAGGGCACCAGGCCCAGCGAGGAACTTTACCTCGAGCACCAGCCCATCCACTGGATGAGCACCGGCGAGATGGAGAAGCTGCCCGGAGCCTCCACCTTCGGCGTGGTTGCCGAGGATGCCGAGCCGGTCGACAGCGCAGTCATGCTGCAGGGCAAGGATGCCCTGGAGGCCAGTGCCTCTTACAAGGGCGAGCAGTCCTCCCTGAACCTCATGATCGTGCTGCTCTACGTGATCTCCGCCTTGGTGCTGGGTGCGTTCTTCACCGTGTGGACGATGCAGCGCCTGCGTGGCGTGGCGATCACCGTGGCACTCGGCGGCACGCGCTCCAGCATCCTGAGCGACGCGGTCGGCCAGGCTCTGGTCGTGCTCTTCGTGGGCATCGCCGCGGGCACCCTACTCACCGTCGGCGTCGGCGGATCCATGGAAGGCATCCCCATGGATGTCACCGCCAACACCACCCTCGTCCCGGCCGCCATCCTGCTGGCCGCAGGCCTGCTCGGCGCCGGCCTGTCCATCATCCCTGTAATGAAGGTCGATCCGCGAAAGGCAATGAACTCATGATTTTCCCAGCACTCGAAGTAAAGAACATCTCCCTCGAGATCACCGACGGAACCACCAAGCGCAACCTGCTGACGGACGTCAGCTTCAACGTGGACCCCGGCGAGGTCGTCGGCATCACCGGCCCCTCCGGTTCTGGTAAGTCCACCCTGCTGTCCATCATCGGCTGCCTGGAAACCGCCACCTCCGGCTCCGCCACCCTGCACGGCGCGGACACCCTGGAACTCGGCACGGTCTCCGGCCGCCAGGCCGTGGAGATCCGCCGCCGCCACCTGGGCATTGTATTCCAGCAGCCGAACCTGCTGCCGGCACTGACGGCCAAGGAGCAGCTCATGGTGATGAGCCGCCTGGATAAGCCATTCGGTATCAGCGGCAAGGCGTGGCGTCACCAAGAACAGAAGGCCGAGCGCCTGCTCAAGGAAGTGGGCCTAGAAGGGCGAGAGAACGCGAAGGTCTCCGAGCTCTCCGGCGGCCAGCAGGCGCGCGTGAACCTGGCACGCGCCCTGATGAACGACCCGGCGCTGCTGCTGGTGGACGAGCCGACCGCGGCGCTGGACACCGCCAACGCGCAGCGAGTAACCGAGCTGATCGTGGACCTGGCGCGCGAACGCAACACGCCGGTGCTGTACGTCTCCCACGATCAGGAGCAGCTGGCCACGCTGGACCGCCGCATCGAGCTAGTCGACGGCAAGGCCAGCGAGGTAGAGATGACGACTACTTAGTCACCCGCACCTCGGCCTTCTGTCCCTCGACGGCCTCCAGGCCCTCCTCCTCGGCGATGCGCATCGCTTCCTCGATGAGGGTTTCCACAATCTGGTCCTCCGGCACGGTCTTGATGACCTCGCCCTTGACGAAAATCTGGCCCTTGCCGTTGCCGGAGGCCACGCCCAGGTCGGCATCGCGCGCCTCGCCTGGGCCATTCACCACACAACCCATGACGGCCACGCGCAGCGGGAACTCCATGCCCTCCAGGCCCGCGGTGACCTCGTCGGCCAGCTTGTACACATCCACCTGCGCGCGACCACAGGAGGGGCAGGACACGATCTCGAGCTTGCGGGGGCGCAGGTTCAGCGACTGCAGGATCTGGTCGCCGACCTTGATCTCCTCCACAGGATCGGCGGACAGGGACACGCGGATCGTGTCGCCGATGCCCTCGGCCAGCAGGGCTCCGAAAGCCACGGAGGACTTGATGGTGCCCTGGAAGGCCGGGCCGGCCTCCGTGACACCCAGGTGCAGCGGATAATCCGACTGGGCGGCGAGCTGGCGGTAGGCCTCCACCATTACGACCGGGTCGTTGTGCTTCACGGAGATGGCGATGTCGCCGTAGCCGTGCTCCTCGAAAAGACTGGCCTCCCACAGCGCGGACTCAACCAGCGCCTCGGGCGTAGCCTTGCCGTACTTTTCCATGATGCGCTTATCCAGCGAACCGGCATTGACGCCAATACGGATCGGAATGCCTGCATCCCCGGCAGCCTTCGCAACTTCCTTGACTCGGCCGTCGAACTCCTTGATGTTGCCGGGGTTTACGCGCACCGCCGCACAGCCGGCGTCGATGGCGCTGAAGATGTACTTCGGCTGGAAGTGAATGTCCGCGATCACCGGGATCGGGGACTTCGCGGCGATCGCGGGCAGGGCCTCGGCATCCACCGTCTTCGGGCAGGCCACGCGGACAATGTCGCAGCCGGAGGCGGTCAGCTGGGCGATCTGCTGCAGCGTCGCATTAACATCGTGCGTCTTCGTGGTGGTCATCGACTGCACCGAAATCGGGTGGTCACTACCGACCCCTACCCCGCCGACCATTAGTTGGCGGGTCTTGCGCCGCGGGGCCAGCACCGGAGGCGGACCGTCGGGGATACCCAGGGAAATACCAGACATGTACGAAGACAACCTTTCAGTCGTGAATGCCGTTCAAACTCCCACCAATTCTACGCGCCGTTCAGCGGACGCAGAGGTGGGCGTCAACTAACTAGAAAATACGGATCGGGTTAACCACATCGGCGACGATTACGATAATGCCGAACACCAGCAGTACCGCCGTGGCCGCGTACGTCAGTGGCATCAACTTCGTGTAGTCGGCGGGGCCGCCGGGCTGCTTGCCGCGCAGGCGGCGGAAGAAGTCGCGGATCTTTTCGTAGATCACCACGGCGATGTGCCCGCCGTCCAGTGGTGGCAGCGGCACCAGATTGAAGGCGGCCAGGAAGAGGTTCAGGCTCGCCAGAGTCATGAGGAAGCTCATCCACTGCTGGTACTGCACCAGCTCGCCGCCGACGCGGGAGGCGCCGACCACGCTCATCGGGGAATCGTCCTCGCGGTTGCCGCCGAAGATGGACTCGACCACGCCCGGCACGCGCTGCGGCAGGGCGATCAGGCCGTGGAAGGTGTCGTTGACCATGCCGCCGGTGAAGGACAGCGTGCCGCCCACCGCGCTGGCGGGGTTGTACTGGTTGATCACGAGATCCGGGCGCTTGGCGCGGATGCCGACGGCGCCGGAGGTCATGGTGTTGCCGGCGGTGTTTAGGCGCTCGACCAGTTCGATCTGCAGGTCGAGGTTCTTGTGCTGCCCGTCGCGGTCGACGACCGCGGGGACCGTGATGCGGTCGCCGACCTGCTTGCCGTCGTCGGCGGCACGCTCGGCCTCGGCGGCGATGGCCTTGGTGAACTCCCGGAAGTCTTCTGTCTCTTCGCCGTTGACGGAGAGGAAGGTATCGCCGGTCTGGACGCCAGATTCCGCCGCGGGACCGTCGCCCGAACACTTGGCGAGCGTGCCGTCCGAATTTTGCTTCGCCGGTGCGCACTGGGTGGATTCGACGGTGGGAGTAAAGACCACGTTGCGGTCCGGCAGTCCCCAGGCCAGCGCTACCCCGTAGAGAATGCCGAGAGCCAGCAAAATATTCATGATGATGCCGCCGAGCATGACGAAGATGCGCCGGTGCGCCGGCTTGTCGTACATGGCGTACGGGCGCTCCTCGTCGGTCATCTCGTCCAGCTTCGTCATGCCGGCGATGTCGCAGAAGCCACCGAGGGGCACTCCCTTCAGCCCGTACTCGGTGTGGCCCTTGCGGAAGCTAAAGATCGTCGGGCCGAAGCCAATGAAGTAACGCCGCACACGCATGCCGGACATGCGGGCGGCAATCAGGTGCCCTGCCTCGTGCAGGGCGATGGATAGGGCGATGCCTAGGGCGAAGAGAAGGATCCCTAGTCCGAAAGCCACGTGGCCATCCTTTCGTGCGCCTTGGCTCGGGCTTCGCGCTCTGCCGCCAGCACATCTTCCAAATCGTTGGGTTCGGCGGACAGGTGCTGGCAGGTCTCCATGGTTGCCGCAACCGTGTCCACAATGCGGGGGAAGCTCAGACGGCCGTTGAGGAACTCGACGGCCGCTTCCTCGTTCGCAGCATTATAAACCGCGGGCATCGTCCCGCCGGCAGTGACCGCCTGGCGTGCCAGGATTACGGCCGGGAAGACCTCGTCGTCCAAGGGCTCGAAGTGCCAGTCGGTTGCCTGGGAAAAGTCCAGCTTGGGCTGAGCATCCGCGATGCGGTCGGGCCACCCGAGAGCCAGGGAGATCGGCAGCTTCATCGACGGCGGGGAGGCCTGGGCGATCGTCGCCCCGTCGATGAAGGTGACCATGGAGTGGACGATCGACTGCGGGTGGACCGTCACGTCGATCTTCTCGGCGGGGATGCCGAATAGCAGGCTGGCTTCGATCAGCTCGAGTCCCTTGTTGACCATCGTCGCGGAGTTAAGGGTGTTCATCTGCCCCATCGACCAGGTCGGGTGGTTTGCGGCCTGCAGCGGGGTGACGTCCTCCAGCTGGGCGCGCGTGTACCCGCGGAACGGCCCGCCCGAGGCGGTGAGCACCAGCGAATCGACCTCGTCCACCCGGCCGGAGCGCAGGCATTGCGCCATCGCGGAGTGCTCGGAATCCACGGGGATCAGCTGCCCTTCGTCCGCCGCCTTCAGCACCAGCTGGCCGCCTGCGACGAGGGATTCCTTGTTCGCCAGCGCCAACTTCGCCTTTGTGCCCAGTGTCGCCAGCGTCGCGTCGAGCCCCAGGGAGCCGACCAGGGCGTTCAGAATGACGTCGCCCTCCCCCAGCTCCGGACCGATGGCCTGGACCAGCTCGCGGGCGGAATCCTTGCCCCGGATGCAGTGGGCGCTGAACTCCCCGTCCAGCCACTCCGCCGTGTGGTCGGAGGCCACCGCCACCCGCGCGAGATCCAGCCCAAAGTCGCGGACTTGCTGCGCCAGCACCTCCGGCTTAGAGCCGTGCGCGGAAATGCCGACCAGCTCGAAGCGCTCCGGGTTATCCGCCATCACCTCCAGCGCTTGGGTGCCGATGGATCCGGTGCTGCCTAGGACTACTACTCGCGTTTTCACGCGGTCTATTCTATTTCTTTTCTTGGTGACGCCCCGTCTCCCCACCTAAATTGGGTGTTTTCCAGCCCATGCCTGGGCGCGGATAGGGACATTCTCGCCCCGATGTGTCAAAATAGCGGGGATAGAAATTTTTTTGACTTTCAGGAGGAAACGGTGGCGCACCACTCTAAGGAAGCTGAAGTTTACAACGGCGTATCCACTGCGGACGTTCCGTCTGCGGCTTGGGGCTGGAGCGAGCTTCCGCGTCGCGGAATCATTACTGCCGGTGTCATCGGCGGCCTGTTCTTGCTGGGCATGCTTTTCGGCAACCACAAGGGCAACGTTGAGAACATCTGGCTGATCGTGTTGGCAGTCGTGGTCTTCCTCGGCGTTGGCCTGTGGGTGGCCCGCCCGACCTTCAAGCAGCGTACGACCGTTACCGCTCGCAACCAGCCCGAGGGCCATGTGGAGCCGGTATGGTCCGCTGACCAGCTGAACCTGACGGGTGCTTACGCCGACCTGAGCGACGATGAGCTGCGTAGCCAGAACATCGACCCGGCTACGCTGAACCGCTAGCTCTGACCAGCTAGTTTTTAGCCCCCAAAAATTTTTTAACTGCGCAGGCTGCTTTAAAGCCTGCGCAGTTTTTTATTTCTCTTCTGCTGCCAGCTGGCCACAGGCCGCGGCGATCTCCTGGCCCTTGGTATCGCGCACAGTGCAGGGAACGCCCTGGTCTTCCACACGGCGGACAAACTCGTCCTGCCGGTCCTTCGGGGAGGCATCCCACTTGGAGCCTGGCGTGGGGTTCAGCGGAATCAGGTTGACGTGCACCTTCGTGCCCAGCGCCCCGCGTAGCTTCTTCCCCAGCAGATCCGCGCGCCACGGCTGGTCGTTCATGTCGCGAATCAGGGCGTACTCAATGGAAACACGCCGGCCGGAGGTATCCGCGTAGTAGCGCGCGGCATCCAGCACCTCCTCCACCGACCAGCGGTTGTTCACGGGGACGAGCTCGTCGCGCAGCTCATCGTCCGGAGTGTGCAGGGAAACCGCCAGGCGAACCTTCATCTCCTCGTCCGCCAGCTTGCGGATCGCCGGGGCCAGGCCGACCGTCGACACGGTGATGTTGCGCTGGGAAATGCCGAAGCCATCCGGCGCGGGCGCGGACACCTTGCGGATGGTGTCCACCACGCGCTTGTAGTTGGCCAGCGGCTCCCCCATGCCCATGAACACGATGTTGGACAGGCGACCGCCCTCCTCCTGCATCGTGCTTGCAGCCGCGCGGGCCTGCTCCACCATCTCGCCGACGGAGAGGTTGCGATCCAAGCCACCCTGGCCTGTCGCGCAGAACGGGCAAGCCATGCCGCAGCCCGCCTGGGAGGAAATGCACAACGTGGCGCGCCCCGGGTAGCGCATCAGCACACTCTCCAGCATCGTGCCATCGTGCAATCGCCACAGCGTCTTACGCGTCTCCCCGTCGTCGGCCTCCATGTTGCGCATGGGGTGCATCAGCTCGGGGAATAGAGCTTCCTTCACCGACGCGCGCTTAGACTCGGGCAGGTCCGTCATCTCCATCGGGTCGCCCTGCAAGCGACCGTAGTATTGACGCCGAATCTGATCCGCCCGGAACTTCGGCAGACCGAGCTCCTGCACACGCTCCTTGAGCGTCTCCTCATCGAGATCTGCCATGTGTACCGGCGGCATACCCCTTTTGGGTGCTGCGAACTGAAGTTTTACTGGTGTAGCCATGATGCGCCCATTATTGCACGTAACGGGGGTAACCCTCACATTGCAAAAATCTGAACCCAACCAGGTTATGCCGTTGAATGGTAGGTATGAGCGACAACAACCGGAAGTCCGTACCGCAGCCGACTAACAAGCAATCGCCTAACACTCCCTCGCACCCGCCGACAACGCACACTAACCCTCCGGCTGGAACGCCGGCGCAGATTCCGGCGTCACCAAAAAAGAACAGCGAGCACCGCGAGGTGAAGAAGACCCTGGCGGGAACGACGTGGGTGGCGCTCATCGTCGGCGTGCTGCTGCTGATCCTGTTGCTGGTGTTTATCCTCCAGAACCAGGAATCCGCAGAGCTGCAGCTGCTGGGGTGGACGATGACCTTCCCGATCGGCGTGGGAATGCTGATCGCCGCGATTGTCGGTGCGCTGATCATGGCGCTGGTCGGCGGCGTGCGCATCGTGCAGCTGCGCAAGCAGGTTACGGAATAGCTACACGCCGCTGAGCATATTCAGCACAACCCAGGTGATCATCGCCGACGGCAACATGCCGTCCAGGCGATCCATCAGGCCGCCGTGGCCCGGCAGCATGCCGGACATGTCCTTGATCCCGAGGTCTCGCTTGAACTGCGACTCCACCAGGTCACCGAGGGTGGCGCAACAGGCCAGCCCCGGCCCCAGCAGCAGACCGACCCAGAACGGGCCGGAAAGCAGCAACGTCACGCAGGCCACGCCGATGGCGGTAGATAGAATCAGCGATCCGGCAAAGCCCTCCCAGGACTTCTTCGGACTCACGGCAGGTGCCATCGGATGGGTACCGAAAAGCACGCCGGCGATGTAACCGCCCACGTCGGAGCCCACAACGCACAGCATGAACGTGACGATGAAGGCCCAGCCGTCGATGTGATCGCGCTCCATGCGGGACAGCATGGCCGCGAAGCTGCCGAACAGGGGGATCCACGTCAGCACAAAGACGCCGACCGCCGTATCCCGCAGATAGTTATGCGGCGGCGACGAGCGCCCGTAGTGGAACAGGCGCGTGACCATCAGCAGCAACACGCTGATGACGAAGCCCGCCAGCGCGCCCGTCGGCCCAAAAGGCCACGAGAGCCACACGATCACCTGCGCGCCCAAGAAGAGGACGGGCAGGTTCAGCACATAGCCGCCCTCGTAGAGCCGACGCCAGACCTCGTAGACCGCCAGCGACAAAGCCAGAGCCACCAGCGGATACCACGCGAAAGGCGTAAAAAGCCCCGCGATGGCGATGGCACCCAGAAATACGCCAACGCCGATGGCCTGTTTCAGATCCCGGCCGGGACCATTCTTGGGTTTCGGGCGAGCAACGATGAGAAATCGGCCTTTCGTGCGCGGGGCTAGCAGGCGCTCGAGTTAAACCTCGAGCAGTTCCTTCTCCTTGGCCTCGACCAGGGAATCAACCTGCTCGACATAGTTGTGGGTGATCTTCTCCAGATCCTTCTCAGCCGCACGGACCTCGTCCTCGCCGGCCTCGCCGTCCTTCTGGATCTTGCCCAGCTGCTCCATGCCCTTGCGGCGGATGTTGCGGATGGCGATCTTCGCGTCCTCGCCCTTGGACTTGGCCATCTTGACCATTTCCTTGCGTCGCTCCTCAGTGAGCTGCGGGATCGTGACGCGCAGCACCTGGCCGTCGTTGGTGGGGTTGACGCCCAGGTCGGAGTTGCGGATAGCGTTTTCGATCGCATCCATGGTGGACTGCTCGTAGGGCTTGATCAGCAGCATGCGGGGCTCCGGAACACTGATGGTGGCCATCTGGGTGATCGGAGTGGGAACGCCGTAGTACTCGGCGACAACACCATTGAACATGGAGGGGTTCGCGCGACCGGTGCGGATGGTTGTCAGATCCTCGCGGGCGTGCTCCACGGAGCTAGTCATGCGCTCTTCGGACTCAAGCAGAATATCGTCAATCATGATTAGAAATTTACCAGCCTACGGTGGGGATATGGGTTTAAGGATCGGGTTGTGTTGGCTCTTTAGCGGGCGCCGACGTTGCTGTCGACCAGCGTGCCGATGCGCTCGCCGGCGATGGCGCGGGCGATGTTGCCCTCGGTGAGCAGGTTGAACACCAGGATCGGCATCTTGTTATCCATGCACAGGGAGAACGCGGTGGCGTCGGCGACCTTGAGCCCCTTCTCGATGACCTCCCACGGGGTGATCTCGTGGAAGAGCTCCGCCTCCGGGTTGGTGCGCGGATCGTCGCTGTACACGCCGTCGACGGCCTTGGCCATTAGCAGTACCTCGCAGCCGATCTCCAGGGCGCGCTGTGCGGCGGTGGTGTCAGTGGAGAAGTACGGCATGCCCATGCCCGCGCCGAAGATAACCACGCGCCCCTTCTCCAGGTGACGGGAGGCGCGCAGCGGCAGGTAGGGCTCGGCAACCTGCGTCATTTGGATGGCAGTCTGCACGCGGCAGTCCACGCCCTCCTGCTCGAGGAAGTCCTGCAGGGCCAGGCAGTTCATGACCGTGCCGAGCATGCCCATGTAGTCGGAGCGGGAGCGGTCCAGGCCGCGCTGCTGCAGCTCTGCGCCGCGGAAGAAGTTGCCGCCGCCGATAACCACGGCAACTTCCACGCCGGACTTGGAAACCTCCGCGATCTGTCGTGCCACGTTCTGCACGACGTCGGGGTCGATGCCGACCTTGCCGCCGCCGAACATCTCACCCCCCAGCTTCAACATAACGCGCTTGTAGCCTTCGCGGTTTTCGGCTGTAGTCACCGGGGAATCTCCTTTGTCGACGTGTTTTGCACTGCTGGCCATACTACCCCACCCAAGGCATGGAAAAAGGCCCCGGCGCCCTTTCGCGTGCCGGAGCCTCTACCGAAAAAATTTTCGGAGTTTACAGACCGTACAGGCTGTACAAGCCCTAAGCCTGGCCAACCTCGAAGCGCTTGAAGCCCTTCAGGGTCACGCCGGCCTCGTCCATAACCTGCTTAACAGACTTCTTGGACTCGGTGACGGACGGCTGATCCAGCAGGCAAACGTCCTTGAAGTAGCCCTTCAGACGGCCCTCGATGATGTTCGGCAGAGCCTTCTCTGGCTTGCCCTCCTCGCGGGCGGTAGCCTCGGCGATCTCGCGCTCCTTAGCGACGGTCTCAGCCGGGACCTCGTCGCTGCTCAGGTACTTAGCCTTCAGGGCGGCAACCTGCATAGCGGCGGCCTTGGCTGCGCCCTCGTCGTCGCCCTCGTAGGCAACCAGCACGCCAACTGCCGGCGGCAGGTCGGCGGAGCGGTGGTGCATGTAGACAGCAACCTTGTCGCCCTCGATGGTGGTGGCTCGCTTCAGCTCCAGCTTCTCGCCGATCTTTGCGGACAGCTGCTGCAGAGCGTCGACAGCCTTCTGGCCGTCCACCTCAACTGCCTCGAGCTCCTCGCGGGAGTTTGCCTTAACCTCGGCTGCAGCGGCTGCGACCTTGTCGGCGAACTCGATGAACTCGGAGTTCTTGGCCACGAAGTCGGTCTCAGCGTTGACCTCGATCATGGTGTTGCCGGAAACGGCGATCAGGCCCTCGGAGGCGGAGCGCTCTGCGCGCTTGCCGACGTCCTTGGCGCCCTTGATGCGCAGGATCTCGATGGCCTTGTCGAAGTCGCCAGCGGCTTCTTCCAGGGCCTTCTTGCAGTCCATCATGCCGGCGCCGGTGATCTCGCGGAGCTTCTTAACGTCTGCAGCGGTGTAGTTCGCCATGTGGGGCGATCCTCCTTCTGGTGGAAGTGTTCATAGTGGCTGAAATAACAGTTTCTAAATTCAGTCCTGTTTTCCAGCCTAGGTTACAAGTAACGCCCACGCCCGTCGGACACGGGTCTGAAACTGTGTCCCATACGGGGGTGGGCGCTAAATCGCTAGCTCTAAAGCAGCTTATGCCTCGGTGTTGCCCTCGGCCTTTGCCTCAGCCTGAGCCTCGGTCTTCTCAGCCTCGGCCGGTGCCTTGTCAGCGTCGCCGGCAGCTTCCTTGGCTGCAGCCTCCTGGCGCTCTGCGCGGGCCTGGCGGCCAGCCTCGACTGCGGAGGAGATGATGCTGGTCAGCAGGTTTGCGGAGCGGATAGCGTCGTCGTTGCCCGGGATCGGGTAGTCGACAACGTCCGGGTCGCAGTTGGTGTCCAGGATTGCGACAACCGGGATGTTCAGCTTCTGTGCCTCGGAAACAGCGATGTGCTCCTTGTTGGTGTCGACGATCCACAGAGCGGACGGAGTCTTGGTCATGTCCGCGATACCGCCGAGGACGCGCTCCAGCTTGTTGCGCTCGCGGGTCAGCATCAGAACTTCCTTCTTGGTGCGCCCCTTGTAGCCGTCCTCAGCTGCGTCCATTGCCTGCAGCTCCTTGAGGCGGTGCAGACGCTTAGCAACGGTCTGGAAGTTGGTCAGCATGCCGCCTAGCCAGCGGTGGTTCACGTAGGGCATGCCCACGCGCTCTGCCTCGTTGGCAACTGCTTCCTGGGCCTGCTTCTTGGTGCCGACGTACAGGATGTTGCCGCCGTGGGCGACGGTCTCCTTGACGAACTCGTATGCCTCGTCGATGTAGGTCAGGGTCTGCTGCAGGTCGATGATGTAGATGCCGTTGCGGTCGGTGAAGATGAAGCGCTTCATCTTCGGGTTCCAACGGCGGGTCTGGTGACCGAAGTGGACACCAGCGTCCAGCAGCTCGCGCATAGTAACAACAGCCATGGTGTTACAGGGGCGTATTTCTTCTAGCCAACCGCGTGGTCGGCGCCGCCCCTTCCTCGCTTTCAAAGTTTAGGGTTTGACGGTTTTCTTCACGATGCACTCGACACTCACTGTACGTGCGTGGCTTATGCACCATCCTGGCAGATAGTCCCCGGTGTAGCTGTGGCTCGCCATGTTCGCCCGCTGCTTCTAGCGGGACCGTGCTGGTGAGCCATTAGGTGGGGTGCGAATATCTACGCGTAGTCAGTCGCCTTACTCCGCCCCTTGGCCTTCGCGAAACCGAGTGCACTCTCTTGAAATCGGACGTATCAAGAAAGCGCGACAGACGAATCCGGACATACTGCGCTTGCTACCCTACCCCCACTCACGCTGCCTAAACAAGTCCTGTTGCCGCGCGTTTTGCCGTTTCTGTGGACAACTTTGAGTTATCCACAGCCCCCGCAGATTTGCCCTTTCTTTTTGGTGACGCCCCCACGCATCATCTGTAGCCATGATCCCACGGCTATACCGCACCATTTCCTTAACGTTTGCGCTGGTTCTCCTCTGGGGTGGCGCCCCGCCTACACACTTGCCAACTGCAAGTTCCCAACCCGCTACCACCCAAACCGGCACGCCCCAACCCGATGCGCCCCGCATTGTCCGCTCTCATAGGCTGCCGACTGCGAAGGATGCGCAGGTGATCCGCGCTGCGGACATTCCCGATGCCGTGTGGGAACCGGGTCACCGGGGCGTGGACTTGGAGGCCTCTCCCGGGCAGGTGATCGTAGCCAGCCGGGGTGGCACCGTCGCCTTTGCTGGCGTGGTGGCCGGAACTCCGGTGGTCTCCATCAGCCACGCGGACGGTATCCGCACCACTTATGAGCCCGTCTTGGCGCGCGTGCGCACCGGACAGAAAGTTCGCCGGGGCGAGACCATCGGCGTGTTAGCTGATGTCACCACTTTGCCTGATTATGCCCGGAAGTCCCCGGGGCTTTCCTGGGGCGCCAGATTCGAGGGCAAGGGGCGGGTGTATATCGACCCGATGACGCTCCTCGGTTCCGTGCGGGTCAGGCTCTGGGATGTGCCTGGTTAAAGACGGCCTTCAGGCGCTCGGTGCCGACGTGGGTATAGATCTGTGTGGTGGACATGTTCGAGTGGCCGAGGAGCTCCTGCACCACGCGGAGGTCCGCCCCGCCCTCCAGGATTGCCGTGGCCGCGGAGTGCCGCAGCCCGTGGGGAGATAGGCGCGGGCCGGGGCCGGCCTGGGTTACGCGGTTCACCACTGTGCGCACCTGACGGGGATCAATGCGCTTGCCGCGCACGCCCACAAAGAGAGCCGGAGTGCCCTTCGCCATGTCCCCGCGCACCTCGAGCCACTTTTCAAGGGCTGTCACCACGGTGGCTCCGAAGGGAACAACGCGAGTCTTGCTGCCCTTACCAGTTACGCGGAGGAGGCGGTTGGAAAAGTCCACGTCGTTCACGTCGCAGCCGGTCAGCTCGGAGACGCGGATGCCGGTGGCGTACAGCAGCTCGACCATGGCCCAGTCGCGGATGGCGCTGGGCGTGGATGCATCGGCCTCGGGCTGCAGGCCGTTGAGCATGTCGGAGGCCTGGTCGGCGCGCAGCACGCGCGGCAACGTGCGCTGCGGCTTCGGAGCCTTCAGCGCGGCGACCGGGTTGGCCTGCACGAAGCCGCGGTGGGCAAGGAAGGCTCCGAAGCCGCGCATGCTGGAGGCCAGCCGGGAGAGGCTGGCCCGGCTGGCTCCGTTATCCACCGCCCAGCCCAGCACGTCGCGGGCGCGATCCAGGTCGAACTCCTCGATGCGCTCTAGGCCTTCCAGCGCGCTGTCGAGGTCCCGTCGGTAGGCGCGGATCGTGTTCTCGGAGCGCCCGACCACGTGGCGCAGGTGCTGCTCGTAGTCGTCCAGCGCAGACCACAGCGGCGCCGTGGTGCCAGTGGGACGGGAGTTGCTCATGTGACCAATCTAGCCGGTCATTCGACCCTTATCCAGCGGTCCGCCTCCCTCCGGAGCCTGCCCATGGCCTCCAGGTCGCGCAGGCAGCGGATCACCGTGCGGGCGGGCAAACCGGTGGCCTCCACCAGTTGCGGCAGTCTGCCTTCGGGACCTTTGCCGCTCGGCAAGGCTGCGGCGTCAATAATGGCGAGGTGCTCCCAGCTAGGTAGGAACGAACGATCCTCCTGGCCTAGCCCCAGCGCCATCTGCTCGCCGAGAGGGGTGAGCTCCTCGATCAAGTCACGGGCGCTGACGGCCAGCGTGGCGCGGGCGGTGCGGATGCGATCGAGGCACCCGAGGGAGGCGTGGGAGGTGACGGGGCCGGGGACGGCAAAGGTGGGCTTCACCAGCGCCTCGGCCCAGTTCAGTGTGTTGAGGGCGCCGCTGCGCAGCGGCGCCTCGACCACCAGGGTCGCCTGGCCGAGAGCCGCGGCCAGGCGGTTGCGGGTGAGGAAGCGATGGCGGGCCGGCGGAGTGCCCGGTGGATACTCGCTGATGAGCATTCCGCCGGCGGCGACGATCTGCTCAAACAGATCCCCATGCGCCTTGGGGTAGGAAACGTCGAGCCCACAGGCCATGACCACAATCGTGGGCATCTTGGATTCGAGGGCCGCGCGGTGGGCGATGGCATCGATGCCGATCGCACCCCCGGAGATCAGGGTGAAGCCCGCGTCCGCGAGGTCTCCCGCGAAGGACTGGGTGACCTGCTCGCCGTAGCGCGTGGCGGCGCGGGTGCCCACGACAGTGACCGAGCGGCTCACCAGCGCATCCAGGCGCGTGTCTCCGCGCACCCACAAGGCGAAGGGTGCCGCCGCCTGGCCGCGGACGGAGGAATCGTGATCCGCACCCGAATCGGCCATGCGGACGAAGCTGGCGGTCAGTTCGCTCGGCCACTCATCGTCCTCCGGGGTGACCAACCGCCAGCCGCGGGCGATGGCCAGCTCCGCGTCGCGGGTGGGGTTCTGCTCGTAGCGCTGCGAGGTCGAGTCCGCCAACGCGTCCGGCAGCTTCCCGCCCCGGCGTGCCAGGGCTTCTGCTACGGATCGCACGTCCGCGGGGCCGGCCTGCTCCCAACCGTTGGGCCACAGCATGTCCAACACGTCGAGGCGCGAAGCCTCTATGACCCGACGCACGTAGACCCACTCCAAAAAATTTTCCTGGGTCGTCATCGCTGCACCTCTACCAATTCCCTGTCGGCTCCGAAGAATTCCACCGCGTCGCTGATGTGCCCCAGGTGCGGGGCGGAGGCGCGGTCGAGATCCGCGAGAGTCCAGGCGACCCGGATGGTCCGGTCCACCCCTCGCTGCGTGATCGTGCCGGTGCGCAGCATGTCCTCCAGCAGAACGGAGCCGGATTCGTCCACGCCCACCTGTCGCAAAATTTTTCCGGGCACCAGCGCGTTGCTGGCGGTACCCCACCGCTGGCGGGCTCGATCCCTGGCTTCGGCCACCCGTTCGGCGACGGCGGCGCTGGCCTCGCCTGGGCTGCTTAGCGCCTCAATCTGGGGCCTGCCCGTGGTGGTGGCGAATACGTCCACCCGGTCGCGCAGCGGGCCGGAGAGCTTCGCCTGATACCGCAGCCGCGCCCCGGAGGGGCAGGTGCAATCTAACGGCAGCTCCGCGCCACACGGGCAGGGGTTGGCGGCCATCACCAGTTGAAAGTCGGCGGGGAAGCTGGAGATTCGGTTCGCTCGCATAAGCTCTACGCGGCGCAGCTCCATGGGCACGCGCAGGCACTCCAGGCTATCCCGGCGCGCCTCGCTAACCTCGTCGATAAACAGCACTCCGTGGTGGGCCAGGCTCACGGCCCCGGGTACGGGTACGCGCCCGCCACCGATGAGTCCCGCCGGGGTCACGTTGTGGTGCGGCGCGATGAACGGCCGCTGTCCTGCGAGCACCTCCGGCAGGCTCCCCTTCACCCCCGCCAGGGAGTGCACGCTGGCGGCCTCCACCCGCTCGGTATCTGTCATAGGCGGCAGGATCCCCGGCAGGCGTTCGGCCAGCATTGATTTGCCACTTCCGGGCGGCCCCGTCAGCATTAGGTTGTGTCCCCCGGCCGCGGCCACCTCCACTGCCCGGCGGGCGGCGGGCTGTCCCACAATTTCCGCTAGATCCCCCACTTGCCGAGGCGGGGCGTACTCCCCCGGGCACGCCTCTGGCAGCTCTCCCCCGTGCAGCCAGTCGATGACCGTCCCCAGGTTCGGGGCCACCAGCACACTCACGCCCCCGTCGCTCGCCGCCGCTGCCTGCGCCGCCTCCGCCGCCTCGGCTTCGTTTCCCACGGGCACCACGACAGTGGAAAAGCCCTCCATCGCCGCGGCCAGCACCAGCGCGAACACTCCCTGCACCGGGCGGATCTGCCCATCCAACCCCAGCTCCCCCACCAGGATCGTCTGGGATAGCCGCCCAGCCCCCAGCGCGTCATCCGCCACCGCGGAGAGCATCGCGCACACCATCGCCAGGTCGTAGCCCGCCCCCTGCTTCGGCAGCCCGGCGGGCGACAGGCTCATCACGGTCCGCGACCCCGGCCACCCCACGCCAGAGTTCTTCAGCGCCGACCGGATGCGATCCTTCGCCTGCACCACCGCGGTATCCCCCATGCCCACGATTGATATTCCGGGCAGCCCCCTGCTCACGTCGCACTCGACGGTGATCACGGTCCGTCTGGTCCCCTCCAGCGCTATCGACTGCGCATGCCCCACGGCCATTGGTCACCACACCCCCTCGACGTGCTCGCGCACGCCGTCCGGTCCGACGTCAATCACATCCACGCGCAGTCCCCCGGAAAACTGCACCCTCTCGCGATTCTGCTCCAGCCACAGCCCGGCCAGCGTGCGAATCCGCCTGAGCTTCCGCGGCCCCACCGCCGCCACTCCGCCCCCGTCGGAGTCCGAGGCGCGATACTTCACCTCGATGAAAGCCAGGTCGTCCTCGGGTGTGCGCGCCACCAAGTCCAGCTCCCCGTAGCGGGTATAGAAGTTGCGGTCCAGCACCTCATACCCCGCCCGCTGCAGATACTCAGCCGCCAGGTCCTCCCCCAGGTTCCCCACTGCTCGCTTGTTCGCCGCCGTCACTAGTCGCCCTCCCCTTTTCGTGATCCGGCACCGGTTCTTCACGCCCGGTACCTGATTCACAAGTGTGGGCCATCATCCCCGTGGGGTGGCGTCATAAAAAGAAACAGAGACAACAAAAGCCCAGGGGGCTGTGGAAAACCCCTGGGCTGTGAATAAGGCGAAAGGTGCAGGTCAGTCCGGCAGTTGCAGCTCGGGTTTGTCGAGCTCCTCGATGTTTACGTCCTTGTAGGTGATTACGCGCACGTAGCGGACGAAGCGGGCGGGGCGGTACATGTCCCACACCCAGGCATCGGACATGCGGACCTCGTAGTAGACCTCCCCGCCGGAATTGCGCGGGATCAGCTCGACGGCGTTGGCCAGGTAAAAGCGGCGCTCGGTCTCCACAACGTAGGAAAACTGGCTGACCACGTCGCGGTACTCGCGGTACATCGACAGCTCGACGTTTGCCTCGTAGTCGTCTAGTTCCTCAGCGCTCACGGACTTACCCTCGATCCTTTCCCTTAAGCCATTGCTGGTGCGCAGCGGCCACGTTCCTGTAACTGTAACGGTGATAAGGGGTGCCACCGTGTAGGCTCACCGCAGTCATGTGCGCCTTGGTGCCATAGCCCTTGTGACTAGCCAAACCATACCCCGGGAACTCCTCGTCGAGCGTTCGCAACACTCGATCCCTGGAAACCTTTGCCAGCACACTTGCCGCGCTGATGCATTTGGCCATCTGGTCGCCCTTCACCACGGGCAGGTGCGGCATGGGCAGGCCGGGGACCTTCACCGCATCCGTCAGCACGTAGCCGGGCTGTACGTGCAAAGCAGCCACAGCACGCCGCATGCCGGAGACGTTCGCGTGCTGAATGCCGAAGCGGTCGATGTCTGCGGCGCTAATGTGGATGATCGAGTAGGAAACGGCGACGTCGCGAATGACGTCGTACAGTCGCTCGCGGGTCTTCTCCGTGAGCTTCTTCGAGTCGGTCAGGCGGTCCAGCCCAGCTCCGTCCAGGTCGGCAGGAAGGATGCACGCTGCAATCGAGATCGGCCCGCAGCACGCACCACGCCCAGCCTCGTCCACCCCCGCGACAGGCCCCAGCCCCGCGGCCTCTAGCTCGCGTTCCACCTTAACTCTTGAGCGGCTCTGGCGGCTCTAGCCCTGGATGGGCAGGGAGTCCACGCCGCCGATGCGGCTGAACGGCAGCAGAATGGTCTCGACCTCGCCGACGATGTTCTCCACAGGGATGGTTCCCTGGTGCTCGTCGCCCATGTGCGCGCGGGAATCCAGCGAGTTGGTGCGATTGTCGCCCATCACCCAGACAGCGTCGTCCGGCACGGTGACGGGCCCGAAGTAGTCGCCCTGGCACTCCTTGGAGCCCGTGGTCGGGTCGATCGGGTTCGCCGGTGGGTTCATCGTGTAGGAATCGTCGACCTTCTTGCCGTTGACCATGATGCCCGGGTCGCCCTCCTGGCACTGCACGGTCTGGCCACCGGTGGCGATCACGCGCTTGACCAGGGTGTTTTCGTCCGGCGCGACGATGCCGATGGTGGCGCCAAGGTTCTGCAGCCCACGCACCACGTCGTTGGAGCTGCGGCGGGAGGTGTATTCCTCGTTCCAAGACTCAGTGCCGACGAAAACGACGACTTCGCCCGGGTCGGGCATCTTGTCGCCGCGGTAGGCCAGTTTGTTCACGAAGATGCGGTCGGGTGTACAGCCCACGCAGCCGTGCAGCGTCGGCTCCATCGACTCGGAAGGAATCAGGTACATGCGACCCACAAAGTTATTGAAAGCGCCCAGCACCAGCATCGTCACCAGGATGATGATCGGCATCTCGACCCACCAAGGGTAGGTCTTCTTCTCCTTCTTCTTTTTTGGTGACGCCCCCTGCTCCGGCTGCGCGGCAGCCTCATTGGGCACGTTAGGGTCGTTGGGTTCCTGTCGATGAGTCACAAGGAACGAGGATACCAGTGGGGCGAACAGCAAAAAACCCAGCCACGAAAGTGTGACTGGGTTGATAGCACTTGGGGGGTAAGTACTAGATGCGCTCCTTGATGCGGGCTGCCTTGCCGCGACGCTCGCGCAGGTAGTACAGCTTCGCACGGCGGACCTTACCGCGGGACAGGACGTCGATGCGGTCGATGTTCGGGGAGTGAACCGGGAAGGTACGCTCCACACCGATGCCGAAGGAAACCTTGCGGATGGTGAAGGTCTCGCGGATGCCGGAATTCTGGCGGCGGATCACAACGCCACGGAAAACCTGCAGACGGGACTTGGAGCCCTCGATAACCTTGACGTGAACGTCCAGGGTATCGCCGGCGCGGAACTCGGGAATGTCGTCGCGCAGCTGAGCTGCGTCAACCTTATCAAGAATGTGCATGGATGAAATCCTTTTGCTCGTCTGGATAGAGGATCCTCGCGGCTTTTCGCGTTACCTGCGCGCCTACGGGTTCGTACCCACAACAGAAATTAACTTGAGTAGTATGACACCGACTAGTGGTTTTGTCCAAATCCCGCGTTCTTCAGCGCGGCGGCCATACTGCCCTGCGGAGCCTGATTGCGGTGGTTGGGCTTCCTCCGCGCATTGCGCTTCTGCCCCGCCCCCTTCTTCGGCTTGGACTTGCCGTTGGCTGTGGAGCCCTTGGGTTCGTCCTGCAGGCGCAGGGAAAGGCCAATGCGGTTGCGCGGCACGTCCACGTCGACGACGCGCACCTTCACCACCTCGCCGGAACTGACTACGTCGTGCGGGTCCTTGACGAATTGCTCGCTCATGGCGGAGACGTGAACCAGGCCATCCTGGTGCACGCCGATATCCACGAAGGCTCCGAAGGCTGCAACGTTCGTGACCGTGCCCTCTAGCACCATGCCCGGCTTGAGGTCCTTGATGGTCTCGATCCCCTCGGCGAGCGTGGCGGTCTTGAACGTCGGGCGCGGGTCGCGCCCCGGCTTGTCCAGCTCCGCCAGCACGTCCGTGACGGTGGGGATTCCGAACTTCTCGTCGGCGAAGTCCCCCGCACGCAGCTTGCCCAGCACGGCGGAGTTGCCCACGAGCTGCGCAACCTCCACGCCGGTGGCGTCCACGATGCGGCGCACCAGCGGATAGGCCTCCGGGTGTACGGCTGAGCCGTCCAACGGGTCGGCAGCTCCGTTGATGCGCAGGAAGCCCGCGGCCTGCTCGAATGCCTTCGGCCCCAGGCGCGGCACCTTCAGCAGCTCCTTGCGGGACTTGAAAGCGCCGTTCTCATCGCGGTAGGCCACGATGTTCTCCGCCAGGGTCGGAGTAACGCCCGCCACGCGATTCAGCAGCGGCGCACTGGCCAGGTTCACGTCCACACCGACGGAGTTCACCGCATCCTCCACCACGGTGTCCAGCCCGGCGGCCAGCAGTGACTGGTTGACGTCGTGCTGGTACTGACCCACGCCGATGGACTTCGGGTCGATCTTCACCAGCTCCGCCAGCGGATCCTGCAGGCGGCGGGCAATCGAAACGGCCCCGCGTAGCGAGACGTCCATGTCCGGGAACTCCTGGGCGGCCACCTCCGAGGCGGAGTAGACCGACGCACCCGCCTCGGAGATCACGACGGTCTGGGGCTTGGTGCCCTCCGCCAGCCCGGCAACCTCCTTTGCCAGCTTCTCCGTCTCGCGGCTGGCGGTGCCGTTGCCCACTGCCAGCAGCTCCACACCGTGCTTATTCACCAGGGCGCTCAGGATCGTGCGGGCCTTATCCCACTGGCCGGAATGCGGGTAGACCACGACCGTGTCCAGCACCTTGCCCGTGCCGTCTACCACTGCACACTTCACACCATTGCGGTAGCCCGGGTCCATGCCCAAGGTCGCCCGGTGGCCGGCGGGGGCCGCCAGCAGCAGATCCTTCAGGTTCTTCGAGAACACGCTCACAGCGGCCTCGTCGGCTCTCTCCTTCAGGCGCATGCGCACGTCCACCGCGGAGCTGACCGCCAGCTTCGTGCTCCAGCCGAAGCGCACGCATTCGGCGCGGAACTTATCCGCCGGGTCGCCCTGAGCATGCAGCCCGGTGCGATCGGCGATGATGCCCTGGTAGAACTCGTCGTCCTCCCCCGGCGCAAAGTTCACGCGCAGCACGCCTTCGTTCTCGCCGCGCAGCAGCGCCAGCACGCGGTGGCTCGGTAGATCCCCGAAGGGCTCATCGAACTCAAAGTAATCGCGGTACTTCTGGCCTTCTTCCTCCTTGCCCTCGATCACGGCGGATTCGGCACGGCCGCGCTTGAAGTATTCCTCGCGGATCTCCCCCACCAGATCTGCGTCGGTGGAAATATCCTCGACCACGATGGCTCTGGCGCCGGCCATCACCGAGGCGGCGTCAGCAAAACCTTCCTGGACGTAGCCCTCGGCCAGCTCCGGGCTGCCACCGGCGAGCAGCTTCTCAACCAGCTCGCCCAAGCCGGCCTCGCGTGCGATGGCGGCCTTGGTGCGGCGGGACTTCTTAAACGGCAAGTACAGGTCCTCGAGGCGGGCCTTCGTGTCCACGGCCAGGATCTTCTGGCGCAGCTCGTCGGTGAGCTTGCCCTGCTCCTCGATGCTCTTGAGGATGGTCTCCTTGCGGGCGGCAAGCTCGCGCAGGTAGTCGAGGCGCTGCTCGAGCTGGCGCAGCTGGCCGTCGTCCATACCACCGGTGATTTCCTTGCGGTAGCGGGCGATAAACGGAACGGTCGCTCCGCCGTCCAGCAGGTCGATGGTGGCCTGAACTCGGGGCTGATCCACCTCGAGTTCGTGGGCAATGATGCTAGCGATGCTATCGGTCATTCCCCACATTCTAGAGGGGCTACTGCTTGCCGAAGTCCTCGGCCCACTCGGGCGCATCGCTGGTGAACTCCGTCAGATCGCGCTCGCCGCTGAAGCCCTGCTGCATGTGTAGGTACTCCAGGTGGCGGTCGAAAAGATCCAGCACGTTGTTGATCAGCTGCGCGCGGGTGTAGCCGAACACGTCGAAGCCCAGGGAGCCGTTCATGCCGAAGACCTCGAGGCGGACGTAGTTCTTGCCGTTGTCGAGCTTGTCCGACGCACCCTCGCGGACGGCGAACTCCGGGGTGGTGGAGATGACCGGGTAGAGCTGATAGCGGAAGACCGGATCCTCCCCGAAGATCACGGACAGGTCCAACTGGGGAACCTTGGTGTCCTTACTGTCGGCGACCAACAACGTGGCGTCATAATCCCTAGCCCGCAGCGCCGTAGCGACCGATTCGAGGGCGGGCTTGGCGATCTGCACCACATAGCGATACGCGGTCTGCTCCGACGGCCAAGTGGAGGTGCGGTCGAGGCGGTTCTCCCAGTCCAGGTCGTTGCCGGAGGGCAGGGTGCGCCCGGAGATCGCGGAGTGCAGGGCGATGGCGCGGGAATCCACCTGGGCGGTCTCCATACGTATCGAACGCATCAAGCCCACGATGATCAGGTACACCACCACCATGAAGGGCAAGCCCATGATCAGCGTGGCCATCTGCAGCGTGGCGATGCCGCCGACCTGCAGCATCGCGATCGTCAGCACGGCGACGGCACCCGACCACATCAGGCGCATCCACGGCGCGCCGTCCTGTTGGGGGTCCTTAGAAATAGAAGAGAACTTCGCCATAACCAGCGCACCGGAGTCCGCGGAGGTGACGAAGAACAGCAGACCCACGAGGATGGCGATAAACACCACGATCGTGCCGCCGGGCAGGCCATCGAGCAGGGTGTAGAAGCCACGCTCCGGGGAGTCCACAGCGGTCTGCAGGAAGTCGTGATCGTCGTTGTTCACCGCACGGTCCAGCGCGGTGTTACCCAAGATGGAGGCCCACAGCGCGACGAAGAGGAAGGGCACGCACAGGGTGCCGATGACGAATTGACGGAAGGTGCGGCCACGGGAAATGCGGGCCAGGAACAGACCCACGAACGGCGCCCAGGCCACCCACCAGGCCCAGAAGAACAGGGTCCAGTTGGCCATCCAGTCCGCTGTGGCGGCCGGGTCCTGGGAATAAGAGAAGGTCTCGAAGGTCCAGCGCGGCAGCCAGGCGAGGTAGTCGCCCATGTTCTTCACCACGGAGTTCAGCAGCCAGCCAGTGCGGCCGGTGAACAGGACGAACAGCAGCAGTGCGGTGGCGAGGTAGACGTTCGCCTCACTGAGGCGCTTAATGCCCTTGTCCACACCGGATACTGCGGAGATCGCTGCGACGCCCACTGCCAGCGCCACCAGGGCGATCTGCATGCCACGGCCCTCGGGCAGGCCGAACACCATGTTCAGACCGAAGTTCAGCTGCACCACGCCGATGCCCAGGGAGGCCGCCACGCCGAAGATCGTGCCGAGCAGGGCGGCGACATCTACCGCGTCGCCGATCGGCCCGTTGACCCGCTTGCCGATCAGCGGGTACAGGGCGCTGCGGATGGCCAGGGGCATGTTTAGGCGGTAGGCGTAGTAGCCAAAGGCCAGGCCCATCAGCGCGTACAGCGCCCAGCCGGACACGCCCCAGTGGAAAAGAGTCCAGGCGATGGCCTCGTTGTAAGCCTGCTCCGTCATCCCCTCGCCCACCGGCGGGGTGGAGTACTGCGCCAGCGGCTCGGCCACGGAGTAGAACATCACGCCAATGCCGATACCGGCGGCGAAGAGCATCGCCGACCAGGAGAAAAGGCTGTACTGGGGCTTGGAGTGGTCGGGTCCCAAGCGGATAGCGCCCGCCTTGGACAAGGCGATCCAGATCATGAAGATCAGCGCGATGGCGACGGTGGCAATATAGAGCCAACCCAGGCTCTCTGTCAGCCACCCGGTGATTCCCCCGACGACGGAATCGAAGTTATCGCTGGCGACGGCGGCCCAGATAGCGACCAGCAGGGTAATGACCGCGGTGACGACCACCACGGGCCAGTTGGCCTTGGGAGGCTCCCCACTGCGTGAGCGGTCCGCCCCCGCAGAGTACGTACCGACGATGGCCCGAGGGCCAGCTGACAGTCTGGATCGCTTCTTGTCCGCCAACTTTTCCTATTCCTTAAACCACCCCGTCACCGCTGGCGCGATGTTGGTGTAGACGTGCTTGTGCTCTTGGTACTCGGCCAGTCCGGTGGGGCCGAGCTCGCGACCGTTGCCGGACTGCTTCATTCCGCCCCACTCCGCCTGCGGCAGGTAGGGGTGGAAGTCATTAATCCAAATAGTACCGTGACGCAGCTTACGTGCGACCCTTTCCGCCTTTCCGGCGTCAGTGGTCCACACGGCTCCGGCCAGGCCGTACTCGGTGTCGTTGGCGATAGCCACGGCCTCGTCCTCCGTGGCGAAGGTCTCGATGGTCACGACCGGGCCGAAGGCCTCGTCGTGCACACAGTCCATCTCCTGGGTACAGCCATCGATGATCGTCGGCAGGTAGAACACGCCCCGGGTCAGGTCCGTGTTGCCCGTGGCGTGGGAGCCCTGGTTGTCCTCGGCCGTCGGGATGCGACCGCCGCAGAGGATCTTCGCGCTCTGCTCGCGGGCGCGGTCGACGTAGGCCGCAACCTTGTCGCGGTGCTCCGCGGAGATCAGGGCGCCGGTCTCGGCGGCTTCGTCCAGCGGGCCGCCGACCTTGATCTTCTCGGCCTTGGCCACCAAAGCCTCGACGAACTGATCGTGGATGGATTCCTCCACCACGATGCGTGAGCCCGCGGAGCACACCTGGCCGGAGTGGACGAACGCGCCGTTCAGAGCGTTATCCACCGCAGCGTCGAAGTCGGCGTCCGCGAAGATGACGTTCGGGTTCTTGCCGCCCAGCTCCAGGGCCACGCGCTTGACGGTCTCCGCCGCGTTGCGAGCGATCAGCTTGCCGGTGACCAGACCGCCGGTGAAGCTGACCATATCCACATCCGGGCTCTGTGACAGCGGGTTGCCGCAGTTGGCGCCCGCGCCGGTGATCAGGTTAGCCACGCCGGCCGGCAGGCCCAGCTGGTCCAGGACCGTCATCAGCATCATGGCGGTGTGCGGGGTGAGCTCCGCCTGCTTCAGCACAAAGGAGTTGCCGGCAGCCAGGGCCGGGGCGACCTTCCAGACCACCTGCAGCAGCGGGTAGTTCCACGGGGTAATCAGGCCGCATACGCCGACCGGTTCGGCGTCAATACGAGAGCGAACGTTCGCATCGCCCGGGTCCACAACGCGACCGGCCTGGTGCTGGGCGAGCGTGCCGAAGTACTCGAAGGAGTTGGCGATGTCGTCCATGTCGATCTCGGACTCGGCCAGGCGCTTGCCCGTGTCGGCGGACTCGGCGCGGGCGAAGGCATCCTTGTTCTCGCGGATCTTGTCTGCAACCTGCAGCAGCAGCTTGCCGCGCTCGGCGGCGGGCACGTCGGCCCACACGCCGGAGTCGAAGGAGGCGCGGGCGGCGGCGATGGCCTTGTTCGTGTCCTCGTCGGAGGCCTCGGACACCAGGCCCACGGTGAAGTTATCGGCAGGGTTGGTGATCGTGCGGGTCTCGCCCTTTTCGGCCGCTACCCACTCGCCGTTGATGAACAGCGAGGCGGGAGCGCCCTCATTCTTGTGCACCCCGGCCAGCAGTTCGCAGGTGGTGGGGTCGAACAGTACAGCGTTCATGGTTGGATTCTCGCTTTCTGTGTTTGGCCTTTTGGTCCAGTTTGTCCAGGTTCTAGTCTTCGGTCCAGGTGCGCACTGGGTCCGCGCCGTCGGACATGTCAGAGGTGCCCGGCAGGTCGCGCTGCATGTGCAGGAACTCCAGGTGGCGCTCGTAGAGATCCAGGACGTTATCGATCAGCTGCTCCGTGGTGTAGCCGTAGATGTCGTAGCCCAGCGAGCCGGTGTTGTCGAAGACCTCGAGGCGGTAGTAGAGCTCCCCATCGCTGGTGCTGCGGGTGAAGCTCGGCACCGGGTGCTCCAAGGGGTAGATCTGGTAGCGGAAGTCCTGCTCTTCACCCAGGTGGATGGTGAGGTCCAACTGGTTTACCGGCAGGTTCGGCACGTCGGCAGCCACCAGCGTAGTGTCGATGCCTTCGTCATTCAGCTCGCGTGCGACGGCCTCCAGCGCAGGCTGCGCCACCTTGGTGAGGTACTCGTTGGCCTTGGCCTGGCTCGGCCAGGTGGAGGCACGCGACAGGCGCTTGCGCCAAGACTGCTTGTCCCCGCCTGCACCAGAGCGGCCGGACATGGCGCTGTGCAGCGAGATGCTGCGGGCCTCGGTCGCGTAGCTCTCCAGGCGCAGGGAGCGCCACAGTCCGAACATGATGAGGTAGATCACGATCGTGAACGGCAGGCCCATCACGATAGTTGCCAGCTGCACTGTTTCGACGCCGTTAACTTGCAGCATGACCAGCGTCAGCACGCCGACCAGGACGGCCCAGAAGATGCGGGACCACTTGGCACCGTCCTGACGGGAATCCTCGATCTTGGAGGTGAAGTTAGCGGTCACCAGCGCACCGGAGTCGGCGGAGGTGATGTACAGCAACAGACCGATCAGGGTGCACAGGATGATCAGCACCCCGCCACCATTCATGTCCTGCAGTAGTGCATAGAAGCCCTGCTCCGGGGCGTCCATAGTGTTGTTGGCGAAGTCCATGTCGCCACTAACCACACGCTTGAGGGCGGTGTTTCCGAATAGGCTCATCCACAGGAGGATGAACAGGAACGGAATGGTCAGCACGCCGACAACGAACTGGCGCAGAGTGCGGCCGCGGGAAATGCGGGCCAGGAACAGGCCGACGAAAGGCGCCCAAGCTACCCACCAAGCCCAGAAGAACAGCGTCCAGGCGCCCATCCATGCCTTGGTTGCCTCCGGGTCCTCGGAGAAGGCAAACGTATCCATCGTCATGCCCGGGAAGGATGAGACATAGTCGCCAATGTTCATCACGAGGGCGTCAAGAAGGAAGGCAGTCTGGCCAGTAACGGTCACATAGAGCACCAGGCCGATGGCCAGCAACACGTTGATCTCACTCAGGCGCTTAATGCCCTTGTCCACGCCGGAGACGGCGGACAGGGTAGCGATACCGACGGCGAAAATGATCAGGCCGGACTGGACAGCCACACCCTGGTCCCAGCCGAAGATGAGGTGCAGGCCGTAGGTCAGCTGCACCACGCCGATACCCAGGGAAGCTGCGATGCCGAAGACGGTGCCCAGCACGGCGGCGATGTCCACTGCACCGCCGATGGGGCCATGGATGCGCTTACCGATCAGCGGGTACAGGGCGCTGCGGATGGCCAGCGGCATGTTCAGTCGGTAGGCGTAGTAGCCGAAGGCCATGCCCATCAGGGCATACAGAGCCCAACCTGTGATGCCGTAGTGGAACAGTGCCCACACGACGGCCTGTTCTGCAGCCTCGCGGGTCTGCCCCTCACCTACCGGCGGTGCCATGTACTGGGTGACGGGCTCCGCGACGGCGAAGAACATCAGGTCTACGCCGATGCCGGCGGCGAAGAGCATTGCCGACCAAGAAAAGAGGCGGAACTGCGGGCGGGAGTGGTCCGGCCCCAAGCGGATGTTGCCCGATTTCGAGAAGGCGACCACTAGGACGAAGATCACAGCGACCGTCGCGGTGACGATGTAGAACCAGCCGAGGTTCGTGGAGATCCAGCCGGTGACGGTGCCCAGGGTGTCCTTGGCCTGCTCGCGGCCGAAGAAAGCGTAGAGGGCGACGGCCAGAATGCCCAGCGCCGAAATGATGAACACGGGCCAGTTGGTCTTGGGGTCCGTTACTTCACCCGGCGAATAGCTCTCGCGGTCATTAACATCAAAAGAGCCGACGATCACTCGCGGAGCAGAGGCTTTTTTCCTGCTCACGATGCGCCGGGAGGCGCTTTCGGCCGCCTCCGGCTGATGGTCGTTTTCGGGATTTGTCATGTAGTTCTCCTCTTGTTCTCCTCGATCGCTTCCTCGCCAAAGGGAGTTCATTTTCTCAGAAATACAATTTCCTAGAGTACACAGGTCTTTCTAATTTGCCAGCATTCCCCCTCACATAGGTGTTAATTACTACCTCACTAGTGAGGTGGTTTAATCATGCCCTTTACCTGCCATCTAGCGAATTAATAAAGAAAATGGCATACTGGTAAACGTTCAGTCATTTAACTAGGAGGCGAGTGAATAGATGAGCTTCATTGACAAGCTGATTCCAGGAAAGAAGAACGACACCAAAGGCCAGGTAGTCGAAGACCGTCGTCGGGATATCGTCATCGTCGGCGGCGGTTCCGCAGGTTCCGTATTGGCCAACCGACTCTCCGAAGACTCCACCAAGGACGTCATGGTCCTGGAGGCCGGCCGCCCGGACTCCCTGTGGGATCTGTTCATCCACATGCCAGCTGCGTTCTCCTTCCCCATCGGCGACAAGCACTACGACTGGCAGTACGAATCCGAGCCGGAACCGGAGATGAACGGCCGTCGTATCTACCACGCCCGCGGCAAGGTGCTGGGTGGCTCCTCCTCCATCAACGGCATGATCTTCCAGCGCGGCAACCCGATGGACTACGAGAAGTGGGGCAAGCTGCCCGGCATGTCCAACTGGGGCTGGAGCCACGTCCTGCCCTACTTCAACAAGATGGAAACCGCCCTGGGCGCCGACGCTAACGACCCGCGCCGCGGCCACAACGGCCCGCTGAAGCTGACCCGCGGCCCGGCCACCAGCCCGCTGTTCCAGGCCTTCTTCAAGTCCGTCCAGCAGGCCGGCTACAACCTCACCAACGACGTCAACGGCTACCGCCAGGAGGGCTTCGCCCCCTTCGACCGCAACATCCTGGGCGGCAAGCGCCTGTCCGCCGCCCGCGCCTACCTGCACCCGGTCATGAACCGCAAGAACCTGGACGTGCGCACCCGTGCCTACACCACGCAGGTCATCGTTGAAAACGGCAAGGCCGTGGGTGTGGAGTACCAGTGGAAGGGTCAGACTCACCGCGTCTTCGCGGACAAGGTCATCCTCTGTGGCGGCGCCTTCAACACACCCCAGCTGCTGGAGCTGTCCGGTATCGGTGACCGCAAGGTGCTGGAAAAGGCTGGCGTCGAGGTCAAGAAGCACCTGCCCGGCGTGGGCAACAACCTGCAGGACCACCTCGAGGTCTACGTGCAGTACAACTGCACCCAGCCGGTGAGCTCCCAGCCGTACTACAAGATGATCAACCGCCCGTTCATCGGCCTGCAGTGGCTGCTGACCCGCCGTGGCCCGGTTGCTTCCTCCCACTTCGAGGCCGGCGGCTTCGCCCGTTCCAACGAGAACGAGGACTACCCGAACCTGATGTTCCACTTCCTGCCTATGGCGATCCGTTACGACGGTTCCCAGCCGGAGGGCGAGCACGGCTTCCAGTTCCACGTCGGCCCGATGTACTCCGACACCAAGGGCCACGTTCACATCAGGTCGAACGACCCGAAGGAAAAGCCGGAGATCCTGTTCAACTACCTGGCTACCGACCAGGACCGCCGCGAGTGGGTCGAGGCCGTTCGCACTTCCCGCAAGCTGCTGGACACCCCGGCTATGAAGGAGTTCACCGACGGCGAGATCTCCCCCGGCGCTACCGTGGAGACCGACGAGGAGATCCTGGAGTGGGTACGCAACGATGCCGAGACCGCTCTGCACCCGTCCTGCACCGCCAAGATGGGCCCGGCGGACGACGAGATGGCCGTTGTCGACCCGGAGACCATGCAGGTCCACGGTGTTGAGGGCCTGTACATCGCCGATGCATCGGTCATGCCGATCATCACCAACGGCAACATCTACGCGCCGGTCGTCATGCTGGCAGAGAAGGCCGCCGACCTGATCAAGGGCGACAAGCCCCTCGATCCGATCGACATCCCCTTCTACCACGCTAAGCAGGACATGCCGCTGTACGCGGAGGGCGAAGAGCCCCGCGATCACGTCAACGCCATCCCGGGCGCTGACCACTAGTTGCTAGAGCTCTAGTTTCTAGGGCTCTAAGTTTCTAGGGCTCCAGCCCGTCCAGATACGCCCGATCTGCCTTGGATAGCTCCACGTTGTCCAGCAGATCCGGGCGTACTTTTTTGGTCCTGGCGAGGGATTGCTCGCGCCGCCACTGCGCGATCTTCGCGTGGTTGCCGCTGAATAACACGTCCGGCACGTCCAGTCCGCGCCACTGCCGGGGGCGCGTGTAGCTGGGGCCTTCCAGCAGCCCGTCCTGGAAGGAATCCTCCTGGTGGCTGGCCTGGTTGCCCAGCACACCGGGGATCAGCCGCACCATCGCCTCGGCCATGACCAGCACGGCGACCTCCCCGCCGATCAGCACGTAGTCGCCAATGCTGACTTCTTCCACGCGGTAGCGGTTCTGTGCGCCCTCCACCACTCGCTGGTCGATGCCCTCGTAGCGGCCGCAGGCAAACACGACATGTTCTTCGGTGCTCCACCGTTCTGCCATGTCTTGGGTGAACGGTTTTCCTGCGGGTGTGGGGACGATAAGCAGCGGTTTTGTGACGCCACCCGCCTCCTCCCCTAAACGCTCAGCATCGCTGTCGCCTGTGGCAGGCAGAAGGTTGCGCTTGTGCTCCGCGGAGCTCTCCAGGTCGCTGACCCTGGCCGCCGGGCCGGTGCCCGCCGCGACGTCATCGAGAGCCGGTCCCCAGACCTCGGGCTTCATCACCATGCCCGGGCCACCGCCGCACGGGGTGGAATCCACCGACTGGTGGACATCACTGGTCCAGGCGCGCAGATTATGCACGCCGACACTTAGAATTCCCTGCTCAATGGCCTTGCCTAGAAGGGCGTGGCGCAGCGGTTCTAGGTATTCGGGGAAGATCGTTACTACGTCTAGGCGCAAAACTAGCTCAGCTCCAAAAGCCCCTCGGGCGGGGTGAGCACGAGGATCTCCTCTTCCAAGTCCACCACCGGGACAATCTGGTGACGGAAGGGAACGAGCACTTCCTTGCCGGCGGTCGGCAGCTGGGACTCGGCGTCAATAAGAATAACGAGCAACTGCCCGGCCGGAGTGTGCTCAACGGCGACGACCTCCCCGACCAGATCCCCGAGCTGAATCTCGTCGCCCTCCAGATCCGTGCCGGGGGCGAGCAGGTAGGCGGTGAGGCCTTCGAGCTCGTGGTCGTAGAAACCGTCGTCGTCCCCATCGTGCACAGGGGCGGCGAAGAAGCGCACGCCGCGCAGGGACTCAGCGGCCGTACGGTCGGCGACCTCCTCGAAGGTGACCAACAGGCGCCCCTGGTGCGGGCGGAAGGAACGAACGGTCAAGGACAGCTCCTTGCCCGCCTGCCTACCCTTCAAAACCTCGCCGGTGGCGAAACGCAGTTCGGGGGTGTCCGTCGTGGGATCGACGACCACCTCTCCCCGCACGCCGTGGGGCTTGATCACCCGGCCGATCTGCAACTCCATAGGCTAGATAACACCCTGTGCCAGCATTGCATCGGCCACCTTGCGGAAGCCGGCGATGTTGGCGCCGAGGACGTAATCGTCTTCCCGGTCGTATTCCCGGGCCGTCCTATCGCAACGCTTGAAGATTCCCCGCATAATGTCGCGCAGGCGTCTATCCGTGTAGTCGAAGGTCCAGGAATCGCGTGAGGCATTCTGCTGCATCTCCAGGGCAGAGGTAGCCACGCCACCGGCGTTGGCAGCCTTACCCGGAGCAAAGAAGATTTTGCGCTTACGGAAGACCTCGATGGCCTCCGGGGTGCACGGCATGTTGGCACCCTCGGCGACGTAGCGGCAGCCATTGTCGGCGAGCATGATGGCCGACTCGCCGTCCAGCTCGTTCTGGGTGGCGCACGGCAGAGCCACGTCGGCCTCAACCTCCCAGATGTTGCCGCCCTCGTGGTAGGTCACGCCGTCGGTCTCCTTGGCGTAGTCGGACAGGCGGGCGCGGCGCACCTCCTTGATGTCCTTCAGCAGTTCGATGTCCACGCCTTCGGGGGTGCACACATAGCCAGAGGAATCAGACATGGCAACGACAGTTGCCCCGAGCTCCTGGGCCTTTTGAGCAGCGTAGATGGCGACGTTACCGGAACCGGAGACGATGACCTTGGCACCGTCGAAGCGATCGTCGTGGGCACCCATCATTTCCTGAGTGAAGTACACGGTGCCATAGCCGGTGGCCTCGGTGCGGACCAGGGAGCCACCCCAGGTCAGGCCCTTGCCGGTGAGCACGCCGGACTCGTGGCGATTCGTCATACGGCGGTATTGGCCAAACAGGTAACCGATTTCGCGACCGCCCACACCGATATCACCGGCGGGAACGTCAACCTCTTCACCGATGTGGGTGTGCAGCTCCGTCATGAAGGACTGGCAGAAGGACATGATCTCTCGGTTCGACTTGCCCTTCGGGTCGAAGTCCGAGCCACCCTTTGCGCCGCCGATCGGCAGGCCGGTTAGGGAGTTCTTGAAGATCTGCTCGAAGCCGAGGAACTTGATGATGCCCAGGTTCACCGACGGGTGGAAGCGCAGGCCGCCCTTGTAGGGGCCGAGCACGGAGTTGAACTGCACGCGGAAACCGCGGTTCACGCGCACCTCGCCCTCGTCGGTGATCCACGGGACACGGAAGATAACCTGCCGCTCCGGCTCACACATGCGCTCGATGAGTGCGTAGTTTGCGTAGTGATCGTCCTTCTTCAGGACGTACGTCAGGCTATCCAGCACTTCTGAAACAGCCTGGTGGAACTCTGGCTCCCCCGCGTTGCGTTGAATGATCTGCTGGTAGTAACCGCTGACGGTTTCTTCGACGTTCATTGAGGATGCCTTCTTTGCCTCTCGCGAAAAACTCAATGGTCGGCGCACGGCCGGCCTGTGATGACAGTCATTTAGTCTACTCCCCATGACCGACAACACATTCAAGTGGTGCACTCGGGGGCAATTGCCACAAAAGTCACTTTTGAAAGGCGCCCTAGAAGCAACTCTTTAAATACAGAAAAACCCCAGGTGAGCAGTCGATACTCAACCTGGGGTGCGCAAGCTGGTGGCGGTGCGCACCGCCGCTGCTTTTACTCTGCGGACTCGGCCTCAGCTTCTGCCTCGCCTTCGGAGTCAGCCTCAGCCTCAGCCTTCTCGGCCTCTTCGGCTGCCTTGGCAGCAGCCTCTTCCTCAGCGGCAGCCTCAGCAGCGGCCTTGGCCTCTGCCTCTTCCTTGGCCTTGCGCTTCTTCTCGGTGATAGCCTCAGCGGTCGGGCCATCGGCAGCCTCAGCCAGAGCCTCGTTGAACAGGTCCAGCTTGGACTTCTTCTCCTCGGCCACCTTCAGGGTGCCCTCGGCGCCCTCGATACCCTTGTGCTTCTGCCAATCGCCGGTGACCTTCAGCAGAGCCAGAACCGGCTCGGTCGGCTGTGCGCCGACACCCAGCCAGTACTGTGCGCGCTCAGAGTTGATCTGGATCAGGGACGGTTCCTGGGTGGGCTGGTAGATGCCCAGGTTCTCGATGATCTTTCCGGAACGCTTGGTGCGAGCATCCTGAACGACGACGCGGTACTCCGGGGTACGGATCTTACCCAGGCGCTGCAGCTTAATCTTGACGGCCATGTGATGGCTCCTTTTCTTCTAGTTGGTCACTGGGCAGTTCAGACACTCTGCGAAGAATCTCTGCGGAAAACCCGCTAAAAAATTTTTCTGGCCAGAGCCGGTTCAACCCCTTCGTATTTTTGCTGCGCGTGACCACCGGCCGACCGTGGTCGGGGACGGTGTTACACAGACAACCTGCATAAGTGTAGTAGCCGGCACCCGCGGGAACCAAATCCTCTGCTGGTGGTGCCCGCTACTTCTTCGGGAAGTTCATCTTCGACAGGTCAATGCCCTCGAAGCCCGGGGGAAGCTGCTCCTGCATCTTCTCCAGGTCCTTCATGCTGGGCATTCCGCCGCCCATGCCCGGCATCCCCGGCATGCCCGGCATACCTGGCATCCCCTGGCCGCCGCCCATGTTCCGGCGCATGTTCTTGCGGTTCTTGTTCTTGGCGTTCTTGCCCTTCTTGCCCTTGCGGTGCACCTTCTGCTTCTTGGTCGCAGACCGGCCACCCATGCCGAACTGGCCAGCCATCTTGCCCATCATCTTCTTGGCCTCGAAGAAGCGGTCAACCAGCTTGTTCACGTCGGAAACGCTCACGCCAGAACCGTTGGCGATGCGCTTGCGGCGAGAGGCGTTCAAGATCTTCGGATCCTGACGCTCGGCCGGGGTCATACCGCGGATGATGGCCTGGATGCGGTCCAGTTCCTTCTCATCCACCATGTCGGCCATCTTCGACATCTGGGAGCCGCCGGGCATCATCTTCAGGATGTTGCCCAAGGGCCCCATCTTACGGATCATCAGCATCTGCTCGAGGAAGTCCTCCAGCGTCAGATCACCGGAGGCCATGCGCATGGCGGAATCTTCGGCCTTTTCGGCGTCCAGAACCTGTTCGGCCTGCTCAATCAGGGTGAGCACGTCACCCATGCCGAGGATGCGGTTAGCCATGCGATCCGGGTGGAAGACGTCGAAGTCCTCCTGCTTCTCGCCGGTGGAGGCGAACAGGATCGGCTTGCCGGTAACCTCGCGGATCGACAGCGCGGCACCACCGCGGGCGTCACCATCCAGCTTCGTCAGGACGACACCCGTGAAGTCCACGCCATCGCGGAACGCCTCGGCCGTAGTAACGGCATCCTGGCCGATCATGGCGTCAATAACAAAGAGCACCTCGTCGGGCTCCACCGCATCGCGAATGTCGCGCGCCTGGCGCATGAGCTCCTCGTCGATGCCCAAGCGACCCGCGGTATCGATAATGACGATGTCGTGCTGGCTGCGGTAAGCCTCTTCGATACCGCGCTGCGCGACGTCGACCGGGTCACCGTGGCTGGTGCCCATCTCGTGGTCGTGGGAATCCAGGCTGGTACCCGGGTCCGGGGCGAAAGTCTTTACGCCGGCGCGCTCGCCGACGATCTGCAGCTGCTGCACCGCACCCGGGCGCTGCAGGTCACAGGCCACCAGCATGGGAGTGTGGCCCTGCTTGGCCAGGTGCAGGGCCAGCTTGCCGGCCAGGGTGGTCTTACCGGCACCCTGCAGACCGGCCAGCATGATGACTGTCGGCGGGTGCTTAGCCAGGTTCAGCCGGCGGGTCTCACCGCCGAGGATCTCCTTGAGCTCCTCGTTGACGATCTTGATGACCTGCTGGGCTGGGTTCAGCGCCTCGGATACCTCTGCCCCGGCGGCGCGCTCCTTGATGCGCTTGATAAAGGCGCGCACCACCGGGAGGGATACGTCTGCCTCCAGGAGCGCGAGGCGGATCTCGCGCGCGGTGGCATTAATATCAGCCTCGGACAGCTTGCCCTTGCCACGAAGGCCCTTCATGGCAGATTGCAGGCGGTCTGACAAAGACTCAAACACTACTTAGTGCTCCCTTGTAGGTATCGGAGGTTGGTTTATAACTCCCCTAGCTTAGCCAGTGGCCTACACGACAGTCACATTTCACCGGTGTTTTAGCGCGTTTTAGAGCGCCGTTTTACAGCGCATCCTCTCCGCGCTCGCCGGTGCGCACGCGGATCACCTCGTCCACCGGGGTGATCCAGATCTTTCCGTCGCCGATCTTTCCGGTGCAGGCGGCGCCGACAATCGCGTCTACGATGCTATCTACCGAGGCGTCCGCCGCCACGATCTCTAGCTTTACCTTCGGCACGAAGTCCGCCGCGAACTCGGCGCCGCGGTACACCTCGCTGTGGCCGCGCTGGCGGCCGAAGCCTTGGGTCTCGCTGACGGTCAAGCCGTGGATCTCGATGGCCTCGAGGGCCTGGCGAATATCTGGCAGTGTGAAGGGCTTGATTACTGCGGTGATGAGTTTCACGATTCTTCTCCCTTGTTCTGGGCGCTGTTCTGGGGGTTCTCGGCGCTGTACATACTGCGGATATGCGAGCTCGAGGTAACGTTAAGATCGTAGGCGGACTCGCGGTGTTCCACCAGGTCGATGCCCGTATCCTCGCCTTCGTCGTCGACCCTCCAACCGATCGTGGCCTTGATCAGAATTGCGATCAGGTAGGTAACCACACCGGAGAGGATCATTGCCACCACTGCGATCACGATCTGCACCACCAGCAGTTTGAGGCCATCTACCCCGCCACCGGTGAACACACCGTTGTCCTTCGACAGCAGCGCCAGGCCCACCGTGCCCCACAGCCCTGCGGCCAGGTGCACACCCACGACGTCGAGGGAATCGTCGTAGCCGAAACGGTACTTGAGGCCGATTGCCATGCAGGCGATGACGCCACCTATGAATCCAATGACGATGGAAGTTAGGGGCGTCAACGTTCCAGCCGCCGGGGTGATCGTAACCAGACCTGCCACGGCGCCAGACGCGGCACCTAGAGAGGTAGCGGCGCGGTCGCGGATAGTTTCACAGAGCATCCAGCCAAGCATCGCGGCCGAGGTAGCGACCGTGGTGTTTACCCAGGCCAGACCAGCCATTCCGTCGGCGGCGAAGGCGGAGCCGCCGTTGAAGCCGTACCAACCGAACCACAGCAGTGCGGCACCGAGCATCACCATCGGCAGGTTGTGCGGGCGCCCCACCTTGGATGGGAAGCCTGCGCGCTTACCAACGAGCAGAGCCAGAACCAGCGCCGCCGTACCGGCGGAGATGTGCACCACGGTGCCACCTGCGAAGTCGATGGGCGTGATGTTGGCTTCCCCGTCGGCGGAGCCGAACATCCAAGCAGCGATGGAGTTCTCACCGTCGCCGAGCAGGCCGCCGCCCCACACCATGTGGGCCAGTGGGAAGTACGCCAGGGTCACCCACGCGCCGGCGAAGGCGAACCAGGCTGCGAACTTCACGCGCCCGGCCAGTGCGCCGGAGATGATGGCGGTCGAAATGATCGCGAAGGTCACCTGGAAGCCGATGTCGATGGCGTTGGGGTATCCGTTGGCACCTTCGATCGGCTGGCCCGCGGCGTCAGTAATTTCGCCAGAAAGACCGAACGCGGTGAAGGGGTTGCCGAACAACCCTGCGATGTCCGTGCCGGCGTAGGACATCGACCAGCCCCACAGCACGTAGAGAACGGGGACGATGGCCATCACGCCGAAGGACATCATCATCATGTTGAGCACTTGGCGGCGGCCAGTCATGCCGCCGTAGAACAGTGCAAGGCCTGGGGTCATGAGCAGCACCAGCGACGCGCTGATGAGCATCCAAGCCGAATTTCCGGAGGCCAGTACAAGTTGATCTGGGGTCATTTTTCACATCCATATCTGTGAGTCTCAGCACTTGTGCTGCAAAGAATAAAATGCTGAAAACTCGTATTCAGGAAAGAAAAAAAATTTTTGAGACGCAGATCACTGAATTCTTAGGCGGACAACGCGAATAACCCCGTACGCTGCACACATACGGGGTTATTTACGTAAATTTTTTAAATTTTTACTGTCCGATGGGGCTTATTTTCTACCCCAGCAGAGCATCGACGAAGCTCTCGACCTCAAACGGTGCCAGGTCGTCCGCACCTTCGCCGAGGCCCACCATCTTCACTGGCACGCCGAGTTCTTCCTGCACCTGGAAGACGATGCCGCCCTTTGCGGTGCCGTCGAGCTTGGTGAGCACCACGCCAGAAATGTCCACGACCTCGCGGAACGTGCGTGCCTGCATGAGGCCGTTCTGGCCGACGGTCGCGTCCAGCACCAGCAGCACTTCGTCGACCTTCGCCTTCTTCTCCACCACGCGCTTGACCTTGCCCAACTGGTCCATCAGGCCCACGCTGGTGTGTAGGCGGCCGGCGGTATCGACCAGCACGACGTCCACGCCGGAGTCGATGCCCTTCGCCACCGCGTCGAAAGCGACGGAGGCAGGGTCTGCGCCCTCTGCACCGCGTACGGTTTCTGCCCCCACTCGACGCCCCCACGTCTCCAGCTGGTCAGCCGCGGCCGCACGGAACGTATCCGCCGCGCCGAGCAGAACCTTGTGACCCATGCCGATGAGCACGCGGGACAGCTTACCGGTGGTGGTTGTCTTACCGGTTCCGTTGACGCCCACCACCATGATTACGGCTGGCTTGCCCTCGTAGGGCATGGCCTTGATGGAGCGATCCATGTCCGGCTTGCAGGCGTCGATCAGCGCCTCGCGGAGCATGCCGCGGGCTTCTTCCTCGCTGGATACGCCATTGATGGCGATGCGCTCACGCAGGTCATCGACGACCTTCATCGTGGTTGGGGTGCCCAGGTCGGCCATCAGGAGGGTGTCTTCGATCTCCTCCCATGCGTCCTCGTCGAGGTCGCCGGCACTCAGGATGCCGAGCACGCCGCGGCCGATGACGTTCTGGGACTTAGACATGCGGCCGCGCAGCTTGCCCAGGCGGCCCTGGACGGGCGCGATCTCCTCGCGCTGTTCCGCGGGGGCTGGCTCTGGTTCGGGTTCCGGCTCGGGCTCAACTTCCGGCTCGGGCGTCGGCTCGGGTTTCGGTTCGGGCTCGGGTTCAGCGACCGGCTTGGGCTCCTCAACCGGCTCCGGCTCTGGAGTAGGAGCCGGGGCTGGAGCGGACTTCGGAGCCTCCGGCTCGGGAGTTGATTTAGGTTCGGGGGTAGCTTCCGGTTCCGGCGTCGGCTCCGGCTCCGGAGCGGCCTTGGGCTCCGGGGTTGCTTCGGGCTTCTTCAGCTCCTGGTCGGAACGCAACTCCGGCTGCTTCTCGGCAGTCGCGGCACCGGCTCCGGCACCACCACCGGCGGTGAAGTTAAATCCGCCCTGGGCCTTGTAATCACCACTGCTGGGCTTCTTCTGCTCGATCTCATCCTTCTTCTCGAAGGAAACCTGCTTCGCCTTGTTCCGGCGCAACCCCAGAACAACGAGAATCGCCACAACAATGACGAGAACCAAAAGGCCAATAAGGACCCACATCAAAACATTATTCATAGCCTCCAGTGAATCAGAACTTCGTGACTAATGCCGAGTCCAGCGCCGAAGCCGTTCACACACTGTGGCTCAAGCCGCTACCGGGGATCCACAGTGCCAAGCGGATAATCTCCACGACCAGCCTAAGATAGACCTTCGTGACCGAGTTTGTCCGCAACATTCCCCTCACCGGCACCTGGCCGGAGGTAATCACCTGGGTGCTCATTTTTGCCACCCTGACCGCCCTGTTTTACTCACTGCCCACCGAGCCTGCAGGCCGTCGGAAAAGGGCAATGATCTGGTCAACAGGTGTCACCGCCATTCTCACTTGTGGCGGACTCGTCCTCCTCATGTGGGGCACCACCACACCTTGGTCGGAGCTCGGATTCAGACTGGTAGCGGGCACCGCCGCGCTATTCCTCGCCGCAAACTTGGCGGGTTGGTGCGTAGGGGCGTCATTAAAGAAGATTTGGACGATCCTGCTGGTGGCCGTACTAGCGGTCGGCAGCGCAGCAGTAGCGAACCAATCCTATGACCTGTTTCCGGATGTCGGGCAGATCGATCCCGTCAAGCTGCGAACCTTCAACAATGTGGACGAACTACCGAAAGCGCAATCGGTACCCCTCAAGGAATGGCGTAAGACAACGCACGATAACATCCCGGCCGAGGGAAGCATTCTGAAAGCTTCGGCTCCGAAGAAGAAGTCAGGCTTCCAAGCACGCGACCTACGCATATACCTGCCACCGGCGTGGTTTACCTCTCCCCGTCCCCAGCTACCGGTACTGGTTCTGCTGGCAGGTATCCCCGGAGACCCCGACCAATGGTTCGATACCGGTGACGCTACCGACGTAGCCCGCAAGTACCAGAAGGCACACGGCGGGGTCGCCCCTATTATTGTTTCCGCCGACGCAACCGGCGGTACATGGAATAACCCGGTGTGTACGGACTCCAACAAGGGTAAAGTACAGACCTTCCTGACAGAGGATCTGCCTTCCTGGGTGCAGCACCACCTCTCCCCCAACCCTGACCAACGCACATGGACCATCGGCGGGCTTTCCTACGGCGGAACCTGCACGCTTCAGGTCGTCACGAACCATCCCGATGCCTACGGCAGCTTCGTGAATATCTCCGGGGAGCGCACACCCGACGATGGCAATAGCCACGAATCAACAGTACGGAACTTCTTCGGCGGATCGGAAGATAAATTCAAAGCGCATAACCCCGAGGACCTGCTGAAGACCCGCACTTATCCCCATACTGCAGGCATGTTTATCGCCGGACGCGACGACAGTCAGGCCGTCAAAGACCTCAAGCACCTTCACCAACTGGCTGTGAAGGCGAAAATGGAGGCCAGCTATAACGAGGTCGACGGCGGACACAACTTCCGGACTTGGCGCTCCGGCCTAGCCTTGGCTTTCCCGTTTATTGCCCGCCGGGGTGGGCTGGGAAACTGAGGACCTCGCGGATTGAACGGCCCGTGAGCAGCATAATGAGGCGGTCGACGCCAAGCCCCAACCCGCCAGTCGGCGGCATGCCGTCTTCCAAGGCACGCAGAAACGCCTCATCAACTTCCATCGCTTCCGGGTCGCCACCCGCTGCCTTCAGCGACTGCGCCTCCAGGCGGTCACGTTGTTCCAGTGGGTCGGTAAGCTCCGAATACGCTGTTCCGAGCTCTACTCCCCAGGCAACGAGGTCCCAGCGCTCGGCCACGCCCGGCTGGCTTCGGTGCTGGCGGGTCAGCGGCGAGACACTAGTGGGAAAGTCCGTGTAGAACGTCGGCATAGTGGTGGTGCATTCGACCAGAGCCTCGTACATCTCCTGCACTACCTCACCGGAATCCCACCCTGGCTGGGTAGCAATCCCATGTACAGCACACAGCTCTAGCAGCGTCTCGAAATTCGTCTCCGGGGTGATCGATTGCCCCACTTTCTCGCTGATGGCCTCGTAGACGGTCTTCACCGGGAAGTTCTCGGCGATGCTCACCAGGTTGCCTTCCGGGTCCAGCACCAGCGGCTCCCCGTGGTAAGCAGTGGCGGCCGCCTGAATGATCCGCTGAGCTACCCAGCGCATCGACTCGTAGTCGCTGTGCGCTTCGTAGGCTTCCACAGTTGTAAATTCCGGGTTGTGGGTAGCGTCCACGCCCTCGTTACGGAACACACGTCCCAGCTCGTAAACCTTTTCCGCCCCCTGGGTCAGCAGGCGCTTCAGGTACAGCTCCGGGGCGATGCGCAGGTAGAGGTCCTGATTCGCAGCGTTACTCCGCGTTCTAAATGGGCGCGCATTCGCACCACCGTGAACACGCTGCAGAATCGGGGTTTCCACTTCCATGAACCCCAGGTCCCCAAGCGTGCGGCGGATCGCGGCGTTCACCACCGACCTGGCACGCAGTCGGGCGTTGACCTCCCCGATCCCCGCGCCACGGCGCGTCAGGGGGTGCAGATCCTTCGCCTCCAATTCGATGGCCTCTGCCAGCAGAGAAGGCTCGCCAGTCCGTGAATGCCCGCGCGTTCCTACCACTGCAATCAGGTCGCCCAGATCCAGGGCACGCAGTCTCGAGGCCAGTTCTTCCCCCGGCGCCTCGACTAGAACTTGGCATTTGCCGGAGGCATCCCGCAGGTCGATAAAGGACACTGCCCCGAACTCGCGCTTGGCCACGATGCGACCTGAAATGCGCAGCGGGCCGGAAGTGATGGCGTCACTACCTTCGGCAATCTCAACACACTGCACCACAGCAACGTCCGAGCGTTCTCCGGCACCACGCGCCGCGACCGGCCACGGCTCTACCCCAGCTTCGCGCAATGCCAGTGCCTTTTTGATTCGCACGGCGGTCTGCTCGCTGGCGGTTTTCTTGTGGGCATCCGTTAGCTGTTCAACGTAGTTCAGCGCCTGTGCTGCTTCGGGCTGCCCACTGGTGGCGTATTCACGATGCTCCTCGGTTCCCCGCCCAAACAAACTACCGAACGTGCTGCCGAAAGTGGGTACGAAGCCCTCCGCAATGCCAGATGCAATGCCCACGCGCGCCATCGACAAGGAATCCGGGTAACAGACATACCGCGGGATCCACACCGGCTTGTACTTCTGGTTGGAGCGATAGAGCGTCTCCATCTGCCACCACTTCGACAGATATGTCAGCACCCGGCGTGTCTGCCTGCGAATAGGCCCCACGGCCACGGCATCCTCGCTGGCGAACAGTTCGCGGAAAACTGCGAAGTTCAGAGAGAGCTTGTGCAGGTTCGCTTCAGTGCACAGCGCCACGATCATAGTTTCGACCGTGCCGTTAGGAGCCTCCGGGCTGCGACGCATAAGGTCCAGCGAGGTGCCGCTTAGCCCCCAGGGGATAAACGACAGCACTGCCACAATCTCGTCCCCCACCAGGGCCTCTGCCAAGAGGCAGTCCTTGTCCTGCGGATCGCCGAGCCTTCCAAGCGCCATAGAGAAGCCACGTTCGTCGGTTGTATCGCGCCACTTTTCTGCCAATTCCTCTACGCGCTGCATCTCTTCGATGCTCAACTCGCCGTGGCGCCGGATACGCACCCGCACTCCTGCCTTCTGCGCATGGGCCCGCGCCTGACGCACTTCTCGTAGTTCGGAAAGGTGGAAGCTCTGCGTATCAATCACTGCTTCGTCGCCCAAGTGGATAGAGCTTAGCCCCTGCTTTTCGTAGGCCCTTGCTCCTTGTTCGGACGCCCCCATCACCGCCGGCACCCACCCGAATTCCCGTGCACGATCCAGCCAAGCGGTGATTGCCTGGTCCCAGAACCGCGGGTCGCCAATGGGGTCTGCGGACGCCAAGCACACGCCGGCCTCGATGCGGTATGTCACCGCTGCCCGCCCCTTGGGTTCGTAGACCACGGACTTATCGCGACGGGTGGCGAAGTATGCCAACGAGTCGTTCGTGTTGAAGCGCCGGATCAGGGCGCGCAAGGCGGTTTCGTCCTCTGCACTGATGCCATATTCGTCGCGGTGGGAGCGCAGCAGCATCAGCCCCGCGACGAGGAGCACCAGCGCCGACAGAGCGGAGACCAGGAAGGTGATGAGCTTCGGCGGGTGGCCGCCTGTGTGTACGTGGGTGAACAGGGAGAATCCGGCGGAGTGGTTCAGCGCCCACAGCGCTCGCCATTCCGGCGCCAGGTTGCCGTGGAAGAAGTGCACCAGCACCAAGGCAATCAGGAACACCGCGACGGTGCCGCCCAGCCAGAGCAGGAAGGCCGCCAGGATCGCACCTTTCACTGTGTGCGTGTAGAAATCTTTGCGCTGCCGAAGCATCAGGAGCAGCAAGAGGAGTTGTACAACCATTCCCGCTACAAACAGCGAGTGCGCCCACTCAGGGCCGACGTAGAAGTATTGCGGTAGCAAAAGCAGCAGCACATTGCTGCAGTTAAGGATCAGCAGCGCGGCCACGGCTACCACCCAGGCTGCACGTTTGGTCCGATAGAGACCTATGCCCAGCACCAGCAACGCGGCGGACCACGCGACGGAGGGCACGGGGACTGGCAGGAAGACGTTATCCATCACCACTAGCAGTTGGCGAACATGCACACGCGCTGCGGTGGAGATGCTCAGCGCCAGCGCCATCAGAGCATAGGCGCACAGGATGGTTCCGATGAAGCGGGGAAAGAAACCACGCGATCCCGCCAGCGGACGCAGAGTGTTTTTGCGATCAACATTCACTCCACGAATTATGCACCTTCCGTCAGACAGTCGGCCCGAACACGCCGCGCACCATGGCATCTGCCATGACGATGTCCCCAGTCACTAGGTCTGGCACTAGCCGCGCCATGGCCGCCCACCCCGGGTAGGCGCTGAGCAGTTTGCCCAGGCTGGACATCTTCTTGTGCGCGTACATGCGGGTGGCCAGGGCGAACACCATGGAGATCACGGGCGTCAGCGCCCAGCGGTTTTCCGGAGCGTCGGTATCCACGCCCTCCAGGCGGTCGAAGCGCACGCGCGCGGAGAGGTACAGCTGACGGTTGGCGGCCTTCACCTTGCGCAGCAGCGTAACTGCGGTCTTCATCAGCTCCGGGTCGCCCAGCAGTTCGGAGAGTTCGGCGCGCTTGTTGAAGGTCTCGAACACGGCGATGAGGCGGCTGTTTTCCTCGCTCAGCGCGCCCGGCACCACTCCGGCCTTGCCGAAGAACATGTCCAGCACGGCCTTTTGCTGTGCGGGGTCCATGTGCGCGATCTGCACGGTGGTGCTGTCGATGCACGCGGTGTCCAGGGACACGTCGCGGCCGGTATCGACGGTCTGCACGGCGGGTTGCCCGGCGACCTTCTTGAGCTCCTGCCGCAGGCGCTTGTCTTGTTCTTTTTCTTCTGACGCCCCTTCGGGGTCAACCAGCGACATATCCCCCAGGATCTCGAGGGCTGCGATCCACGGGGGATTCGAGCGCTCGGCTTCGGCTCCCACCAGGGTGGAGTGCACCAGTCCGGAGAGGATGAACTGCGCGGGGCGGTCGGCAGCGGGGACCAGGGACTGCGACATGGCGTGCACGGATTCCCGCGGGTTGTTCGTCAGCGCGGTGCGCAGGTTGTCCAGTACGTCGAAGCGTCCGCGTAGCCAACCGGCCTGCACGTCCCAGAGGGTGGAAAGCGTTGCAGTATCGCTGGGGAGTTCTTCGGATTCGCCCGCCAGGAAGGCGGCCAGCTGCACCCACGGGTCGGTGTCGGCGTCTTCCTTGTTGGCCCCGAAGTAGCCCTCGGCCTGTGCGACGGCGGCGTGCTGGCCGGCGGCGACGGGAGCCCGCAGGTAGTTGAAGCGGTCGCGGCCGAACAGCTGCACGCTCAAGGGGCCAGCGTCCACGAGCTCGGCGGGCAGGGTTCCCTGGGCTAGAGCACTCTTCTCTAGGGTGCCTGCACTAGGCGTAGCCTGCAGCTCCACGAAGTATGCGGGCTGCCAGGGCGCGGTGATGGGCCAGACCCACGCGCCGGCGCCCGGCGCTCCGAACTGCACCGGGGTCTCCTCGGAGTCGTCTCCGCCGTGGATGAACAGGGCATCCCCGTCGATGGAAGCGGTGTAGTCGAAGCCGGGCACGATACGGGCCAGGCGCACGCTTACGCGGCGGTCCTCCACGAACTCCAGCTCGATGGCTCCGGAGGTCAGCGTGGCCAGGGACCCGGCGGCGCTGGCGAGATCCACAAACCAGGTGACCTCGTCTATCGTTTCCAGCTTCAAGGTGCGCACGGGCGAGCCGTGGTGGTTGCGGATCACCACGCGGGCGTCGTTCATCAGCGCCAGGTTTTCCGCCTTGGAGCCCATGCCGGGGCGGAAGCCGGGGCGTACGCGGAAGCGGGTCTGCGTGTCGATGGCACGGGCGGAGACTTCGATGGGGTCGGTGCGCCACATCGGATCCTCCCCCTGCATCGTCAGCTGGTAGCGCAGGCGGGAGGGTTTGACGATGACGGGCAGGGCGTCGCCCGCGTCGGTCTGCACGACGGTGGTGCTGAAGCGATCGGTGGGCCCGAGCTTCTGCGGCGGGATCTTCTCGAAGGGCTTCTCCCCCGGCAGCAGGCGCACCGTCACGGGGCTTAGACCGCCAGCCATCGGCAGGCGCGTTTGATTGCTGGGGCCGCCGAATTCCATCTCCAGGGAAAGCCCCTCTACCAGGGCGTATTCGTGGCGGAAGGATTCGTTGCGGGGACCGCGCAGGCGCACCAGGTACTCGCCTGCCCAGGGGCTATCCCACGCTTCGGGGTCGAATACGTCGAACACGCCGCCCTCGGCGGGAACCTCCAGCGGTTCCTCGTCGGAGACGGCCTCGCCGGTCTCGCCGGGCCCCGCATAGGCGGAGACGGAAAGGTACCAGATCTCGTCCGCGCCGGAAATCGTCGGCGGGAATTCCACCTGCAGGCTCTGGGAGTGGATCACCTTGCCGGAAGTGGTTTCCACGCCACCCACCACGTCGTCGGGCTCTACGAACTGGGCGCGCTGGCGCGGGTCCACGGCACGCACTCCGGCCATGGACGGGCTGCGCTCGCCCGGCTTGGCAATGTGCAGACTCAAGGATTCGCTTAAGTCCAACAGACGAATGACCCAACCGTTCCAACTCTTCATCGGCTGTTCTTCCAGCACCGGGATGTCCGCCCCGGTCACCGGATCCACAGCGGCAGTCTCGGCGGGAACCACCACATACACCTGCTCGTGGTGCAGGGAAACCCGGTCGGTCAGGTCCGTGCCGCGGATGGTGAACACCAGCACCGGGTCCTCGGTATCCACCAGCGGTAGCTGCCAGTGCTGGCCGTCGTTGGCATTGCGCACGCTGACCTTGCGCAGCGGCTGGCGCACGGGAATGTCCAGGATCTCTGTCACGGCCCGGCCGGCGTTGTCCGCGTGCATGGTGCGGAAGGCCGCGGGCTCGCCGTCGAAGTCCACGCGCCAGCGCACCTCAGTATGCACCTTCCCCTCGCTTTCCAGTGGCTGCGAGGGCAGGCGCAGAACCACGCGCTGGCGCAGCGTATCTAGCTGCAGGCGCGGCTGGTCTTCGCGGTGTGCCACGCCCACGCTGTGACGCCGATCTTGCGTGCCCACCGGCCTCTCCCGCAGCTCTTCAATCACATCCTCCAGGATGAGTGCGGGTAGCTCCACGGCGGGAAGCGTGTACTCCCAGGAGTCCGGGTGCGCGGCGGCGTGAGAGACGATCTCCACGATCGGGGCGATCAGCTTCACCGCCGCTTCCGGCAAGGTGGCACACAGCGGACCTACCTGGCGCGGTTCATCGGCCAGCTCGGCCACAACTGCCCGCGCAATGTCGGCAGCGTCGGCTCCCTCCCCACTGTCCTCACTGGCTTCACTGTCCGCCCGGCGGTTATCCACCAGCTCGATCAGCTCCGGCACCCAGTCAGAGGCGATGCCCACGTGGGCGAACAGGCGCCCGAGCTCTCCGTCCGGCCCGCCGGATACCGCGTCCATGGGATCCAGCCCAGCGGCGGAGAGTAGTTCCCCAAAACGCCCCTCGATTAGCTGGGTACGTGTGGGCGTCGGCTCCAAACCAAGGCCGTACCAGTACTCGGCTGGCAGTTCCGAGACCTCATGGAACCGCGCGGCGCGGGAGAGCAACGTGGCGATCGTCAGCGCGGGACAGGCCTGCAGCAAGGCCTCCTCGGTGGAACCGGCGGCGACCTGGCGGGCGATGAAGGTGCCGAAGAAGCGGCTGGTGCGCTCCAACTCGTCGCCGTCGATGTCTAGCTCTACGAAAAGTTCCACGTCGGCCAATTTCCCGGCCAGAGCCGCCTCGGTGGACGAGGCCCACGGCAGGAGCGAATCCTGCATGTCGGAGATCGGGCTGGTGGTAGGTGCTGCGCTGGCTGGGATCTTCTCGCTAGAACTCACGCGACCATCCTACGTCACCGGTCAGGCGGTCTTCTCGGGAGCCATCCTCTGCGAAATCACCCTGGTCACGCCGTCGCCGCGCATTGTCACGCCGTACAGAACATTGGCTACGTCCATGGTGGGCTTCTGGTGGGTGATGACGATCAGCTGGGAATCCTTCCGCAGCTCCTCGAACAGGGCGATCAGGCGCCGCAGGTTCACGTCGTCCAGCGCGGCCTCGACCTCATCCATCACGTAGAACGGGCTCGGACGCGCCTTGAAGATCGCCACCAGCATCGCCAGGGCGGTCAGGGACTTCTCGCCACCGGACAGCAGCGATAGGCGCTTGACCTTCTTGCCCGGTGGGCGGGCCTCGACTTCGATGCCGGTGGTCAGCATGTCGTCCGGGTCGGTGAGCACCAGCCGGCCCGCGCCACCCGGGAACAGGGTGCTGAAGACCTGTGGGAAGGCGACCTCGACGTCCTGCCAGGCCTCGGTGAATAGCTGCAGGATCGTGGCGTCCACGTCCGCGATCACTTCGTGCAGGTCGTTGCGCGCCCGCTCTACGTCGTCCAGCTGCTGGGCCAGGAAGTTGTAGCGCTCCTCCAGCGCCTTGAACTCCTCCAGCGCCAACGGGTTCACCTTGCCCAGGGAGTTCAGTGCCTTTTCGGCCTTCTTCAGCTCCGCCTTGGTGGCGGCCGCGTCGAAGTCCTCCGGCAGTTCCTCGGCCAGGAGCTGCTCGGCGGTGAGCCCCAGTTGTTCCATCGCGCCGGCCACCGCCTGCTCGATCTTCACCTGCGCCTGGGTGCGCGCCAGCTCAGCGGAGTGCGCGTTGTCGTTCATGCGCCCCAGGTGCGCGGTCAGCGCGGAGACCTTGTCGCGCTGCTGCGCCATCGTGGACTGCCACTGCTTGTGCGCCTGCTCGGTGTGCGAGCGGTTGGCCTCGGCGGTGGCCAGCGCGTCGGCGATGCGTTCGGCGATGCGCTGGGCCTGTTCACGCACGCACGTGGCCATCTCGCGGGCGGCGGCGCGACGGGCCTGTTGCTGCTGGTGGTGTTTACGCGCGGCTTCTTCCGCCCGGGCTTGCCGGCGCAGGTTCTCCGCCTTGCCACGGGTAGATTGCGCGCGTTCCTCGGCGGTGCGCTGGGCCAGGCGGGCTTCCATCTCCATGGCCTTGATCTGCGAAAGGTGCAGCGCGGCGGCATCTCGTTCAGCCGAGGACGGCTCGGTCGTGTGCTCTTCATCGTCCACGCGCGACACGCGGTCGGCCAGCTCGTCGAGTTCCTCGGTGGCCTTCGCCAGGCGCTGTTCGGCGGATTGCTGTTCGGAGGTGCTGCGCTCCAGCTGGCGTTGCGCGGCCTCGCCTTGCTTCTGCAGTGCGCTCAGGCGCTTAGCCGCCGCATCACGCAGTGCCCGGTGCTCCTGCTCCGCCGCGCGCGCCGCAGCCGCGGCGGTACGCAGGTCGCTGGCTGCGTCGAGTGCACCGGAGAGCGCGGCCTGCAGGTCGTCGAGTTCCTTCTTTTTCTTTGTGACGCCCTCTGTCTCCGCCGCAATCCTATCCGCCAACTCGACAGGGGTGGTCCCGCCGGAACCGCTGGCGACCCACCCGGCGCCGTAGACGGAGCCGTCCTTCGTCACCGCACGCAGGCGCGGGTCTGCGGCCACGACCTTCCGGGCTTCCGCCGCACTGCCCACGGCCACTACGTCCACCAGCAGGGCGGTCAGGGGGCGCAGCAGGTCGGCGGGCACGTCCATCAGGTCCAGCAGCCACTTGCCTGTGGAGACGTCCGTATCCAGGCGGAACGTCGCGCTCGCCTCCCCCTCCGGGGCTCCCGGGTCTAGCAGCACTGCGCGGCCTTCGCGGGCATCGGTGAGGGCGGAGATGAGGGCGTCAGAAAGAGGGGCAACAATTCCCGAGCTCGCCGCATCGCCCAAAACGGCGGCCGCGGCGGCACCCCATCCGTCGTGAATGTGCAGCTGCTCGGCCAGGCGGCGGGTGGCGATGCCCTCCTTGTCGGCGGCGCGGACGACCACCGCAGCGCCGTCGGTGGGGGTTAGCCGGTCCTGCCAGGCGGCGATGGTGGCCTCGGCGGTGGCGATGTCGCGCTCCAGCTGCAGCTGTTCGGCGCGCAACTGTTCTGCGCGCTCCTCCGCGCCGGCGGCCTCGCGGTCGGCCTGGGCGCGGGTTTCCTCTAAGTCGCCGCCGGAGGCCTCAGTCTCGCGCAGGGCTTCCTCCGCCTCGGTGATGTCCTCCATCAGGCCGTCGAGGGTTTCCTGCTGTTCGGCGGCATTTTCTTGCAGGCGCTCGACCTCCGCGGCGGCGTTGTCGCGTTGGGTGGCGGCGGCTTCGTGCTGGGCTAGCAGACGCACCACGCCCTCGCGCCGGTCGGCAATAGCGCGGACCTGGGCGAAGTGTTCCTGTTCAGCGGCGCGGGCGGCTTCCTCGGCCTCGGCTACCTGCTCGGCGATCGTCTCCAGCTTCTCGGCGGCGATCTCTACGTTTTCTTCCAGCTCCGCCTGCTCCTCGGCGGCGCGCTCGGCGCGTTCCAGCAGCTCTTGCGGGTCGGGACCGGACCATTCGGCGACCTGCGCCTGCTCCGCGCGGTCGCTGGCGATGCGCAGAGTCGCGGAGTTCTTCTCCTGCACCGCGGACAGCCGGTACCAGAGGTTCTTCGCCGCCTCGGCTTCCTCCAGGACGGTGCGCAATTCTTCCTCTGTGACGGCCAGGGTCTCGCTTTGTTCTTCCAGCTCGGTCTGCAGTTCGGCGCGCTGTTCGGCCAGCATTTCGCTGCGCCGCGTGGAGTCGTTCAGCTCCTCGGATAACTGCTTGACCTTGTGCGCGGCCAGCTGCACGCGCGTGCTGCGGATGGTGGCCTGCACGGCGGAAGCTTTCTGCGCGGCCTCTGCCTGGCGGGCCAGCGGTCCGAGCTGTTTGCGCAATTCGTCGGTCAGGTCGTGCAGTCGGTCGAGGTTGGCCTGCATGTTGACGAGCTTGCGTTGCGCCTTTTCTTTTCGACGCCGATGTTTCAGCACACCAGCGGCCTCTTCGATGAAGGCGCGGCGCTCCTCGGGGCGGGATTCCAGGATCTGCGATAGTCGGCCTTGCCCGACGATCACGTGCATTTCTCGGCCGATGCCGGAGTCGCTCAGCAGCTCCTGGATGTCCATCAGGCGGGCCTTGGCGCCGTTGATCTCGTATTCCGAGGCGCCGTCACGGAACATGCGGCGGGTGATGGAAACCTCGGAGTATTCGATGGGCAGCTTGCCATCAGAGTTATCGATGGTCAGCGTGACCTCCGCGCGCCCCAGCGGCTTGCGGTCCCCTGTTCCGGCGAAGATGACGTCTTCCATCTTCCCGCCGCGCAGGGTCTTAGCGCCCTGCTCCCCCATGACCCAGGCCAAGGCATCCACAACATTGGATTTTCCGGAGCCGTTCGGCCCCACCACGGCGCAGATGCCTGGCTCTAATTTCAGGGTCGTCGCGGACGCGAAAGACTTGAATCCTTTGAGCGTCAACGACTTTAAGTGCATTGCCTGATGCTATCAAACGGTGCTGTTGCAAAGTTGGGCCAGGGTCGAAAAGCCCAACCTCAAGACATTAGTTGTCCTTGCTCCGGGGTGCTTAAGCTGTCTCGAATATCCGGCTGACGATCACCGCGTCTGGGTTCGGGTGCCCGTAGGCAAACATCGTGCCCTGTCCTTTCCGTAATGAATGCATCGCTTCCATCCCTTTCAACGTCCGGTAGGCGGAAACTCGGTTTTTGAACGCTCCTTTCGGCCCCAGGATTCTTTTCAGTCGGCCATGATCTCCCTCGATAACGTTGTTCAGGTATTTCACCTGCCGGTGCTCCACCGTCTGAGGGCAGATTCCCTCCGCCTTCAGATCAGATATTGCCTTGGCCAGAGCTGGTACCTTGTCGGTGTTGATGACCCGCGGGGACCCGGCTGTCGTATTCGATCGCAGCGTCTTGGCCAGGAAACGCTTGGCCGCCGCGACATTGCGCTTCGGAGAGAGATAAAAGTCCAGGGTCTGCCCACCGGCGGTAATAGCCCGGTAGAGATAGCACCACGTGCCGCCGACCCGGATATAGGTCTCATCCACCCGCCAGGACCGGGCCTGCCAGTCGGGTACCTGCCGGTACCAGCGAGTCTGCTTATCCAGCTCAGGGGCGTATGTCTGGACCCAGCGGTAGATGGTGCTGTGATCGACCGGCACGCCCCGCTCGGTCATCATTTCTTCGAGATCGCGGTAGCTCACCCCGTAGCGGCAGTACCACCGCACCGCCCACAGGATGATGTCACGGGGGAAATGCCGACCGGAGAAGATGCCCATGGCTCTGATTATTTCACGCCGGTCTTTCTACTGCCTCAACTTTGCAACAGCACCCGTTGCTCTACTCACTCCAAGACGGCGAGCAACATCTGCCTTAGGCACTCCCATGTCCACCATTTCGCGCGCTTGCTCGATGCTGGCCTCGTTCATTGCCGGCGCCCTTCCCTTGTATGCGCCCCGCTTTTTCGCCCGCTCGATCCCCTCGGCCTGGCGCTCCCGCATGATCGCCCGCTCGAACTGCGCAACACTGCCCAGGACACCGAGCATCAACGCGGCCACCGGGTCACTTTGGGACGAGTAGGTCTGCGACTCCCGGAGGAACCGCACTGACACTCCCCGGTGAACAAGATCATCGACGATGGTGTGCAGGTCGGGGAACGACCGCGCCAGCCGATCCATGCTCGTGACGATCAGCTGATCCCCCTTACGCAGGTAGCGCAGCATCTCCTCCAGCTGCGGCCTCTCACGAGACGCGCCACTGATCTCTTCCTTGTAAATCTCGGTCGCCCCAGCCTTCTGGAGCCGGGCTACCTGACGGTCCAGATTCTGATCCGGTGTGCTGACACGGGCATACCCCACCAACTGCCCCGTGACGACGTGCTGGTGTTCATTTAGATCAAGCGGTAGCGACAGATCTGTCTCTTTGACCATAAACCAACCCTAGAGCAACAGATTTTCCTGTAACTCGAAAGTGTCTCATTTGGCATACTCTATAGATGCTAAATGTGATGGCCGGTGACCAAGGGGATTGACAACTTGTGAAGAAACCAAATGATTCCTTCTTCGGGAAATTGATGCAGGGACTTTTTGCATTCTTTGTTCTGCACTTGCTTCAAAAAGTCTTTCCAGAAAATGAAAGGGTTGAAGAATCAGAATGTGAGAACCGTGAAGGGGGCGAAGAAAAGAAACTGCCTTGCCTAAGGGGGGGTGTGGAGCAGACTGAGCGGCAGGATCAACCGTTAGTAATTGAAGCGGAAAAGGCGGAAAGCTGTACTATGCCCGCCGGATCTAGCCGAGAAGGTAGGAAAAGGGGGAAACGCGGAATTCTGGATAGGATTCGTGGTCTTTCTCCAGAAGCCCGGTACAGGGTGGGAAATACTGGATTAATCCTAATTCAAGCATGGATGTTCTTTGTCGCAAACTTCCTAGCTAACTTCTCTGACTGGTGGGGAGATCGCTCTCCACAAGAAGCAATGGGGTGGTCTGCACCTTTCGCTCTCCTATTCATCATTTGGTTGATCATGTACTACATCCCTGTCTGGGATAAAGAAAAGGAACCCCCGAGGCTGGTTTTAGGACTATTTATCACCGCATGTGTAGCGGCGCTCCCAGCTGGAGTTGAAGCATTCCCCAAGTTTCATCAAGCGGATTCCTCATGGTGGAAGGCTATAAAATTGGCAATCGGTACCGGCTGTCAAGGTTTCGCGGGATATATTGCATGGAAAGCGGCAGACCTTATACCCACACCATCCGCTGGGAACAGTAAGGAATTAGAGTGACCGACATTGTTCATGAAGCCCAGGACACGCATCTGTGCGCCTATTTATCAAAGCCCACGGCGAAGATGGAGATTACGAGTACGCGCTAGACGCCGCCAACAATGCAGCTAAACACCTGCAAGTAAAACTGGCGCAACTGCCTGCTACTTCCCCACTGGCTCGCGACGCCGGAATGCTAGCTAAGTTCGTACGCGCGGCACAGAGAAATCTGTCTCAACAGCGACCCGCAGATAACCCGGACACACTTCTCAAATTAGCCACCAGCCTCAAAGAGAAGCTGGAATGCTCGCAATATACGGTTCCCTGCCGTTAGGCAGTTAGATAAAACCTCACGTGAAGAAAATCGGCATGCTCTGTGCTATCCATTTTCACCCCTGCTTCCTACCGGTGTTGGAAACAGTAAGGTAAGCGCCGCGCAGCGTGAAAAACATCCCGACAATCAATGAACCAGCCGCCACTACGAAACTCAAGGTAGTTGAGTTACTAAACACCACGGCGATAACCGCAGGGCCCATAATTTGCCCCAAGCTGTACCACGTCGTCAGGGAAGCCGCCGCAACTGGGCTCCCCGCGTTGAGACCCGCTTCAATAGTCAGCATCGTTACCCCCATGAAGGTAGCTCCGAACAAAAACGCCGACACAAACAAAAGACCGGGCCCAGAGCTGAAGACTGCCACGACAGCACCAGTAACCTGCAGGAAATAGCATCCAGCAAGCGCTTTGAAGGTTCCCACTCGGTTTGCCGCATACGACCAAAACAACGGGGATGGAGCGGTGGCGCATCCAGCTACCAGCCACGTCGAGGCAGCGGCTGTTTGCCCGAAAACCGGCTGCGCTAGAACCACCAGATATGTACCGATGATGATGTAGCCTGCGCCTTGGAAGAGATATCCAGCAGGGTGCTGTTGCAAAGTTGGGCCAGGGTCGAAAAGCCCAACCTCAAGACATTAGTTGTCCTTGCTCCGGGGTGCTTAAGCTGTCTCGAATATCCGGCTGACGATCACCGCGTCTGGGTTCGGGTGCCCGTAGGCAAACATCGTGCCCTGTCCTTTCCGTAATGAATGCATCGCTTCCATCCCTTTCAACGTCCGGTAGGCGGAAACTCGGTTTTTGAACGCTCCTTTCGGCCCCAGGATTCTTTTCAGTCGGCCATGATCTCCCTCGATAACGTTGTTCAGGTATTTCACCTGCCGGTGCTCCACCGTCTGAGGGCAGATTCCCTCCGCCTTCAGATCAGATATTGCCTTGGCCAGAGCTGGTACCTTGTCGGTGTTGATGACCCGCGGGGACCCGGCTGTCGTATTCGATCGCAGCGTCTTGGCCAGGAAACGCTTGGCCGCCGCGACATTGCGCTTCGGAGAGAGATAAAAGTCCAGGGTCTGCCCACCGGCGGTAATAGCCCGGTAGAGATAGCACCACGTGCCGCCGACCCGGATATAGGTCTCATCCACCCGCCAGGACCGGGCCTGCCAGTCGGGTACCTGCCGGTACCAGCGAGTCTGCTTATCCAGCTCAGGGGCGTATGTCTGGACCCAGCGGTAGATGGTGCTGTGATCGACCGGCACGCCCCGCTCGGTCATCATTTCTTCGAGATCGCGGTAGCTCACCCCGTAGCGGCAGTACCACCGCACCGCCCACAGGATGATGTCACGGGGGAAATGCCGACCGGAGAAGATGCCCATGGCTCTGATTATTTCACGCCGGTCTTTCTACTGCCTCAACTTTGCAACAGCACCTATCAAACGGCTAGGCCGTTGCTCCGTTGTGAGCCTCGCGGCGCTGGCACTCCGGGTCCGTTCCGTCCCAGCACTCGACGTTCTTTAGCTCCGGCAGGCTGTCGCGGTGGAAGATCGGATCCTTGCCTGCGGCCTTCTGCTGGGAGAAGTCCCGCAGCAGCTTGATGGCCACCCCGCCCAGCGGGACGATAGCGCAGAGGTTGATGAAAACCATCGTGGCGGCGAAGGTATCGGCCAGGGACCAGACCAGCGGGACAGTGCCGATAGCGCCGCCGAACACACAGAGCACGACGAGCACGCGGAAGACGTTCAGCTTGGCCTTGGACTTGGTGAAGTACTCCACGTTCGCCTGTGCAAGGTAGTAGTTACCCAGCACGGAGGAGAACGCCAGGAAGAACAGGATGATCGTGATGAAGTGAGTACCCCACTCGCCCACCTGTGCGGACAGCGCGTGCTGGGTCAGGTTGGCCGTCTGCACGCCCTCGCCATAGGCCGGGTTGGACAGCAGGATGATGAAGGCGGTGATGGAACAAACCACCAGGGTGTCAAAATATACGCCCAGGGTCTGCACCAGGCCCTGCTTGACCGGGTGGGACACGGCAGCGGTGGCGGCTGCGTTCGGGGCGGAACCCTGGCCGGCCTCGTTGGAGAACAGACCACGACGCATACCGTTCATGAACGCTGCACCCAGGGTGGCGCCGGCAATCTCCTTGATGCCCAGAGCGTGCTCCACGATAGTGCCGAACATAGCTGGCACCTCGCTGATGTTGATGGCCAGCACAATAACGCCCAACAGGATGTAGGCGGTAGCCATGAGCGGGACGATCACCTGGGTGGCATTAGCGATGCGCTTCACGCCGCCGAAGATCACCAGTGCGGTCAGCGCAGCCACCAGCAGGCCCGTAGCGATCTTTAGCCAGCTCGCATCGGGCGCGATGTTGGGGTTCAGGGAGTGCAGAGACGAGCCTGCGGCCTCCGCGATGGAGTTGGTCTGCACAGCGTTGTACACAAAGCCATAGGTGATGGTGATGGCGATGCCGAAGATCAACGCCAGCGGCTTAGCCCCCAGTCCCTTGGTCATGTAGTAGGCCGGGCCACCGACGTAACCATCCTTGTCTCGGGATTTCCACAGCTGCGCCAGTGTGGCCTCCACGAAGGCCGTCGCACCGCCGACGAGGGCGACGATCCACATCCAGAACACCGCGCCCGGGCCGCCCAGGGTGATGGCGATAGCCACGCCCACGACGTTGCCCGTGCCCACGCGCGACGCTGCCGAGATGCTGAATGCCTGGAATGCGGAAATGTTCTCTCCGCTCTTGCCGACCGCCGGTTCCTTCACCGAGCGGAACATGTCCGGCACCATGCGGATCTGCACCACCAGGGTGCGAATGCCGAAGTAGGCGCCAGCTGCGAGCAGGAAGACGGGGATGATCTTCCAAATGTTTTCGTTCAGCGTATTCGCCACGAAATTTTCAATTGTTTCCATGCGCAGAAATTTACCCGAAACCAATGCCAGAAAATAAATGCGACATGATTGCACTCCTAGTCCATCGGTGCAGCTCAGTAAGCTTTAAGCTTTCGCCGTCACTTCTGGCACGTCGCGCAGTAGTGCGTCGATCGCCCGCCGACGACCACTCGCTTGATCGGCACCCCGCACTTCTTACACGGTTCGCCACCGCGCCCGTACACGTTCAGCGAGCGCGAAAAGTACCCCGACGCACCGTTAACGTTCACATACAGCGAATCGAAGCTGGTTCCACCCTGCTCCAAGGCGCGCTCCATCACTTCCGCCGCCGACTGCAACACCCGGTGCAGGGTGGGCCTACTCAGCAGAGCCGCGCTGCGCCGCGGACGCACTCCGGCCAGAAACAGCGCCTCGTCGGCGTAGATGTTGCCGATACCGGAGACGACCTCCTGGTTCAGCAGCACCGTCTTCACCGCCGCGCGCTTGGACTTCATCCGCTCCACCGCCGCCTGCGCATCAAAGGCGGCCTCTAGCGGATCGGCGGCGATGTGGCTGACGTTCTGGGGTAAAAAATTTCTTGGTGACGCCACCCCGACCCCCACTGCCCAAGGATCCGGCACGGCCTTTTCCAGCCGCCACTCGCCGAAGGTTCGCTGGTCCACGAAGCACAGCTCCCGCCCATCGGATAGCCCCGCCCGGATGCGCACATGCGGGGATTGCACCTGGCCGGGCTCGGCAACGAGCATCTGGCCACTCATCCCCAGGTGCACTTGCAGTAGGAAATCCTCGCCGAAATCCAACCACAAAAATTTTCCGCGGCGTTTAACGGCGGAGACGGTGGCGTCACGAAGAGAAGAAACAAGCACCTCCGGTTCCCCGGAGCGCACGGCGCGCGGGTGACAGATCTGAACATCGGTGAAGCGACGCCCGACCAGGTGTTCTTCCAGGCCGCGGCGGACGACCTCAACCTCGGGAAGCTCAGGCACGCTCGTTAAGCTTCTGCACGGCCTGTTTGGCGGCGGCGTGCTCGGCGACCTTCTTGGTGTGCCCCTCGCCGTCGGTCACCAGGTCTTCGATGGTGACGGTGGCATAGAAGGTCTTGTCGTGCTCCGGGCCTTCGCCACGCACCTCGTAGGTGGGCAAGGGCAGCTTCATGTCGGAGAGCTTCTCCAGAAGCACGGTCTTCCAGTCCATCGTCAGGCCGGTGGTGGGAGCCTCGGTGATCTTCTCGGCGAACAGGCGCAGCACCGTGGCACGGGCGACCTCGAAGCCGTGGTGCAGATAGATCGCGCCGAGCATGGACTCCACCGAGTCCGCCAGGATGGAGTGCTTGTCCTTGCCGCCAGTCAGCATCTCACCGCGGCCGAGCAGGATGTAGTCGCCCATGCCGAGGTGACGAGCGACATCCGCCAGTGCGTACATGTTCACCACACCGGAACGCATCTTGGAGATGTCCGATTCCGCGCGCTCCGGGAACTGGCGGTACAGCTGCTCCGCGACGGCCAGGCCCAGCACAGCGTCGCCCAGAAACTCCAGGCGCTCGTTGTTCGGCAAATGGCCGTTTTCGTTGGCAAAGGAGCGGTGGGTCAGCGCCAGTCGCAGCAGGTCGTCGGGCAGGTCCACACCCCACGCCTCCAGCAGCGGTGCGTGGTCGGACTTGCCATAGGCGGCGTTGAGCGCGGCCTCGCCGGTCAGTCGGCGTTTACGAGCCATTGGGTTTCGGGATGCCTTTCTTTTTTAGAGGTTCTTGAACTTCTCCAGGCCGGCCCAGCGCGGGTCCGGGCGATCCTCTTCCTCGATTTCCTCGCTGATGCCGTCCGGCGCCGGGGTGTCCTCGCGGCATTCGGCGCCGAAATCCGCACACACGGGGCTGAACGGCGCGTTCAGGCCGGCCTCGTCGATGACAAGCTGGGTGATGTCGATGGCGTTGTCCTGCACCAGCAGCGGCTCTTCCTCGTCCTCAGCATCGTCGCCCTCGGCGCTGTCATCGGTGATGAAGTCCGGGGTCAGGCCAAAGACGTCGCTGATGGAGTACTCCAGGGTGGTGGAAAGCTCCTGCAGGCAGCGGGAGCAGGTTCCCTTGGCCTCGCCGCTGACCTGCAGGTTCGCCATGATTGCCTCGCCCAAGTTCGCCAGGGTTCCATGAACTTCGACGGGTGCTCCCTCTGCCACGCCCAGCATGTTGCCGCCCCACGGTACGGGGGACGCCCCCTGGGCGTCGACCGGCTCGCTGAGTCCAGTAGGGATGTCGCCGACTGCAAGAACGAAGGGGTTACTCATACCCTTCTTTCTACCCGTCTATCGCTGCTGACGGTAACCGTGGGGGTCGGAATCGTTCTGGTATCCGGCAGTGCCGTTCTGGTATCCGGAGGCACCGGCACCCTTGCGCAGGGCGGAGCGGTCGCGGTTCACGGTACGCAGCGTGGTGGTGAGGGTGTCCTCGAACTCGGCCAGGGTGGAATCGACGTAGCGGTCGCACTCGGTGCGCAGGCGGTCGGAGTCCGCGTGGGCGGATTCAATAATGCGGTTGGCCTCAGCCTCGGCGTTGCGGACAACCTCGGAATCGGAAACCAGGCGGCGCTGCTCGGCCAGGCCTTCGTCGACGGAGCGCTGGTAGCTGGCGTTACCTTCGCTGACCAGGCGGTCGGCTTCGTCGGCGGCGCGGCTGGTGACCTGCTCGTACTCACGGCGGGCGTCGCTGACCAGGCGGTCGGCCTGATCCTCGGCCTGGGCGACGGTGTTAGTTGCACGATCCTGTGCATCCTGGAGGATCTGGTTGGCGCGTTCCTGCGCGTCCTGCACGATCGCGTCCGCCTCGGAGTTGGCGCTGGAGATGGTTGCGTCGGCCTGGTCCTGAGCGTCGGCGACGATGTCATCGCGGTGGTCGAGGACGTCCTGCGCGTCGTCCATCTCGATCGGGATCGCATTGCGCATCTCGTCGAGGATGTCTAGCACCTCGCGCCGCGGAACCATGCAGTTGGAGGTCATGGGCACGCCATAGGCCTGCTCCACCATTTGCTGAAGGTCATCCATACCCTGGAATGTCTTGTACATGGCCTCCACTGTGCCATCACTTGACCTCAACTACAGGTTTAGACACGCCTTGACGGGCGCTAGCCGCGGAACTTCTCCTCCACCGCCGCGACAACCGGCTCCGGCAGCAGCCCGGAGACGTCGCCGCCGTACTTCGCGACCTCCTTGCACAGGGTGGAAGACACGTAGCCGTACTCCGGGGAGGTCAGCAGGAAGTACGTCTCCGCGCCCGACAGGCGCTGGTTCATCTGCGCCATCGGCAGCTCGTACTCGTAGTCCAGGGAGCTGCGCAGCCCCTTGACCATCGCCTGAATATTGTTCTCGTTCAGGTAGTCCACCAGCAGCTTGTCCCACGTGTCGACCGTGATGTTCTTCGGCCCATTGGGGATGGCGGCGATGGACTTCTCGATCAGCTCGATGCGCTCTTCGGCGGTGAACAGGCCGTTCTTGTTCGGGTTATAGGTCACCAGAACCACGACCTCCTCCCAGTTGGCAGCGGCGCGGGTGAAGATATCCAAGTGACCCAGCGTGATGGGGTCGAAAGATCCGGGGCAAACTACTCGCATGGCACCTAACCTAACCCTCGCCTCGCCAAATCGCCATGTCGAAGCGGGCGATTCCGTAGGTGCGCTTCTTTAGCTTCTGCCCGGTGGGCTCAAAGCCCTCCGGCCACGCGGTTTCAGGTGAAGCACTATTGCGTTCGACCACCACGACGGCGTCACTTGTAAGAACAGGAATCAGCGCCTCCACCATTTCGGCGACAGCCTCGTCAGCGAGCTCATAAGGCGGGTCGGCTAGCACCATCGTGTAGTGGTTGCGCGGGGCTCCGGCCAGGAAGGATGACGCCTTCGCCTCCACCACCTGTACTTTCGCCTCGGGCACGACGCGCGCGTTGTCCTTGATCGTCTTCACCGCCGCGTCGCTGTTGTCCACCAGGGTGACCTCCTTGGCTCCGCGGCTCGCGGCCTCCAGCCCCAAGGCACCCGAGCCGGCGAAGAGGTCCAGCACGACCTCGTCGACGAAGCCGAAGCGGACTTGCAGAGAGGAGAACAGCCCCTCGCGGGCGCGGTCTGAGGTGGGGCGGGTGCCTTCGCTGGGCACCTTGATGCTGCGGCCGCGGGCGGTTCCGGAGATGATGCGTGTCATTGTGCTTAGCAGTCCTGCCTAGTCGTTACTCGTGGTTGTTACTCGCGGTGGTCTTATTGGGCCTCGACCCGCAGAATCACGTCCCCGCCGTGCACATCCTCATAGTCCTGCGAGTTCGTCCTGCGCACCACCCCGGGCCCCGGCGCGAGCACGGGCGCTTCCAGCTTCAGCGATTCCACCGTGCACAGCGCGTCGCCGGTGTCTACGGTCTCTCCGTCGGCGACGAGGAAGTGCACAACTCCCGCGAATGGGGCACAGATTTCCATGCCCCAGAGTTTAGCAACTGGGTCGGCGAGTTCTTCTCCCCTAGCTCTTCTCGATGTAGTCCTGGTCGTCGATCTCGATGTCCACCACCAGTGAGCGCGCCAGCTGCTCGTCGTAGGCCACCAGCGCTTCTGCGTAGTCGCGCGCCGATTCGATGATCTCGCCGTCGGTGCTGAGGTCTAGTAGTGACGCCCTTCGCGCCGACCGCCCCGACTGGTCCTGCCCCAGGATGTCTCCTTCGGTACGCATCTTCAGGTCTTCCTCCGCCAGGCGGAATCCGTCGTTGCTTTGCGCCACCACCTGCAGGCGGTGGAAGGAGGGGCTATCCGGCGCAGCGGTGGTGTGCAGTAGGCACAGAGAGTCCCGTCGCCCACGGCCGATACGGCCGCGCAGTTGGTGGAGTTGGGAGAAGCCGAAGTTCTCGGCCTCCAGGATCATCATCATGGAGGCGTTGGGGACGTCCACGCCGACCTCGATGACGGTCGTGGCGACCAGCACGTCGATCTTCCCGGCGGCGAAGTCCTGCATCACCTGGTCCTTGTCGGCTGGATCCATCTTGCCGTGCAGCATCGCCACGCGGCAGCCGGGCAGTTCCTCGGTGGCGATGCGCTCGCACCACTTCTCCACACCGGAGTAGCCCTCAATGCGGGGCGCAACTACGTAGGCCTGGCCGCCGGCCTTGATTTCCTCGCCCATGCGCTCCCAGGCGCGCCGCACCCAGCGGTGTTTATCGGCGGGCACCACCACAGTCTCGATGTCTCCGCGGCCACCGGGCTTTCCGACCAGCGTGATGGGGGTCAGGTCTCCGAACATCGTCATGCCCACGGAGCGCGGGATCGGGGTGGCTGTCATGACCATCATGTGCGGGGTGGCATCCACCGGCGCGGATTCCCGCAGCTTGTTGCGCTGTTGCACGCCGAAGCGGTGTTGCTCGTCGACGATCACCATGCCCAGGCGGTAGAACTCCACCGAGTCCTGGATCACCGCGTGCGTGCCCACCACAATGTCGGTTTGGCCGGAGACCAGATCCAGCAGCGTGCGCTGCTTGTCGGCCTGCTTCTGGCTACCGACCAGCACGGATACCCGCACGTCGGTGTTCTCCAGCATCTTCACCAGACTGCGGGCGTGCTGCACGGCCAGGATTTCCGTCGGCGCGATGAAAGCGCACTGATAGCCGGAGTCCACGGCCCAGAGCATGCTGATCAAGGCCACCATCGTCTTGCCGGAGCCGACCTCACCGTGCAGCAGCAGGTTCGCCGGGGTGGTTCCGCCCAGACGGGAGCCGATGTCCTCCAGCGCCATCTTCTGCCCCGCGCTGAGGTCAAAGGGCAGCCCCGCGATCAGCTTTTCCACGTTCTCACCCGGCGCGAGCGCCATGCCGGTGCGCTTGGTGGCGTCATTGCGCCGTAGAGCCATGACCAGCTGCAGCTCGAGCGCCTCGTTGAACTTCAGCCTGCGTCGGGCGGGTTCGGGGCCAGCTTCGCTCGGCTGGTGGATGTGTCTCAGCGCGTCGGCGAAGCTAATCAGCGGGCGGCCCTTTTCATCCGTGGGCCAGGCGGGCGCGCCGGGGTTGCGGCGCGGGAGTGGCAGGAACTCGCCGGGCTCGTCCATCACCCGCAGTACGTGGTCCATCACTCCCAGCATCTCCGCGGTGGAGGTACCGGGGCGGCGCTTGTAACCGGCCATCCACGGCTTGGCCAGTAGCTCCTGGGCGGCGGTCTCGGAGCCCATGACGTCCACGATTGTCTTCAGCGGCCCGAACATGCCGAACTCCGCGTCCAGGGCGGGCAGGATGGATACGTAGCTGGGGTTCTTCAGCTCCCATTGGCCGTTGAACTCGGAGAGCTTGCCGTGCAGCAGCATCATCGAGCCCCTCTTGATGCGCTTCCGGTGGTAGGCCACGTTCCCAAACAGCGCGGAGCGGAAGGTTCGCACGCCGTCGGTGAAGGTGAACGCCAAAAATTTTCTGGGGCCGCGCCCGGAGTGGTTGTCTTTCTCCCCCACGCTGAGGATCTCCCCGGCACAGGTGTACTTCTCCCCCACCCGCAGCTCGTCGAGCCCCTGCGGCGAGCCGAGCCGCGCGTAGGTGACGGGGAAGTTCAGCACCGCATCGGCGATGGTTTTGATGCCGGGCTTATCGGCCAGCCGCTTCGCGCGGTCGTTGGAGATCGCAACCGACAGCGGGCGCGAGTCCTGCCATCCCAGCATGGGCTACTCCACCCCGATCTGCACCAGGCACGGGTCGTGGTCGTTACCTTGCAGCTCGATGTGGTGGTCGTCGATCTGCACGTCCGGGTACAGCTCGGCGAAGGTGGCCTTCAGTCCTTCGATGGCGGCCTGGTCGGTCGCGGGGGCGCTCCACAGCAGGGTCACGAGTTCCCCGCCGTCGGCCAGCATGGCGCTGAGGGTATCGACCATCGTGTCGGGCGGGCAAGTGGCGAAACGCTGGGCCTCCACCGCGTCGATCATCTCCTCGACGTTATCGTCCCAGTCCACGGTGGGGTCGTTCACCGCCAGTGCCGCCAGCCCGCCGACCAGCGATTTCGTATCGATGATGTCGACCTCTCGCGTCCCGTCTAACCCCTGCAGCGCGGCGACGTCCTGCCCGTTGGTCAGCACGGCTATCGGCCCTGCGCCCAGCCCCTGCACTGCTTCGCCCAAGGTTTTATTGTTTGGTGACGCCACCGCCACCGCCCCCGCAGCCTCAAACAACTGTGCGACCCCGCCGGTGGGCGTGAGCGCCACGATGAACGGCCCCTGGTCTTCCGTCCGTGCCTGGGACCCCGCGGGGGCTGGCGTGCTTGGGTTTCCGTTGTCGGCGGCTTCCCCGTCGGCCGGCAGAACCTCGATGCGCAAGTCGGTGACAGTTCCAAGGGCGAAGGCCTTCTCGATGACCTCGCCGGCTCGGTTGGTGTGCACGTGCGCGGTGCCGGACTCCGGCCCCAGGGGTCCGACGATCACCGAATTGCCGTGAGCCTCCAGCAGCTCCCGCAGGGCGGCCAGGTTCCCCTCGAAGAAGAACATCACCTCGACCTCTTGCTGGGTTCGTTCGTGGTCGGGCGTGGGGGCGTCCTCAATAAGACCCGCACCGTCCAGAACATCAACCAGGGCCTGCAGGATCACCACGAGGCCCTGGCCGCCTGCGTCCACGACCCCCGCTTCGGCGAGGACGGGCAGCTGGTTGGGGGTGTTGGCCAGGGCTTCCTCGGCGGCGTGGAGGGCGCGGGTGGCGACGTCCGCGAGGTTCGGCTCGGCCTCGTGAGCGGCGGTGGCGGCGGCATCGAGCACGCTGATGACGGTGCCCTCGACAGGCGTGGAGATTGCGGTGCGGACGAAGCCCACAGACTGCGAGAGCGTGTCCGCCACGGCGGGGCCGTCGATGTGTCCCTGCGAGGCCGCCTCGGCGAGGGCGCGCATCACCTGGCTGAGCACCAGGCCGGAGTTTCCACGGGCGCCACGAACCGCGCCGGTGGCCAGGGCGATGGTGACCTCGGGGAGGCTTGCGCCTTCCTCCAGCGCGTCGACCGTCGAGACTGCGGTGGTCATGGTGTGCGCCATGTTGGAACCGGTATCGGAATCCGGGATCGGGAAGACATTCAGGGCGTTGATCGCCTGGCTCTGCTCGCGCAGCCGGCTGGCCGAGAGGCGAGCCCACTGGGCGACGACGCGCGCGTCGAGCTGAGTGGGCGCCTGATTCGCCGGTTGTGCTTCTGCCACCGGTTGCGCCTCTGCCTTGCTAGATTTCACTCCCACTACCCTAGCGAACCAGCCAGACAGCAGTGCGGTTTGCGGGATCGCGGCGCGTTATTCCTTCCGTGCCAGTGATGTAGATCTCCCGCATCCAACGCGAATCCAGGTGGGGGGGTTGACTTGTTTATCGTTCACCCATAGAGCACATAGTCTCCATGAGAGTGCTGTAGACGGCACTCGGCTCGCTATCGTGCCACTCGGTGTCACTGTCGCGCTCGTCCTGGTTTTGCGGTTGAGCCGTCGGCTCGTAGAGCCACCAGAGGTTTTGCCACGGATCAAGAAGTCTTGCGAGACGATAGCCACCGTAGAAATCGCTAATTGGAGTAACGACGCGGCCTCCTTCCTTTACAGCCCTATCGAGGCACGCCTGGGCGTCAGGAACGTAGACCTGCAGGAGGGCTGGCGTGAACGGCCAATCTTGCTTTCGATCACAAAGCATGATGGTGGCATCTCCAACCATTACTTCCGCATGGATGATCGAACCATCTCGATCCGGCGTGCGAACATGCGCTGCTTCTCGACCATCGAAAACTGTTTCCACGAAGTGGATGAAGCTCACGGAGTCGGGGACGATGGCGAAGGGGTTTATGGTGTTGTGTCCAGTCGGGATTTTCAACGAAGTCATGTATACATAAAATATGAATAATTCAAGCAAAGTCAAGTACCGCCAAGGCGCTAGTTTCCTGTTGGCCACACTTGGACGCCGTGCCGAGAGAGCATGGGCAGCTCTCCTCACAGAGCAGGGAATTACCACCGCGCAGTTCACAGCCATGGCGGCGATCGCGGAAGGCGAACGAACACAAAACGACGTAGCAATGGTTACAGCCGTTGACCCGCGAAACATCGGCGCCACAATCAAAAAGCTCACGGCGGTGGGGTGGGTTCAAGCTCGATCAAACCCCGCCGATGCGAGATCACGACTCCTCTGTTTGACACCCGCTGGCCAGCAGTGGTGGGACGATGTTCAGCCTGCCCTGCGTCAAGGACGTGACTCATTTTTCCAGGGACTCACCCATAGAGAGTTGACCAACTTGGAAGAACTCCTCGGAAAACTCGAGGCTGCACAATCCGACAAAGCAACGAACGGACCCGGCCATCGTTGATAAATGTACTGACCGGAGACATTAGTTCAGTGTTCGTAGGTGGCTCCGAAGTCGCTTGTCAGCCAGTCCTCGATCGAGTGCCACGGGAATATTGGCGGGTCATGAGGTCCAGGGAAGGTTGCCACATCCTCTACGCGGTCGAGGCGGAAGATGCGCCAGTCCTCGCGCATGAGGTCGTAGGCAATGAGGTACCAGCGTTGCTGGCGCAGGAAGTGTCGATACGGTTCGATGGTCCGGTGCGAACGACGACCATGCTGGTCGGTGTAGCCGAAGGTGACCCGCGAACTTGTCGCGATGGCGTCGGCGATCGTGCCCACGAGATTCCAATCCACGGACGCTGGAGGTTCCCGAGAGACTTGTGTCGACAGGGCCACCGCCGCAGCCCTCTGTTTCAGCTTTTTGGGCAGGACTTGCTCGAGCTTGGCGCGTGCTGTCACAGCGGTGGCGTCGTCGGGCGACCACGCTTCGAGAACCAACAGGCTCGTGATGATCGTCGTGACCTCGTCCGCTGTCAGCAGCAACGGCGGAATCTTCATACCCGGCCGAAGAGCGTAAGTGCCGCCGGGGCCCGGGCGGGAGCGAACGTCGTAACCCAGGTCGCGCAGCCGCATGGCATCCCGACGCACGGTTCGTTCGCTGACCTGCAGCTTATCTGCCAGCTCGCGACCACCCCATTGTCCTCCTGACTGGAGCAGCGCCAGCAACTTGAGTGATCGCGTCGATGGAGTGTCCATGTCTCCATGGTTCCAGAAATTGCGGACAGGATCAGGCCGGATCTGCCTCTAGAGTGGAAGCACGAACGGAAGAGAGGAATCTTTGACACGACAAGCCGCATGACGACATAGAAGTTACAGTCTGTGTCCACGACATCTTCACTGAAAGCATTGTCTCAACAAAGAGACACTGACCTACGGGTGCGACGGTATGAACTAATAACCAGTCGCGTTTCCGGCCTTAGGATGCGGCTGCAGTCAGCAGCCGAATGCCAGCGTTTGCGAGCGCGGTCGTACCCGCGTCGGTTAGGCGCACCGCTCGACTGGCACCGAGGCGTTCAATCCACCCCTTGTCAAAGAACACCGTGCACAGTTCTTTTCCGAGCGGTCCAGCAAGGTGGAATCGTCGCTCGGTCGAGTCCATGCAGGGTGTGGCGGTCACCGACTGGGCATGGGGAAGACCCCAGGCAGCCAGCACCTCACGCCCGGCAGCGGTGGGCTCCCACGTGTCGGTCAGACATCCTCTGTCGTGAAGCTGTTCAGCGAGCGCGACGCCGAGGCGGCCTGCAAGGTGCTTGTAGCACGTGCGTCCTGCGCGGGCACGGTCAGTCGCGGATGAGGCTCGAAGACTATGTGCGGTATCGAACGTCGACTGCGCCACGATTCCGAGGCTCTCGATGACGTGGGCGATGTCGCCGCCGGCGAGGCAAACGTAGCGATGCCGGCCCTGGCGGACGTCAAGGACGAGTCCGCGCGCAGTGAGCAGGTCGACGTGTTCCGAGCCGTCGAGCGTGCCAGACCGCAGTAACGCGCGAGTTCGCCCACGGTCCATGCGCGCCCGTCCATGAGAGCAGCGCACATCGCTGCGCGTGAAGGGTCGGCCAGCGCGGCGGCGGTCCGGGAGATGTCCGGCAGAGCTTCGGGAAACGTGCGCGTGTCCATCCGTTCAGTATAGACCCCGCTCTGTTCGGTGACCACCGAACAGTTCCTGGACAAGACTCGATGCCATCACACCCGTCGTATTCAGAAGGAGGGATGACGGTGAGTAAGGAACGTCAACAGTACCGCGGCACATATGATGACGACTTCTACTGGGAAAGAGTCAACCGCAATCTCGGTTGGCTCGGCGATACCACCGAGGAACAGCGGGCCCGGCAGGAGAAGCTCCGCGACTCGGTGATCAGAGTCGTCGGCACCGGTGGCATCGGCGGCGCAGTGGCGGCCCGCCTGGTGCGCATGGGAGCACTGAATCTGAAGCTGGCTGACCCCGACCATTTCGATCTCACGAACGTGCAACGGCAGTACGGTGCCGGACGCGACACGATCGGTCGAAACAAGGCCGAAGTGGTCGCCGAGCAAGTCTACGACCTCACAGGCGACGTCAACATCGATGTCTTCCCCGAAGGCATCACACCCGACACCGCCGAGGAATTCATGGACGGATGCGACTACGTCATGGATCATATGGAGTTCTTCCAGATCAAGAACCGGTATGCCCTGCATCGGGCATTCCGCGCCTCCGACCGGTGCAAGTTCATCTTCAAGATCCCGACCGTGGCGCATTCGACTATCATCTTCACCTATAAGAAGGAGTCGATGCCGATCGAAGAAGTCTACGACGTGCCCGAGGACGCCGAATTCACACCAGAGGTGACGCGCCGTCTGATGGAACGGATCATGCCCGAGTACCAGGACTTCCCGTCGGAGGAGACCCTGGAGGAATGGTTTGTGAAGAACCAGACCATGCCGATCTTCGGAGCTTGCCCGCCATTGGCTGAAGGTGTGCTCGTCGAACGCCTGGCCCAGGAGATCATGGACCTTCCCGGTCGGGTGCCGCTTCCGGTGCAGCCCGGCTATGCGCTCTTCGACACCCTCACGTGGCAGGCGAAGCTGGTGGAGAAGGCGTGGTGGGCGCAATGACCACGCGATTCGTCCTCATCACTGAGACCAACTCGCTGTTCGGCTACGAGTTTCTACGCCGTCTCCTCGCTAACGAGCGCAGCGCCCTGTCCGCAGTCATCACGCGGGCCCCTGGTGTGCTCTGTGACTACTACCTCGACGACGACGTGCAGGTGGATGTCGCCGCCGATGCCCGCGCGAACGGGGTCGACGTGTATCAGCCCGAGGACCCCAATGCTTTCGAGATCGTGGAGGCGATGCGCACGCTGGCGCCGGATTACATCATCGTGGCGAATTACCAGTTGCAGGTCGGGCGCGCGCTGAGGGACGTGCCGACCGAGGACATCATCAATTTCCACCCCAGCCCGCTGCCACGCTATGCGGGGCTGGCCCCGTACTTCTGGATGGCTAAGAATCACGAGACCCAGGGAGGAGCAAGGTGAGCGCACCACGAAAAACTGGCGCACTGGTGGCTGTCGTGCTGGGATTCTTCATCGTCATGCTCGACACCACCATCGTCAACGTGGCCCTGCCCGACATGGCAGCGACTTTGAATACGCAGGTGGTCACACTGCAGTGGGTCGTCGATTCCTACACACTGGTGTTCGCCGCGCTGTTGCTGACTGCCGGTGCCGCCTGCGACCGGCTGGGTGCACGCAAGGTCTACATCTTCGGGCTCATCACCTTCGGAGTCCTCTCAATAGCTTGCGCACTCGCGCCAAACGGACCGGCCCTCATCATCGCCCGGGCACTCCAGGGCATCGGTGCCGCAGCAGTCGTGCCCGGGTCCCTCGCCTTACTGGCCACGATCTATCCCGACCCGGCTGAGCGGTCACGGGCGATCGGGCTCTGGGGCGGGGCCGGTGGCATCGCTGCCGCCTGTGGGCCAGTTCTCGGCGGAGCCCTCGTGTCGGTGATCGGTTGGCAAGCCGTTTTCTGGGTCAACGTCCCGATCATCGCTTTCGGCTGCTGGCTGACGATGCGTAGTATCGGTGTCCCGCGGCATGACCGCACCCGTCGGCTCGATCCCGCGGGCCAGCTGATTTCCATCACCGCGCTGGTGGCGATCACCTACGCCGTCATCACCTCCGGTGAACAAGGATGGAACCCGCCCCGGTTAGGCCTGCTTTTGTTCGGCGTGACCCTTGTGGCGGTGTTCGTCTGGGTGGAGCACCGGCATCCCGACCCCATGTTGCCCACTGTGCTCTTCCGGAAACCACGATTCACGGTCGCCGCCGTCGTCGGCTTCGCCCTCAACGTGAGCTTCTTCGGACAGTTGTTCGTCCTCTCGCTGTACTTCCAGACCTATCGCGGATACGAGCCACTCCTCGCCGGGCTCGCCCTGGCGCCCCAAGCATGCAGCGCAGTCATCGCCTCCCCATTGGGAGGCCGGGTCGCGGCTCGTATCGGACCCTTCCCAACCATGCTGATCGGATTGTGCATCGGGACAATCGGATTCGGGAGCCTGATCGTGCTGACCGGGACCACGCCATACCCGCTGATCGCGGTGCTGTCCTTCATCGCAGGGTTCGGAATGGCCTTCACCATGCCCGCCGCAACCTCTGCTGCCGTGACGGCGGCTCCACCCTCACACACCGGCGTGGCCGGGGGCGTCATCAACGCAGCCAGACAGACAGGAAGCATCTTCGGCATCGCGGTCCTCGGTGCCATGATCGCAGGCAGCAACGGTTTTCTTCCCGGATTCCACCAAGCCGTCGCGACCGCCAGCGGAGTCTTCGCCGTCGCGGCAGCACTCGTCGTCCTGATCCTTCTGACAACTCGCGAGCCAACAACTGAATCGGCCGCCTGATGACCCGAGAATTCATGCCGGTACCACCAGAAGACAGTGAGTCGCGCTTCTTGTTTGCCGCAACGGTTGCTGCGGCAAGTAAAGAACACCGGGACGGGATGACAGGCAGTCGCGAAATGCGATTCGGGAGGCAAAGAGTGAGAAATTCGTCGAGCAAGCCGAGATCGTGAGGGACGGCGTGAATCTGATGCGCCTACCGGCCCATCTCTGCTTCGATAATTGCTGGCCCGGTCACATATGCCGTACCTTCTTCTGCCCTCGATCAGGCGGCTGACCGAGCGCGCCTTCTCCCGGCACGCGGAGGTCTCCGGCAGACTGGGGCTAACGGTCCGCGAAGAGGCGAGGTTTGCGCGCGAGGAGGCCCCATCTCTGGGATGCCTCACACCAGCGAGGCCCGCATGAAGTGCATGAACGAGAAGGTAGCGGCGGCCCTCAGGGCGGGGGGCCGAGCCGAGGAGGGACAGGACGTTGGCTGACTTCAAGGACGAGCTCTCACCCGAGCTCATCAAGCGTCTCGGCAGCGAGCTCGCCGGTGCTTCGGCGTCGTTCGACCGCACAGCGTTCGAGCAGTGCGCGATCGAGGGGCTGGAGGGGCGCGAGCTGATGGCACGGATGGAGTGGATCGCCCACGCCCTCACCGAGACGATGCCACCCGCTCCCGAGGACGCCGACCGGGTGGTTCGTGCGGCTCTGGCTGATGGGGGTCTGCAGGGGTGGGCGTCGATGCCGGTCAACGCCTACGTCGCCCGGGCGATGCTCGATCGGCCCGATATCGGGTTGCCGCTGCTGGCGGCGTTGACTCCCCGGTACACGGCTGAGTTCGCGATCCGCCCGTTCATCGACGCCCAGTACGAGGCCACGATGGCACACCTACGGGTCTGGACCCGTGACCCGGACGAGCATGTGCGTCGGCTCGTCTCGGAGGGCAGCCGGCCGCGGCTGCCCTGGGGCAGGCGCCTGTCCGGGTTCATCGCCGACCCCACGCCGACACTGGAGCTGCTGGATGTTCTCGTGGATGACGAATCGCTGTATGTGCGCCGGTCGGTCGTGAACCATCTCAACGACATCGCCAAGGACCACCCCGACCTCGTCCTCGACACCGCCAAGCGGTGGGCCGCGACCACCACGCAGGGCGACTTCGTGGTGCGGCACGGGTTGCGCACACTCATCAAACGCGGGCACCCGGAAGCGCTGACGATCCTCGGATTCGACCCCGCTGTCCCGATCGAGATCACGAATCTCACCTGCACGCCATTAACTGTCGCAATCGGCGAGGCGGTCACCATCAGCTTCACCCTGCAGGCCGCTGCTGCGACGAGAGCGGCGATCGACTATGTCGTGCACTATCAGGGTGCCCGCGGCCTGAAGGCGGGCAAGGTGTTCAAGCTGTCCGTCAAAGACCTGCCTGCAGGCAAGTCCGTGGTCCTCTCGCGGGAACACCGATTCGGGCACGTCTCAGTGCGAAAGATCCATCCCGGTCCACACCGTATCGAAGTGCAGGTAAACGGCCGTGTTCTCGACGGTGCAGTTGTCGAGGTCGTTGACGATGTGACCTCGGGCACCTCGGCCTGATCCCATGTCCACCGGCTTCGAGCGCTCGGGGTTGAGCAGTCAGAAGAGGGTGGACGAACGGCGCGTAGCAGTTCCGGCGATCCTCCATCGAGCGTTCCTTCGCTCCGCGACTTCAGGAACCGTGACCGGCCGTCAGGAATCCCGACTGACCGTCGTGGATCTCGATGGCGAGTCGGGAATCCAGACAGCATCGGAGTCCAGCCCAGGGTCGGGACGACGCACCTGAGAGGCATGAAGTTCAGTCGGAAACGTGCGCGTCAAAAGACAAAGGCCTAAACGTCAGCACCGATGCCGCTGTCTATATCGGGGGAGACCCCGGCCCGCAACGTTTTCACCCATCTCTACAACGGGTGTTTTCGGATACTGCTTTCGCGTGCATGTTCGTGCTGCGTCGCCGAGTCGCGGCGATGCTCAAGCGGCGTAGCTGGTCACTGACGGAGGGAGGACCCTCATGGAGCTCCTGACCACGGCAGGCGGTGATGAGCGCTCGGCGTGGATCACGCTCGCGACCCTCGCGGCGCCGGGTGACCCGCTGACCGGGAAGGTGCTTACCGGTGTCGGCGCGGTCGAGACCCTGCGCCTGCTGGCCGACGACGGCCCGGTCCCGGGCCTGGACGGGATCTCGGCCGGCCTGTGGCGTGGCAGGCTGCGACCGCAAGCCGAGCTGGACAGGGTCGACAGTGTGATGGAACGCACCGAGCAGGCGGGCCTGCGCGCGCTCATCCCCGGCGACAAGGACTACCCGAGGGGCCTGAACGATCTGGGTTATCAGGCACCGTACGTGCTGTGGGCGGCCGGAAACACCGAGTTGCTGGGTCCTGTGGGCGCCTTCGCCATCACCGGCACTCGCCACGCCACCGCCTATGGCAGGCAGATGGCCAGCGAGCTCGCCGTGGACCTGGTTCATGACTGGGGCGTGGTCGTGGCCGGTGGGGCCTCCGGGATCGATGCCGCCGTGCATGAGACGGCACTGCGCAAAGGCGGGCGCACCATTGCCGTCGTCGCGACCGGCCTCGACGCGCTGTGCTGGGCCAGCGGCGGGGAACGGCTCGAAGAGATCGCCGCGAAGGGTCTGCTGCTCAGCGAGACCCCGCCCGGGTTCGGGTCGACCCTGGAGCGCGTGCTGGCCCGCCTGAGAATCGAGGCGGCGATCTCCGGGTCGGTCACTCTCGTCGAAGCCCGCGACCGGTCCGTCTCCCGGGCCGTGGTCGATCGGCCCCACGAGCTGGGACGCCCCGTCGGCGCGGTGCCGGGACCGGTGACCAGTCCGGTCAGCGAGGCCCCGAACGAACTCATCCGCGACGGGGGTGCCGCCGCCATCCTCAGCGCTACCGATGTCATGAACATCCACTACCTGTACTGACCGGAGACATTAGTTCAGTGTTCGTAGGTGGCTCCGAAGTCGCTTGTCAGCCAGTCCTCGATCGAGTGCCACGGGAATATTGGCGGGTCATGAGGTCCAGGGAAGGTTGCCACATCCTCTACGCGGTCGAGGCGGAAGATGCGCCAGTCCTCGCGCATGAGGTCGTAGGCAATGAGGTACCAGCGTTGCTGGCGCAGGAAGTGTCGATACGGTTCGATGGTCCGGTGCGAACGACGACCATGCTGGTCGGTGTAGCCGAAGGTGACCCGCGAACTTGTCGCGATGGCGTCGGCGATCGTGCCCACGAGATTCCAATCCACGGACGCTGGAGGTTCCCGAGAGACTTGTGTCGACAGGGCCACCGCCGCAGCCCTCTGTTTCAGCTTTTTGGGCAGGACTTGCTCGAGCTTGGCGCGTGCTGTCACAGCGGTGGCGTCGTCGGGCGACCACGCTTCGAGAACCAACAGGCTCGTGATGATCGTCGTGACCTCGTCCGCTGTCAGCAGCAACGGCGGAATCTTCATACCCGGCCGAAGAGCGTAAGTGCCGCCGGGGCCCGGGCGGGAGCGAACGTCGTAACCCAGGTCGCGCAGCCGCATGGCATCCCGACGCACGGTTCGTTCGCTGACCTGCAGCTTATCTGCCAGCTCGCGACCACCCCATTGTCCTCCTGACTGGAGCAGCGCCAGCAACTTGAGTGATCGCGTCGATGGAGTGTCCATGTCTCCATGGTTCCAGAAATTGCGGACAGGATCAGGCCGGATCTGCCTCTAGAGTGGAAGCACGAACGGAAGAGAGGAATCATCATGACGATCGCCATCACGACTCCGCAGGGGAACGTTGGTCAACACTTGACGCGCATGCTCATCCGAGCCGGAGTCAGACCGCTGTTACTCACCCGCCACCCGGAGAAAATCTCGACCTCCGTTGCGGAGTATGCGGACGTGGTAAAAGCAGACTCGTTCGACCCTGACCAGATCGTTTCAGCCACCGCTGGTATAGATGCGATCTATTGGGTCGATCCCCCAACCACCTCGTCGGCTCCTCTGGCAGACTACCGGCGTGCGACGGAGTCAATCGTCGCCGCAGTTGAGGCGAACCGGATCGGACGGGTTGTTTTCCAGAGCAGCGTTGGCGCGGAAAAGCGTCACGGTGCCGGTGAAATCGATGGCCTGGCCGAGACGGAAGTCGCTCTCGATGCCTGTGACGTGGACGTCACTCACCTTCGCTGCGGGTTCTTCTTCACTAATCTGCTGTTGGACCTGGCGTCGATCAGAACGGGGCACCTCCAGACCGTACTGCCACCCAACTTTCCGATGAGCTGGGTAGCCCCGCGAGATATTGCTGAGGTAGCAGCGCTCATCTTGCTGAATCGCAACTGGAGCGGACGCCATGTCCAGGCAGTTCACGGCCCTGAGGACCTGACATGGTCCCAGGTCGCGACAATCCTTTCAGAAGAGCTCGACCGGGAGGTCCGAGTCGAGCAGATCAGCGATGCCCAGATGCGTGAACAGTATCTCCAGGTAGGGATGCCACCGGACATGGCCGAGGCAATCCTTGAGATGTCCACCGGTCTACGTGAGGGCTTCATCCCCGAGCAGAATCGCACCCCGCTGACCACCACGTCGACGCATCTGCGTGGTTGGCTCCATGAGGAGCTCATCCCCGTTCTCTGAAGAGATTGAACGTGCAGGGGAAATTGCCATCGACAGGCAATCCCATATAGGGCCCATATAGGGCCGCCTGCTTAATTCCAGGAGATCGAATGCCACAAGCTAACGCGGCCTTGGCGCCGCGTCACCGATTCAAAGCCACTCGTCTCGTGGTGCACGAAGGATGGCCGATCAGTGAGGTCGCTGCTCGTTTCCAGGTGACATGGCCGACCGTGAAGAGATGGGTCGACCGTTACCGTGCCGGTGAGCCCATGCACGATCGATCCTCTCGGCCGAAGTCGTCACCGAAAAGGACGAGCAAGGATGTGGTGAAGCGGTGCGTGAGCCTGCGGATGCGGTTGAGAGAAGGACCCGTTCGGCTCGCCGGCCGGCTCCACGTTGCCCCATCGACGGTTCACCGTATCCTGCGCTCGGCGGGTCTCAATCGCCTCTCGTAAACCGATCGAGCTACGGATGAGCCGGTTAGGCGGTACGAGCACGACCTCCCGGGGTCACTCGTACATGTCGACGTGAAGAAACTCGGAAACATCCCTGACGGTGGCGGCTGGCGCTACGTCGGTCGTCGCCATGGCGAGAAGCATCGCGCCGCAACACCGGGCAAGTCACTCAGTGCCTACGGTAGTCCAAAGCTCGGATACTCGTTCGTTCACACCGTCCTTGACGACCATTCCCGCGTCGCCTTCACCGAGGTCCACGATGACGAAACAGCTGCGACCTCAGTCGGTGTGCTGTGCCGCGCGGTGGAGTGGTTCGCCAAGCACGGCGTCACCATAGAGAGAGTGCTTTCGGACAATGGAGGTGCTTATCGGTCCAACCTGTGGCACAGCACCTGCGAAGCTCTCTCGACCATGCCGAAGCACACGCGCCCTTACCGGCCTCAGACCAACGGCAAGGTCGAGCGCTTCCATCGCACCATGGCCGACGGCTGGGCGTACGCTCGCTGCTACACCAGCGAGCAGCAACGCCGAGACGCTCTACTGCCGTGGCTGCACCACTACAACCAGCACCGGCCGCACACCGCTTGCAACAACCAGCCCCCCGTTCTCAAGACTTATCAACGTCCCCAGCCAGTACAGCTAAAGCCGCCAGTCGACCGGGGCGCCACCCGATGCCTCCAGGATCGCATTTGCCCTGCTGAAGGGACGCGAACCGAAGAAGCCTCGATAGGCGGACAGCGGCGAGGGATGCGGGGATATCACGCAGCGCTCCGCGCCGATGAGCGGCGCCAGCTGCTGAGCTTGCTTACCCCACAGGATCGCGGCGAAGTGCGGGTTGGCGGCGACTTGGCGGACGGCGGCCTCGGTGATGGCCTCCCAGCCGCGGCCGCGGTGGCTACCGGCGTTCCCCGCCTGGACGGTGAGCACGCGGTTAAGCAACAGCACCCCGCGGCCGGCCCACGGAGAAAGATCCCCGCTGGTGGGGGCTGGCAGGCCGAGGTCATCTGCGTACTCGGTGTAAATATTCTTCAGCGACTTCGGCAGCGGCTCGCCCGCGGGAAGCTCCGCGGAGAACGCCAGCCCCACGGAGTGCCCAGGGGTCGGGTACGGATCCTGGCCGACGATCAGCACTTTCACCTGCGTGGGGTCGGCCTCGAAAGCCCGCAAAATTTTTTCTGGCGCGGGCAGGATCTGCGCTCGTTGTCCCGCCTGCACCTGCTGCCCCCGCGCCTGCTGGGCCACCTGGTGCCCCTCAGCCAGCGCGCCCTCCAGCACCGACTGCAGCCCCGGCAGATACCACGCCGGGTGGATCCGCTCGATCAGCTGGTGCGCCTGCTCCCGTACAGAATTCACGCCTGCTCCCTCGCCTTGTTGTGCCGTCTCAACTACACCGACTGCCAGCCGGACGTAAACGGCGGGCGCCCGCCGTCGACCAACACATAGTCTCCCTCATCCGAAAGGCTACGCACAGTCCCGATGCGGCGGTAGCCGCTGGGCATGCGGGCGTCCGTAGTTCCAAGGAGAGTATGGTCCTCACCGCCGGTGTAGATCCACTCCAGAGGATTCTTGCCAGTCATCTGAGCTGCATGCCGCAGCTTCTCATCGGGTACCAGCGCCGCCCCATCCAAATCCAGGCACACCCCGGAGCGCTCCGCGATGGCACACAGGTCCACGATCAAGCCATCGGAATTATCTGTCATAGCGCTTGCCCCCGTCGCACGCGCAACAGAGCCGCGGCCTGGCTCCAGACGCGGGGCGCAGTGCCAATCCGCCAGCTCGTTGAGAATCGGATCGTCCGCCGGGATCGCCTTGCGCGAGCCGTAGTGGCGCAGGATCGCCAGGCCCGCCGCGCTGTAACCGATCGGCCCGCTGGCGATAATCCGCTGCCCCACGCCCGCGCCGTCCAAGGTCAGTGCTGCAGCAGGCCCGGAGATCTCACCCAAGGCGGTGATGGAAATGACCAAGTCTTTGCTGGTCACAACGTCCCCGCCGACCAGCTCCGCCGCCCACGGGGAGGCTCCCTCGTCAATGCCGCGCGCAATATCCGCCACCGTCTGCAGCGGCAAATCCCCCGGCGTGGCGATCGCCATCAGGATCGCCGTCGGCCTGGCGCCCATCGCCTGAATGTCCGCGAAGTTCTGCGTCACAGCTTTCACCCCGACCTCCCACGGAGTCGAGTAGTCGAAGGTGAAGTGCCGGTCCTGAACGAGAATGTCCGTCGAGCACACGTGCCGTGAATTGGTGCCTGTGGGCTCCAACACTGCGGCGTCATCACCATTAAGAGAACTCGGTGCAGCCTGGCGGATCGCCGCGATGGTGGCGGCCTCGCCGGCCTCGGCGACGGTGAGTGAAGTACGCATGCGGCCTTTCAGTCGAGTGATGCTTGGGGTACCGCGACAAGTCTAATTAAGATGGTGCGCTATGAGTGACGATTCCACCTCTCCCGTGTCCACCCCGCGGTACCTTCTGGTGTTGTCGACGGTGCTGGCTATTTTGCTGATTGTTGTGGTGATCGTGGCGGCGAAGATCACGATGGATAAGAAGGTCTACGCTCCGGTGGCGATGGGGCCGGTGGATGCGCCGGAGGCATCGTCGCAGGTGTGTGCCGATTTCGTGGCGGCACTGCCGCGGGACTTAGATCGATTCCGCTCCGTGGAGGTGCGGGATCCAGCGCCAGATGGGGCCGCGGCTTATCGTGATTCTTCGGGCGCGGAGCTGTCTGTGCGCTGCGGGGTGAATGTGCCGGATCAGTACACAGTGCTATCGCCGGTGTTTACTTCTGGCGATGCACGCTGGACCGCCGTTTCCGATGCCACCCCGGGCTCTGACCTGCGTACTTGGTACGCGGTCGGGGGTTCGCCCGCGGTCGCGGTGACGGCTTCTTCCGACGTGGGCAGCGCGCTCGAGGGGGTTGGTTCTACTCTTTCTTCTCTTTATGACGCCAACTCTCCAGCAAAGCCCGCCCCCTACCCACTGTCCGAGGCTCCGGTGGCCGGCGGCACCGGTGGTTCCGGCGGCGCTGGCGCATCCGGTGGCTCTGGCGAGACTGGCGAGACTGGCGAGGCTGGCGGCGCTGGCGGCTCCGGTGGCTCCGGTGGCTCCGGTGGCTCCGGCGAGGCTGGCACATCCGGTGATTCCGGTGGCTCCGGCGAGGCTGGCACATCCGGTGGCGCGACCGAGTCCCCAGCGTGCCGCAAGTTCCTGGAATCTCTGCCGGATTCGCTGGGCGATTGGCGCCTGGTTCACATTTCGACCGGTAGCAAGTCTGGTGGGAATACCGGCGACGACAAATCCGGCAACGGGAAGTCCAACGGCGCTGCATCTGATGGTGGCTCCAAGGTGAAGAACCCCGATGCGCTGCCCGAGGGTGTGGACGAGTCGGTGTTCGACAAGGCTCCCAGCGGCTCGGCGACTTACCTGGCCGAAGGGCATGAGCCGGTGGTCATTCGCTGTGGCCTGGAGATGCCTGAGGCCTATGAGCCGGGAGCCAACCTAACCCAGGTAGATGACGTTCCGTGGTTCTCCGACCCCTCGCTTTCCCGCGGGTCGACGATGGGCCACTGGTATGCCCTGGGCCGGGAGCAGATTGTGGGGCTGGCGATGCCGCAATCCGCCGGCGACAAGGTCATCACTTCCGTGACCAGCGCAATCTCTTCTTCCCTCAAGCAGACTGAGAAGCAGTCCACCCCGGCTCAGCAGTAGCAGCCTGGCGCCCCCGACGGTAGCCGCCCCGCCCAGGTCCAGCAGTAGCGGCCCTGCACACGCCACCTCTGCAGTCCCACACTCCACATCCGCAGCCCCGCGCTTCCCACCTGCAACAGGAACCTCACTCACACCATGCCGTCAGTGCCAAATGTCGGAAAAGTTGCAAAACGTCAAAACGCTACTCTCACCCTCGCAAGCAAAAAGCTCCTGACCTGCATGTTTGCAATATTGAAAATACGTCCCAGTAACAAATTGCAACTTTTCCGACACTTTCGCCCTCCGCGGCCCCAAAACGGCAGCTATCCCGGCACTTCTCCTCTCCGCGGTCCAAAAATCTGCAGCCATTCCGGCACTTCCCCCTCGTGCCGGCTAGTAATGGGCACATCCCAGCCTCAATGTCATCAGAACAGAAATCCATCCCCGCAGCTGGCGAAAGAATAGGCACACCCCGGCACCAAATGTCGTTAGAACGGGAATATGTCGCCGCGACCAAATCCCCGCAAATTAGATCGAGTCTCTGACCTGCAGGTTTAGGTTAAAGAAAACTGGTATCAATAACAGATTCCCGTTCTAGCGACATCTGCACCGGAAGCTCGCCCGATGTACATCCCGAAAGGAACTAACAACCGCCCCTACAGCCGCATTTGTCTATCACCTTCACTTCTGCAACAGCGGCAGAGCCAGCCAGCAAAGCCCCAGGCAGCTACTCCCAGTTAAACCAGCTCCAGCCAGAGCCAGCCAGCTAAATCAGACCCAGCCAGCTAAGCCAGAGCCGGGCAGCTACTCCCAGCTAAATCAGAGCTAGAGCCAGCAACCCAGCTAGGCCAGGGCGCGGGCGATCAGCGCGCTGACCAGGTCGCCGAAGCTCACACCTTCAGCGGCGAACATCTTCGGATACATCGAGATGGGCGTAAATCCAGGCATCGTGTTGATCTCGTTCAGCACGGGTCCGTTTTCCGTCGCAAAGAAGTCCACACGCGCGATGCCGTCGCACCCCAGCGCGTTGAACGTGCGAATGGCCAGTTGACGGATCTCCTTGATCGTCTCCGCAGGTAGCGGCGCCGGAATGGTGGCGGAAACGGTGGAGTCGACATACTTGGCGTCGAAACCATAGAACCCTTCGGCACCATCCTCAGTGCCGTTCAGCATCGCCGGAACAGAAGACACGATCGAGCCATCCGCGTGCTGCAGCACACCGCACTCGACCTCGGCGCCGTGGATCATGGCCTCCACGATCACCTTGTTGTCGTGGGAAAAGGCCAGGTCAACGGCGGCATCGAACTCCTCCCAGCTGTCCACCTTGGAGATGCCGATGCTGGATCCGCCGCGCGCCGGTTTCACGAACACGGGCAGCCCCAGCCGCTCCTTCTCCTCCGCTGTCAGCTCGCGGGGCTGGAACAGGATCAGCTCCTCGCCCACCGGGATGCCAGCCTCGCGCGCCAGCCGCTTGGTGAAGTCCTTGTCCATGCCCGCCGCCGAGGCCAGCACGCCATTGCCGACGTACCGCACGCCAGCCAGATCCAGCACGCCCTGCACGGTGCCGTCCTCGCCGTTCATGCCGTGCAGCACCGGGAAAACAACGTCCACCTGCGCAAACACTTCGCCTGCCTGCGGGCCAGTCACGTAGCGCATCTCGCCCGCCGCGTCAGTTCCAGCCCCGCCAAACGTCAGCTGCACGTGCACGCCCCCGTCTTCCACGCGCGGCATGTCCCGCCCGTCCGCGCGCAGCTGGGAGGTGTCGGTCGTCCCGGGCACCCACGCGCCGGCCTCGGTGATCCCCACGGGAACCACGTCGTAAATCTCCGGGTCCAGGTGGTCGATCACCGCACCTGCGCTAATGCAGGATACGGAGTGCTCAGTCGACTGGCCGCCGTACAGGACGGCGACGGTGGTGCGTGCGTGCTTCTTGGCTTCGTTACTCACGGCTTTTTACCTTAGCCGTTTTTAGGACGCCACATCCTCACCGCCCCGCCCCTTCAACCGAACTGCCAGTCTGCTTAGGTCTACTCGGCCTTCTTGCTGCGCCCAAGCAGCCCCATCATTATCTGCTGCACATCCGCACCTTCGTGGCATACCCCCACAACGGCCTCGGTGATAGGCATTTCTACGCCGACCTTCTCCGCCAGCTCGAAGACGGACTGGCTGCTGACCACGCCTTCGGCCACCTGTCCCTTGGTGGCCTTGGCAGCTTCTTCCAGGCTTTCGCCCTGGCCGAGGCGCTCGCCGAAGCTGCGGTTGCGCGAGAGCTTGGAGGTACACGTGGCAACCAGGTCTCCCATGCCCGCCAGCCCGCTGAGGGTGCGCGCGTCGGCGCCGACTTTCAGAGCCAGGCGGGTCGTTTCCGCCAGCCCGCGGGTGATGACGGTGGCGGCGGTGTTGTCGCCGAACCCCATGCCCGCAGCAATGCCCGCCGCCAGGGCGATGATGTTCTTGCAAGTGCCGGCGATTTCACAGCCGATGACGTCCGTGTTGGTGTACGGGCGGAAGTACGGTGCAGCCACGGCCGCCTGGATCAGCTTCGCGCGGTCCATGTCGGTGCAGGCCACAACGGTTGCGGCGGGCTGCCCCTGGGCCACTTCGCGGGCCAGGTTCGGCCCGGTCAGCACGGCAACGCGCTCGCTGGGCACTTCCGCGACCTCGGAGATCAGCTGGCTCATCCGCAGGCCGCTGGAGTGTTCGATGCCCTTGGCCAGGCTCACCAAGGAGGCATCCGGGCCGATGAGCCCCTTCCAGTTCTGCAGGTTTTCGCGCAGCGACTGCGACGGTACTCCCAGCACCACGATCTCCGCGCCGCTCAGTGCTTCGGCTGGGTCGGCCGTCGCGGTCATCGCGTCCGGCAGTTCGATGTCCCCCAGGTAGGCGCTGTTTCGGTGATTGTCGCGCACGTCGTCGGCGACTTCGGCGCGGCGCGCCCAGAGGCGGACCTCGTTACCGGCGTCAGCAAAAACCTTGGCAACCGTCGTGCCCCAGGAGCCTGCGCCCATCACTGCTACTTGCACCATCTGCTTGTCGCCTTCCCACTTGCGCTGTGCGCCTATACTGCGTGCCTACTTGTCTGGCTGAGTTCGGTATAACTTTTGGGTTCGTTATACGATTGTCGGCAATAGTCTATCGAAAGGGATCCCTTTAAAAGTGATCACTCACACAGGAACTGGCGATCTTTCTACGTCCCTGGCCATGTCGCGGCACGATCAGGGCCACGTGACCCGCATCGGATCCCGCCCCAGCGAGGAGTTCGCCCGCCCGACCTTCGCCGCGGGTGCGGTTATTTGGCGCTTCTCTTCGGACGCCGCCGCCTCCACCCCTAACTCTCCCGAGTCCACGGACGTGGAGATCGCGATCATCCACCGTCCCCGTTACGACGACTGGTCGCTGCCGAAGGGCAAGGTCGATCCGGGCGAGAATCTGCCGGGTACCGCCATGCGCGAGATCTGGGAGGAGACCGGATTCAGCGTGCGCCTGGGCTGGGTTCTGGGTTATGTCCACTACCCGGTTGGTTCGCGCACGAAGGTGGTTTATTACTGGACTGCCCAGCACTTGTCCGGCAAGTTCGAGCCCAACGATGAATCCGATGAGCTGCGCTGGGTTTCCCCGGAGGAGGCCAAGGAGCTGCTGAGCTACGAGGCCGACCTGAAGGTCGTGGATGCCGCCATGGGTGTGCTGAAGCTGGGTTGTGACCGCCGCGTGCTGTACGTTCGCCACGCGAAGGCGCATGCCCGCGAGGGTTGGGCCGGCGACGATGACCTGCGCCCCTTGAGCAAGAAGGGCCGCCGCCAGGCGGAGCTGCTGGTCTCTGAGCTGTCGGGCTACCGCCCGGAGACGATTTCTTCGGCCGTTCCGGTGCGTTGCGAGCACACGGCCGCGCCGATTGCTCAGGACTTAGGGTTGGAAGTTACTTTTGACGCCAACCTGGGCGATGCCGGGTGGGCTGCCGATTCGGATGCAGCGGTGGATGCGTTCCACGCCGCCACGGCCGCGCCGGTGTCCATGGTTGTTGCCCAGGGCACGGTGATCCCGGGTGTGCTGGCCCGCATCGCGGGCGAGCACGACGTGGAGATTGAGGATATGCGCGTGAAGAAGTCCAGCACCTGGGTGCTGCACTTCGCCGGGGATAAGCTGCTGGGGCTGGATTACCTGGCCAGCCCGCTATCCGTGAAGTAGCGACCAGTTCCCCGGCACCCGGGCTGGCCTGCGCTAGCTTGCAGGAATGGTGCGCGGCTTGAAGCTGGCGCGCTGGGATTCGAAGGCCTCGATGGCCTCTTCGTTGCGCAGGGTCAGGCCGATGTCGTCCAGGCCCTCCATCAGGCGCCAGCGGGTGTAGTCGTCCACGTCGAAGCCGAAGGTGTGGGTACCCAGAGTGACGGTGCGGTCTTCCAGGTTCACGGTGATTTCCGCGCCCGGCTGTTGTTCCAGGAGCTTCCAGATCAGCTCGATGTCGCTCTGTTCCATCTGGGCGGCCAGCAGACCGGCCTTGCCGGAGTTGCCGCGGAAAATGTCGGCAAAGCGGGAGGATAGAACCACGCGGAAGCCGTAATCCATCAGTGCCCAGACGGCGTGCTCACGGGAGGAGCCAGTGCCGAAGTCAGGGCCGGCCACCAGCACGGAGGCGTTCTTGTAGGGCTCCTGGTTCAGAACGAACTCCGGGTCCTTGCGCCAGCCGGCGAACAGGCCGTCCTCGAAGCCGGTGCGGGTCACGCGCTTCAGGTAGACGGCGGGGATGATCTGGTCGGTGTCGACGTTAGAGCGGTTCAGCGGTGCCGCCACGCCAGTGTGGGTGTTGAACTTTTCCATGGTGTTCTCTTCTGCTTTCTGCCCCCCACCTGCTACTTAGGTCGCTGGCGGGGAGGCTCGAAAAATTTTTAGGCGGGTCTTGTGCGGGTATCTAGCGGTCTGTCTTACAGATCCGCCGGGCCTGCAAGGTGGCCCGTCACGGCGGTGGCGGCGGCAACTGGTGGGGAAACCAGGTGGGTGCGCCCGCCCTTGCCCTGGCGGCCTTCGAAGTTTCGGTTGGATGTGGAGGCCGAACGCTCGCCCGGGGCAAGCTGGTCCGGGTTCATTCCGAGGCACATGGAACAACCTGCGGTGCGCCACTCCGCCCCGGCGTCAATAAAGATCTTGTCTAGCCCCTCTTCTTCCGCTTGCATCTTCACTCGCGTGGAGGAAGGAACAACGATCATGCGCGTGCCCTCGGCGACAGAGCGGCCCTTGACGACCTCCGCGGCGGCGCGCAGGTCCTCGATGCGGGAGTTGGTGCAGGAGCCGAGGAAGACCGTGTCGATCTTGATATCGCGCAGCGGGGTGCCCGGCTTCAAGTCCATGTACTCCATGGCGCGCTCGGCGGCGAGGCGGTCGTTGTCGTTGGTGAAGTCCTCCAGCTGCGGGATGGATTCCGCCAGCGGCAGGCCCTGGCCGGGGTTGGTGCCCCAGGTGACGAAGGGGGTCAGTGCGGAGCCGTCGATGTGGACGACTGTGTCGAACTGCGCGTCGTCATCGGTGCGCAGGGACTTCCAGTACTCCACGGCTGCGTCCCAGTCCTCGCCCTTCGGCGCGTGCGGGCGCCCTTCGAGGTAGTCGAAGGTGGTCTGGTCGGGGGCGATCATGCCCGCGCGGGCGCCGGCTTCGATGGACATGTTGCACATGGTCATGCGGGCTTCCATGGACAGCTTCTCGATGGCCTCGCCACGGTATTCGATGATGTGTCCCTGGCCGCCACCGGTGCCGATCTTGGCGATGATGGCCAGGATCAGGTCCTTGGAGGTCACGCCCGGCTGCAGTTCGCCGGAGACCTCAATGGCCATGGTCTTGAAAGGCTTCAGCGGCAGGGTCTGGGTGGCCAGCACGTGCTCGACCTCGCTGGTGCCGATGCCCATGGCGATAGAGCCGAAGGCACCGTGTGTGGAGGTGTGCGAGTCGCCGCAGACGACGGTCATGCCAGGCTGGGTCAGGCCCAGCTGGGGGCCGACGGTGTGGACGATGCCCTGTTCGATGTCACCCATGGAGTGCAGGCGGATGCCGAATTCTTTGGCGTTGTCGCGCAGGGTGGATACTTGCAGGCGGCTGGTGGGCTCCTGGATCTCCTGCAGGTCGCCGGTCTTCACGCCAACGGTGGGGACGTTGTGGTCCTCGGTGGCGATGGTCAGATCCGGGCGGCGGACCTTGCGGCCGGCCTGGCGCAGGCCGTCGAATGCCTGGGGCGAGGTGACCTCGTGCACCAGGTGCAGGTCGATGTACAGCAGGTCGGGGCCGCCGTTTTCTCCGGCTGCAACGATGTGGTCGCGCCAGACTTTTTCCGCGAGGGTTAGGGGTTGGTTCGTCACAGTCTCTCCTCTGTGTCCGCTATACAGTTCCACTGGATGGAATGTATAGTATCAAATCATGGGACACAATACGGAAATTCCCGCAACGAGCGGCATTCAAGTTTTGGACCGTGCGATCTACATTCTAACGGTGATCGCAGCGGAGCCCCGCAACCTTTCCGATCTGTGCGCCATCACCGGCCTTCCGCGCGCCACGGCGCACCGTATCGCCGTCGCGCTGGAGAAGCACCGGTTGATCGAGCGCGGGGTGGACGGTGCGTGGGTCACTGGCCCAGCCCTGTCCGAGATGGCGCCGTCTACCTCTTCTCGTCTTGAGGACGCCGCAGAGTTCATCCTGCCCGACCTCATGGCAAAGACGGGCGAATCAGTGCAGCTATACCGCCTTTCCGGGATGGAGCGCGTGTGCATCGCCAACGCTGAGCCCGCCACCGGGCTGCGGGATACGGTTCCGGTGGGCCACCGGATGACGTTGACTGCCGGATCCGCGGCCAAGCTGCTGGTTGCTTATGCGCCGGAGGCATTCCAGAACCAGGTCCTGCCGGATGCCGCGTACACGCGCGAGGAGTTAGAGAAGATCGCCGCCGAGGGGATCGCGGAATCCTCCGCCGAGCGCGACCCCTCCCTGGCTTCGGCCTCCGTGCCAGTCTACGGGGCGGACGCGCAGAACCGCACGGTGATCGCCTGCCTTTCCATCTCTGGCCCCGTCGCCCGCATGGGCGAGCACCCGGCAGAGAAGTTCGGCGCGGATTTGAAGGAATCCGCCCGCCAGCTGGAGAACCTGCTGCGGAAGTAGCAGAAAAAAATTTTAGACACACAATCTTTCCCAACATCTTAGGAGAATCAGACCCATGACCAGCGATAACACCGCGAATCAGAACCCGGCCACCAACGACGAGCGCTTTGAGGCAGGCATTCAGGTCCGCCGGGAAGTCATGGGTGACGCATTCGTGGATGCCGCCCTGGAGCGTAACGCGGGCTCCGATGGCGAGGCGCTGCAGAAGCACGTCACCGAGACCGTCTGGGGTTCCGTCTGGACCCGCGACGGGCTGGCTCGCCGCGACCGCAGCCTGCTGAACATAGGCATGCTGGTGGCGCTGCGCGCGACCGAAGAGCTGCGCGGGCACGTCCGCGGCGCGCTGGAGAACGGCCTGACACGCACGGAGATCACGGAGGCGATCATCCACGCCTCCGGCTACTGCGGCGCCCCCGCTGCCCTCTCGGCGATGAAGGTCGCCCAGGAGGTACTGGTCGCGGAGCTCGGGCCACTGGAGAACGACGACAAGTAGCGGCGGGCTGGACGCGCTAGGTTCGCGGCAGCTCGCGCCACTCCACGGTCAACTCGCTGGCATAGGGGTTTTCGCCGCGCTCGGCACGGGCGGCACGTTCGGCAAGGAACTCGTAGAAGTTCTGCGTGCCGTCCTCGATTCCGTCGGCCACATCCTCGCCGGCGGAGGTGATGTCCACCAACGCCGGACCAGTCGTGTCGTCGGGGTTGACCAGTTCGGCACCCCAACCTCCCTCGCCCCGCCGGCCGTCTTCGTCCGCGGACAGGGTACGGAGCCAGGCTTCGGCTGAAGTGTGGGCGTCAACACCAAAAAGAGCGGCGCGAACAGTGGCGGGCGTGCCATCGTTGCCGGGTGGGGTGCCCCAGAGCCAATCTAGGTTTACGCGATATGGAGAGAGAATGGGGGACTCCTTTAGTAGGGTAAAACCATGAGCGAGTACAAAGACAAGCGCTGCACCGACCAGGAACGATCCGGCGCCGTGGAGGCGCTGTCCAGGGCGATGGCCGATGGTCAGCTGACTATCGCAGAGTTCGACGAGCGGTCGGGCCAAGCGCATGCTGCGACCCAGCGTAGCGAGTTGGTGGACTTGCTGGATGATTTGGTGGATGAGCCTGCGGGGTTGCTCTTTGGACCTGGCGCGAGCACTGCGGTTGCGCACCGCGCGCCGAGTGACGTGGAGTGGGCTGCTCACCAGGCTTCGGACGCCCAACGCCACCGTGAAATGGTACTTGCGCGGTCGCGGTCGCTGGTGACTGCCGGGGGCTCCGAGACGGGCTTCAGCCTAGCGATGTTCGGCGGGGTGACGAAGGCTGCGTGGCAGGTGCCGAAGGCTCACTGGAACTTCAATATTTTCGGCGGTTCGGACTTTGACCTGCGGGATTGCCGGTTTAGCGATCCGGTGACCACGCTGTGGCTGAATAGCTGCTTTGGTGGGGCGGATGTGCTGGTGCCGGAGGGCGTGCGCGTCGATATGGGCGGCCTGGCTATTTTCGGCGGCAACGAGCTAGTGGTGGAGAACGGCGCGATCCACCCGAATAGTTCGCCGGAGGACGCTCCCCTGTTGCTGATCCGCGGGCTGTCGATTTTCGGCGGCGTGACTGTGAAGGTTGTGCGGGGTTAGATGCAAGAGTTGTCAAAAGCGGTTAATTGCCAGCCCGACAC